>DYNE01000012.1 GCA_020721225.1 Pelodictyon luteolum | reverse complement strand
TTTGATTGTACTGTAATGAGTTACTGTTTTTTATTATGGGGAACTTCGGATTAATGATTTGGGATTATCTGTACGCTGCACGAATACTTTTTATTCGCATCCAGTTCATGTAAAGCACACTGGAAAATGCAGCACATTTACAGCTCGCTGGTTGATGAAACGCTCAACTCATGATCGAGTCAGCCTTATTTTTCACGTCACCACCCACAAATCACAAGCGCGATACACCAAATAAACACAGGCGACGCAACATCGAATTGTAATTGACAATCCGTATAAGGAATCAACACAGCTTCAAACATTCTATTTGTACTGCAATATTCGTGCCGATACAGAAAAACCCGTTGAATCAAAGAGGAATAACCAATGAAAAAACCTGCCACATACACCAAACCAATACATATATCGCATCATTATTTTACACAGTCGTCTCATAACGAGACAAATGCAAAGCACTTTTTTTGTACATGAAAAGAAAAGGATCGAGAAATATCCCTGATAATGATGAAGAAGAAAAAAAATCGTATTTTGACTGCATTTGAAGACACAACAATGCTTATGCTCACAAAAAAAGTAATTCCAATTCTATTTCAATAATGCATTTATAATCCAGTACCAGGCGATGAGGGAATGGAAAGAGGCGACGAAGAAAGGAGGAAAAAATTGAATAGGGGAAGGTTTGCCCACGAAGTTTCACTGATTTACACGAATTGGCGCCTGTTTTACCGTTCAAAACAGGCGCCTGTTTGGTAATGGGAAGGAATTTCTGGATTGTCGAGGGCAATATACCCGGTATATTTGTATCGGAAATTGGAAATGGAATAACGGGAAAAAAACGCTTGGCAAGAGGGGTTTATGGAGGCAGAATCTGAACGGTACCGATGAAAAACGAGGCAAAGTTATTTCACCCTTTGATCATAAAAAAACAGCCGTCTCATGATTGCTTTCATGAGACGGCTGTATCGTCAAGAGCGTGCATCTGCCCTCTGCGGATAAGGATCAACCTTATGCCGTAAAAGCGTCAAATAAGAAGAATATCAGCATCGATCAGTAGCTCAACCGTTGGTGCCGTGCTGCTATCCGCATACAGGGTATACCCTCCACTCGTGCCCATAGCTACCCATCCGGCTGTAAGGTCAACGCTGTCTCCGGCTTCTCCCTTGATGGTCAGGACATTGTAGCCATCGGTCATATCCCTGACGTCCTGAACAGAGAGATTTGTCAACGCATGATTGCCGTTAACGCTCAGATCCACAACCTCGATATTCTTCAGTACGCTGTTGGCAAGGGTTGCGAAATCGATGCCCTGACCTGAAGCAAGGAGCAGGGTATCGCTATCATTGCCGCTGTTGCCGCCGTCGATAACCTTGTCGGCTGCATCGAAATGCAATTTGTCACTCCCCTCGTAACCAAGCAGAATATCACTGCCTGTTCCGCCATCGAGATCATCGCCTCCTGCACTGCCTTTCAGGATGTCGTCACCGCCAAGACCTGACAAGACATCGGCTCCCCCTTTTCCGTCGAGATAATCGCTCGCGTTTGTACCCGAATGAGTCTCTGCAGCATCAGTGCCAATCCAGACCGTACTGAGATTAGCCGGCAACGGATAGTTCGTGAACTTGAGCGAGGAAGCAACCTGATCGCCATCACCATCGACAACTGTAAACGAAATCGTTTCGTTATACGTACTCTCGAACGAAGTTGGTGCAGTGTACTCGTAGGCACCGGTCGTCATATTGATTTTTACCGTAGCACCTCCGCTGGTGGTTTTCGTCACGACAGGATGAAGCGCATCGTATGTGAATGTTGTTCCGTCAATCGTTACGGACTGAACCATATGTGCCGCCTGCGCGCCATCGGCTCCGAAATCGGCATAGAGCGTACCTTTCAGCGGATCCTGCACAACCGATGAAGCAAGAAGACCTGAAAGATCATTAACATCGGTAACAATCTGGGAATTCATATCGGTTTCATGCAATCCATCAAATGCAATCGGATCGAGAGGGGCTGTATTGATTCCATTACCCACACCGAATGCATACGAAATGATATCTTCACTTGAAACCATAGCAAGCCATGCACTGTAATCAGGAGTGTAATTTGGATGCCCGTCCGATATAAAATATGCAACGCTTTGATCAATAGTCGTATCCAGCTTACCGGCATCATCATACGCATCAATCGCAGCATTCAACGCGTCTTGATAGTCTGTACCACCTCCCGAATAATTACTCCAGCCTTCAAGAACACTCTTTGCGTCAGTTGCAGACATCCATGTGAAACCACCCGAGGTTTGTTTGTATCCACCATCGGAAAATGTTACAACAGCAACCTTCACCTCACCCATACCATCATACGCATCGATGAGATTTTGAGCTGCATCAACCGATTTCTCCAAACGCTCACCGTACATACTGCCTGATACATCGAGCGTAATCAGCAGATTCGTGTCAACGGGTTTTGCCGTAGCGGTTTCGGTTATTTCGAGCGAGGCCGGTACATCATCAGTCACCGTCACCTGGAAACTTGACGTTGCAACATCGAGATCGTTGGTATCCTTTGCCTGATAACCGAATGTCAGAGCCATGGTGTTTTCCCCGGCACCTGTTGCATGATCAAGCTCTTTCATCAGCGTGAACTGATACTGCTGATGGCCTGTCGGATCAGTGGAGTTAAGGATACTGACGGTAAAGACCGGATCATTGATATTGCCGGTATGGGCAACAAGCTTGTGACCAGCATCGACAATCTGATACTGTACTGTTTTTCCATCTGATTTCAGACCTGTCGGAGCACTCTGGGAGGTGAATGTTGTATCGACCGGATCTTCGCCGGGATCGACCGCAAGTGATCCGGTCACCACAAGAGACTCTTTCACCTTGTCGGTACCCCAGGCAAGATCATCCTCATCCACCGCACGGGATTCCGGTTTGCCAATGACTGGAACTGTATCCTGTACCTGAACGGTCAGCATGGAGGCATCGGTTTTACCGCAGTCATCCTTGAGGCCATAGGTGATATTATCGAGTAATGGAGCAGTCGAGGGCGGATAGGGATGCGTTTCATAAGGGTCGCTTACATACTTCCAGGAACCGTCCGAGTTCATGATCAGGGATCCGTAAATCGTGTTTACCGTTACGGACGACCCTTCATCAATGAACACTTTCTGGATTTTTCCTTTTTCGTCGAGGTACTTGATCCATTCAACCCTGTTGCCTCCGTGAGGGTTTGTATCGTTGCTGAGAACGTTTCCGGACGTCGATTTACCTCCTTCAACCGTGGATGCTAAATCAGGATTTGCCTCCGGAAGCCATGAAACCATTGTACTGAGCAGTGGCATAAGAACCCCCTTGTGGATAGATTTGGTGATAAAATGTTATTCACTAAATAAGAGACATATCAAGTCAACTTGTTTTCGCAATTATCTTTTCTTTTTAAACACAAAAGAAAAGAACAGAAAAAACAAGTGTAAAAGTTCCAGAGAAGACATGAATCCACGAAAAGATAATGTATTCGATAATTGCGCGATCCGACTGCCTGCTCAAAGCGATCAATTGCAACTTATCGCTTTTACTGAATTCATTATCGCGGACATCATTACGCGTGAATTACGACGCAAAAGCAATACAGATAATGCTACATTCATAACCGTCATCCTGCCCAATTATTCCATTTCCAATACAAATATGCAATGATATTGCCCGCGACAATCCTGAAATTCCTTCCCATTAGCAAAAAGGCGCCTGTTTTAACGGTGAAACCGGGCAAACCAGGCGCCAATTCGGGTAAATCAGTGAAACTTCGTGGGCTAATCTCCCCCTAATCAACTACCCCGCAGCAGAGCTACAGGGTATGAGTTCATGTTAGATACTTCCTTCACGAAGCAAAGCTTCGAGGAATATTTCCTATAGCGATTCAATCTTTTCCACCATTCTTCGTCACCTCTTCCCATTCCCACTCCCTCATCGCCTGGTCCTCGATTATAAGCGCAGTATTGAAACAGGATTGGAATTACACTGTCTCGCAAGAGGATCGCTTCCACCGGTTGTGCACCCAGAACCACTCTTCGGGATAGGTACGGATATAGCGTTCGAGCACTCGGGTATATCGCCTCGCAAGTTCCTCGGCATCCTCCTTTCCTGCTCCGAGATCGCTGGTTTCAACCTCTTCGAATTCCGCGATGTAGCGCCCTGAACCGTTACGGCGACACATGACCACAAACAGCGGTACGCCGGTTTTAAGGGCAAGAAATGCCGGACCGAGAAAGACCGAGGCCCGGCGTCCGAGAAAGTCCATGAAAAACCCGCCTTTCGGGTCCGACTGGTCGGCAAGGATGCTCATGATCCCGCCGCTTCGCAGAGTTCTGAGCCCCTCACGGAGTGCTTGCCGCTTATAGACTACTGTGTTGCCCCGCATGCTTCTCCATCGGTTGATCTGGCTGTCGAGATCCCTGTTTTTCAATCGCTTCACAACAACGGTCACCGGCGACACCAGAAGCCCGAGCGAAACGGCAAGCAGCTCCCAATTGCCGAAATGCGCGGAAACACATACCGCACCTTTGTTCCGGTCGCGTGTTTTTGCAAGAAAGTCGCGAACATCGACCTCAACCAGCCGCGATGCGTCTTCAGGGGTACCGATAAGGGAGAGGCGAAGTACCTCGATGGCGTTTTCAGCGAGATTACGATAGACCTGTCGCGCAATGCGGCGGATCTCCTCGCCGGATTTTTCCGGAAATGTCAGGGAAAGATTTGTTTCGACAAGTTCGCGGCGGATTTTCAGCCTGTCATAGACAATGTCGCCGGAAATTCTGGCTATCGCAGCCACGTGAGCACGGTTCAGGCGCCGGACTATCAGGCCGACAAGCAGGAGAATCCGGTAAAACAACTTATCCCTGATACTGTTCTTGTTTTTACTCATGATAACCTGCATGTTTCATCAACTGCGCTCTCGTCATGGCTTCGAGTCATACCTTTATCTTATAGATTGCCGGGTTGCGCCCGGGCGTTACCGATATGTCATACCTGCGGGATTTGAAGAAAAACAGGAGGTGCGACATACTGCAAACCGGTCAATAGCGCTGATGCAAGCCGACGATGTTCGTCTTGTCATTATGGCTGACAGGCTTTTGAGCATAATACCGGATAAAGCGCAGTCTTCGCCTAACAGAGTCCTCTCTTGCCGAGTTGCATGGAGAGGTGTTCAAATATGACAAGCAGCCGCTTTGCTGCCTTGAGAGCCTGGGCGAACTTCTGTGCATGCTCTTCAGTATCTTCAGGATAATCATGGGTGAATTCATTGCGGATAAGGCGAAGTTCTATCCATTCATCCGCAGATAAAAGCCAGCCAAGCTGTTCCATCCGGTTAAAGCGGTCGATAGCCGGCATTGGCGCGACATCTTCGCCAAGCACAGCAAGAATTGCCGGAATCAGTTTTGCTCCGGTTTCATCCTGTAACCTCGTATACCGATAGGCAAACTGATCAAGAAGACGAAGAACCTCCCTATCCGGTTTTTCCAGGTACTGCGAATATGATCCATCGAGCTTTTCAATATCCTGCAGTGCTGCCCTGAGGGCAAGAGCATGCCGGTTACACCGTTCGCAGATCGTCCTTAACCTGGCATGTTCTTCTTTCGTATTCATAATTTCACTCCGGTTTGCAGCGCTTGCGTTACAATGGTACGACAATCGCCGGGGTACCTGACGATGAGATCGATTTTCCGTTCTCCGAGTTCTTTTTGCAGTGCTGCGAGCGCCTTGATTTTCAGGGTGAACAGATCGGCTGCGGAAACGGCGGTCGATGGCTGTACCATGATATCGATATCTCCTCCCCGCCGTGCATCATCGGTTCGCGAACCGAACACGGTAACCGATGCTCCGTTACCGAAGAAACGGATGACGGTGCTCTTGAGGGTGGCTTGTTGTGCGGTTGTCAGACGCATGAGATTTTTTTTTGCTTAACCTGCATGTTTTCATCAACTGCGCTCTCGTCATGGCTTCGAAAACGCTGGTGCAAATCGACTATATTTTTTTTGCATTATATTTTACCGTCATTCAACATGAACTTTCATGAATTATTCAGGATAACTGTAATTTGAAAAAAATATCCGAATTTGTCTGGAGGATTATCTATTGACTATCAGGAGAGCCATGAAAAGCAAGCTTATTGGCCGGGAGGAAGCCGTTGAACAGGTACGAAACTGGAAAGCCGCAGGGAAACGGGTCGTTTTTTCCAACGGCTGTTTCGATATCCTGCATGCCGGGCATGTGCAATACCTCGCTGCCGCCAGAAATCTTGGCGACGTATTGATAATCGGCCTGAACAGCGACAGTTCGGTCAGAAGCATCAAAGGAGCGCTCAGGCCCGTCTGCTGCGAACGTGATCGCGCAGCTGTACTCTCCGCTCTGGAAGCCGTGGATGCCGTAACGCTGTTTGGCGAGGATACCCCGGAAATATTGATCGGAACACTGCTTCCCGATATTCTGGTCAAAGGCGAGGACTGGCCGGTTGAACGTATAGCCGGGGCAAAAGCGGTGCTTGAAAACGGAGGCGCCGTGCTTACGATGCCTCTCCTGGAAAAACGCTCGACGACCGGCATTATTGAAACCATTCTTCAACGTTACGGCTGCGGGACCGACCTTGGAAAAGACTAAACGATACATACTTTCACTCCTGACAGGAGTTTTGGCTGTCGTGCTGGTGCTCTCTGCGATCGCAGCTTTAGTGCTGAACAGCGGCATGCTTGACCGGTATGCAAGAGAGCAGATCATAGCGCTTTTCAATGAGGAGTATCTCGGAAGGCTTGAGCTGCGGGAGGTTCAACTGCATTTTCCGAACAGGGTGACTCTTGTCAAACCGGAAATTTTCGAACCGGGATCCAAAGTCCCGGCTCTTTCTGCCGCAAGGATTCGCATGCGCTTTAATTTCCTCATGCTGCTGCAGCCGGAAATCACCAGGCTCTCATTCAGAAGAATCAGCGCCGAAAACCTGAACGCCGTCGTGATTGAAAGGGCAAACGGCAAGAAAAACCTCGATATTATCTTTACGTCCCGCAAGCCTGATACAACGAAAGCGCCTTTTGAAAGCTTTTTCTGTAAAAAGCTCAGCATCACGAACGGCAGCGGATCATGGACAAAAGAGTCTTCGGAACAGGCTCCGCTGCGCTACAATGCAAAAAAAATAACTCTGAAACTCAAAAGCTTCAGAGTCAAGGAACAACTGATCAGCGGAGTTCTTGAAGATGCCGCATTTTCTTTGCCGGATAACCGTTTCAGCCTGCAGGAGGGATCGGGTAAATTCCATTTTTCCACCAGCCGCAGTGAACTGCTTGCCTTCAAGGCAAAAAGCGGAAAAAGCAATGCCGAATTATCGATTTCGCTGCATGACTTCAATATTTTCAAGCCCGGTACGATCAGGATCCTGCTCGAACGTCTTGCCGAAAGCCGTTCGTTCGTCAATATCGCAGATTTGAAGCTGCATACCGATGAGCTGAAAATTTTTTATCCAACGCAGAAACTGCCTGAAGGATTCTATACGATCAAAGGGAATGCGAAAGCAGAGAACGGAACCTTCCGTCTGCTCGATTCGAAGCTTTCGCGGGGTAAAAGCAGGCTTGTGCTCAGCGGAGAGGTAGAGAATCTGCAGAAAAAAAATGCCTTTTCGTTCAATGCCGTCTGCGACAGTTCAAGAATCGAAACGGAATTTTTAAAGGCCATACTCACTGAAGAAACGCATGAGGATTTTGCCGAACGGCTCGGTACGATCACGTTTCTCGGTAAAGCAAAGGGGACGCTGAAAAAAGCCGATACCGATTTTACCCTGATAACCGGTATCGGAAAGGCATCACTCAAAGCTGAAGCTGCCGGCGATTATGAAAAACAAATCGCCTGGAAAGGGAAATTCGCAATCGACAACCTTGAACCATACCGTCTCTTCGAAACATCCGAAAAAGGAAACAGAAAAAGCCTGATCACAGCTTCCGGAAACGTTGACGGTGTAAGCGACGGATTGAAACGTATCGAATCGTTCTCCGTTTCAGCGCGCCTGATCGACTCTTTCTGGCAGCAGCAGGAGATCGAAGATGGGACGGTTTCCCTCGATTACAAGAGTCGTCTGCTGAAAACGACCGTTCTTCTGACGAACAATGGAGAACGGCTCGACGCCTCGGGCGGCATTGATTTCAGCAGCGAAGTGCCCCGCTACCATGCTGACGGCACCATGAAAAAACTCAATCTGGCAAAAGCATTCGCTTCGCGTGATTTTATAACCGACCTGAACGGTACCTTCGCTCTTAAAGGGGAAGGATTCGATACCCGTACGGTGAATGCCGCGCTGGCAGCCCGGTTCAAGCCGTCAACGATCAACCGGTTCCGGTTTAAGGACAATGCCGAAATAACCGCAGCCATCGCCCAGCGTGAACATTCGTCTCTGGTTTCCCTGAAAAGCGATTTTCTCGATCTCTCTCTCAGCGGCGACTATGCCCTGAAACAGCTCATCGCAACCGTACAGATGACCGGAAACAGCTTTGCAAGGGAGATCCGAACCCAGAGCCTCTGGAACACAGGAGCGACAGCAGCCCGAACCCCGGAAGGATTGATTGGCACTCAGCCGGTCAGCATCTCTTATCAGATGGATGTAAAGGATGTCGCTCCCCTTGCCGTGCTGCTGCCGGTAGGAGAGATAACGCTTCAGGGCAGATCGGAGGGAGAGCTGCTGTACAGGAATGGCATGTGTACCCTGAACTCTTCTTTCGATATCCGATCATTTACCAGCGAAAGCGGAAGTACTATCGGTAATATGACGGCAACTGCAGCTGCCGAATGCCGCAGCACAGGCATATCGAAAGCCCTGCTCAAAGGCAAGGCGGCGACACTGAGCGTTGCAGGCGTAAAATCCCGGAATCTTGTTTTCGACGCGGCATATATTCCTGCACAGCTCACCGCCTCTCTGGACGGCGAACTGCCTGAACAGGGATGGACACTTGCCTCTTCATTCTCGGCAAAACGCAACGGAAACAGTTATAATCTCTTCCTGAACCGGTTTTCGGCAGGAACCGGAGGAAGCCAATGGCAGTTGGCTCCGGCAGATCCTGTAGTCATTACCAGTTCATCGGCACTCTTTAACCGGTTTGTCGTTGCCAAAGGGAAGCAGCAGATTGTTCTCGATGGTGAGTTGAGCAGCAGCAGAGCGGGCACCTTCCAGTGTTCGCTTTCGAATATCGATCTGGCAGGATTCAACGGCAAAACGTCATCCGCTTCATCGGCAAAACTTTCGGGATCAATGAACGGTACTCTTGTTGTCAGCGGTTCACCAGGCGCAAAAACCAGTACCCTCAATCTTTCCGGCAAAAGAGTCCGTTATGACTCCATGGTGATCGGCAGCATGCAGTGCAATGCGCGGCATAGCGGAAGCAAGCTCACGTTTGATTTCCGCAGTTCAATCCCCCCCGCTTCCGACGCAGGTTCAGCAAGTTCTCCGCTCCTCTCGGTAAACACCATCGAGGGAAACGGAACCGTACCGTTGCAACTGGCGTACTTCCCGCTGAACGTCAGAATTCCCGAACAGCAATCCATAAGCGCATCGTTCAGATCGGACAATCTCTCAGCGCAGTTTCTGGAATATGTTCTGCCCTTTTTTGAAAATGCCGAAGGCATCATCCCTACAACCCTCACCATAGGAGGAAAAACCCCGAAACCGGATATTTACCTTACATCAAGCCTGAAGAATACAAAAGTCACCGTTGAACCGACCCAGGTAAGCTACCTGCTCGATGGCGATGTGGAGGTCAACCCAAGACAGATCGAGCTGAAAAACATCAGAATAAGGGATATGCGGAACGGAACCGGAAGGATAAACGGAATAATCCGGCTGGTAAAGCTTGAACCGAAAACACTTGCACTCGAAGCACGCTGCTCGAAACTGCTGCTGTTCGATAAAAAGGACAGCAAAGACGAAACCTCTTTCGGCACCATTACAGGCTCGAGCCGTAACATGTCTCTGCAGGGCGATCTATCCTCTCCGGTTGTCGAAGGTGGCATGTTTATTGACAATGCAGATTTTTCACTCTATCGCGCAGGGGCCAATGAGAGCGCCAAATATATCGGGGTGGAGAAGTTCATCGAATTTGTTCCGCGTTATCCCGTTAAAAGCATCGATGATTCACCTCAGGAAAGTTCGGACAGGCCTGCCGAATTCTACTACTCGCTGCTCGATATTCTGCAAATCAGGGAACTGAAGCTCACCGGTGCCGAACCGTTGAAATATACGGTCATTTTTGACCGCATAAGGGGCGAGCAGCTTGAAACGTCTATAAGCAACCTCTCTCTTATCGTCAATAAAAGCAATCAAAACTACCGGCTGTATGGTTCCGTAAACATTACCGGTGGAAAATATCGCTTTTCCAATACGAATTTCGATCTGGAGGATGGCGGCAAAATCACCTGGAACAATGGTGAAATCCGTAATGGTGAAATGGACAACCTTTACGGAAGCAAGTATATCAGCGCCACAAATACCCAGACAGGCGAACGTGACAATGTCCGCCTGCTGCTTGCCATAACAGGTACCCTGAATGAACCGCGAGTTGCCATGGGTTACTACCTGAACGAGCAGATGCAGCCATACGCCTCCCAAAGCATGCTGGGAGGAAAACCAAGCCAGATAGACCCCAATGCCGAACTCAACGTTCTTTCCATCCTGCTTTCGAAACAGTGGTATGCGGCTCCCGGCAGCAGCGGCCAATTTGGAAACATTGCCGTTTCTAGCGCAGGGCTGTCGGCAGGCGCCGGACTGATCTCTTCACAGATTTCACGCCTCGTGCAGAATTTCGCCGGTATGGAAAGTTTCAATGTCAATGTCGGCGTAGACAATAAGGGAGCTCTCAGCGGACTTGATCTTTCATTTGCCCTCAGTGTGCCCGGAACCGACGGAAAAGTCCGCTTTGTCGGAACGGGCAGCAGCCCGGACATCAAGGACAAGGCGCTGTTCAACTATTACGGCACATCCCAGAAAATCGAGTACCGTGTCACTCCGAAAATTTACGTGGAAGCTTACCGTTCGTATGGACAGAACGGCAGCACGGCATCGAATACCAACCTGCAGAAGCCTTCAGAAACCTGGGGTGCCAGCGTTTCCTACAGGGAACGGTTTCACTCCTGGGATCAATTCTGGAAACGTGTTAAACCCTCATCGGCCGAGAAGAAATAAGTCGTTTTGTTTTTATACATTATTGTTTGCGATCCAGTAACGAACCGAAAAGAATTTTGAAAGGGAAAAAAATCATTCTTGGCATTTCAGGCGGAATTGCCGCCTATAAAACGCCGCAGCTTGTTCGCCTTCTGAAAAAGGCCGGAGCCGAGGTTCGTGTTGCTCTGAGCGCAGGAGGAAGCCGGTTTGTCAGCGAACTCTCCCTGGCTACGGTTTCCGGTGAACCGGTTTACCGTGAAATATTTCCTGAAACCGGCATTCCCGGAATGGATTTCACCCGGCACATATCGCTTGGAGAATGGGCTGATATCCTGGTCATCGCTCCTGCCACGGCAAATACCCTTGCACGTCTCGCTGCCGGGCTTTGCGACGACATGCTCTCGGCCTGCTTCATAACCTTGCGCCCCGGTAAATCCGTGCTGATCTATCCCGCTATGGACGGGCAGATGTATCGGTCGGCATCGGTTCAGCGCAATATCGCCATGCTGAAAAATCAGGGGTGCATCATTATCGATCCGGAAAGCGGCGACCTTGCCTCCGGGCAGTGCGGAACGGGACGTATGCCGGAGCCCGAAACCATTGTCTCGCGCATCGGAACCGAGCTGCAGCATTTCGCGTGCGACTCGCCGCTCGGAGGAAAGCATGTGGTCATTACCGCCGGACCGACACGGGAAAAAATCGATGGCGTACGGTTCATTTCAAACTACTCATCCGGAAAAATGGGATTCGCCCTCGCTGAGGCCGCAAAAGAGCGGGGTGCGAAGGTAACACTCATCACCGGACCGGTTCATCTCCAAACTCCCGAAGGTGTGGAACGACTTGACGTTGAAAATGCTTGTGAAATGTATGCCGAGGCAAAACACTTCTACAGTTACTGTTCGGTTTTTATCGCAGCGGCTGCAGTTGCCGACTACCGTCCGGATACCGTTTACGACGGCAAGCTTAAAAAAGAGAGCGTTGCAATGCAGTTGCGCATGGTCAGGAATCCTGATATTCTTGCCGAGTTCGGCGCGGTCAAGCAACCTGGGCAACTCGCTGTCGGTTTCGCGCTCGAAACCGTTGATGGCGTTGCGTATGCCCGTAAGAAACTGCAGGAAAAGAATCTCGATCTTATCGCCTGCAATACGTTTGACCGAAAAACATCGGGCTTCGAAGTCGATACCAATATATTGACCCTGATCGACCGGAACCTTGAAGAAACCGCACTGCCTCTGATGCAGAAAACAGAAGCTGCCCGTCGGCTTCTTGACCATATCGAACGGCTGATGGATTCGAAACAATAAAACAGAAACAACAGAACCGTTATGCAGGGGTTGTTATTTCAGGAAAACGAACTTCAGTCAGAAGCTGCCGGGGAACAGAAAGCCCTCACCGCTCTGCACTCATTGTACGAACGCTCCAGAATCTGCACCAAATGCCGTCTGGCATCTACCCGTACCAATTTCGTTTTCGGCGAGGGTGATCCCGAAGCCCGGCTTGTGGTGATCGGAGAAGCTCCGGGAGCTGATGAGGATGCTTTGGGGCGTCCGTTTGTCGGGCGTTCGGGCCAGCTGCTCGATAAAATTCTTCAGGCCGTTCAGTTCCGGCGGGAAGAGGTTTTCATATGCAACATCATAAAATGCAGACCTCCGCAAAACCGCAATCCGCTTCAGGACGAAATTGCCTGCTGCATGCCCTGGCTTCTCGATCAGCTCGACCTGATCAATCCGGCGATGCTGCTGCTCCTTGGAAAGGTTGCCGCCAATACTATTTTACAGAACACGCTCTCTTTGGGAGCCATGAGGGGAAAGATTATCCGATGGAAACAGTTCGACTGCGTGGTCACCTATCATCCGGCTGCACTGTTGAGAAACCCGAACTGGAAACGGGGATGCTGGGAAGATGTGCAGATAATGCGCCATCACTACGAAATGCTGCAGGGAGTGACACCTGATGCCTGAACAGAACAGGAACTATGAATAAACCGAAACCTGAAGCCATCGATTTCAGCAAGGATATTGATTTCAGCCGGGAGAGCAGGGTGCCTCCTTACTCGGCCGAAATCGAACAGGAGGTACTTGCCTGCATCCTGCTCGAAGACGATCCTGTAGAACAGGTAATCCAGATTTTCGGTGAAAGCAGCGAGCATGTCTTTTACGAACGCCGGCACCAGATCATTTTCAAGGCCATGCTGCAGCTCTACAATAAAAGGCAGGCCATCGACCTCATCACGGTAAGTGAAGAGCTGCTGAAAATGAACGAGCTTGAACATGTCGGGGGTCGGCACTACCTTGCCGAGCTTTCCGGCAAGGTTATCAGTGCGGCAAACGTGGAATATTATGCCCGACTCGCCAAGGAGAAATATCTTTACCGTCGGATGATCTCCATATCGGCCAAAATATCGGCTACAGCCTACAACTCTTCGATGGACATTTTCGATCTTGTCGAACATGCCTCGCAGCAGTTTTTCGATATCTCTCAGGCCGGTATTAAAAAGAAAGCCTCTCCGATCAAGGATCTGGTCAAAAACGGCATTCGCATGCTTGAAACCCTGAGAGCGTCACAGTCGTCCATTACCGGAATCGGATCGGGGTTTTCGGAACTCGACCAGCTTACGGCAGGGTTTCAACCATCGGATATGATCATTATAGCGGCAAGACCATCTGCCGGTAAAACTGCTTTTTCCCTCGCTCTGGCACGAAATGCGGCCGTAGATTTCGATACTCCGGTACTGTTTTTCAGTCTTGAAATGGCCGAGGTGCAGCTGGCCATAAGGCTCATGTGCGCTGAAGCCTATGTCGAGTCGCAGCTTGTGCGAACCGGTCGGATAACACCGGAGATGATGGGCCAGATCATTAACAGCATGGACAAGCTGAATGACGCCAAACTGTTTATCGACGATACTCCGGGCATCTCCATTATGGAGCTTTCGGCAAAAACCCGGAGGATGAAACAGGAACAGAATATCGGCATGGTTGTGGTCGATTACCTTCAGCTGATTACTCCGGTAAGGGATGGAAAAACAAATCGCGAACAGGAAATTGCCCAGATTTCACGTTCGCTGAAAGCGCTGGCAAAGGAGCTGAACATTCCGGTTATAGCCCTTGCCCAGCTGAACCGCTCCGTTGAACAACGCTCAGGCGACAGGCGCCCGCAGCTGAGCGACCTCAGGGAATCGGGATCGATAGAACAGGACGCCGATGTAGTTATGTTTCTTTCACGTCCGGAGATGTTCGGAAAAGAGACCTTCGAAGATGGTTCGTCGACAAAAAATATCGTTGAAATCGTCATCGGTAAACAGAGAAACGGCCCGATCGGAGATATCCGGCTGCTCTTCATGAAAAATTATGGGCGTTTTCAGTCAACGGCCAATGTGTATATTTCAGGAGGGCATGTACCCGGTTTAACGGAAGAACCACCGATGGGTGTTCCTGAACCGGCAGAACCGCGCAATGTTCCTTCCGCTTCATTCATCAATCAGGACGATGCACCTTTTTAAGCATACCGTATGAGCGACAAAACGCCCCCTTCAGCAGCCGAGCCGGACGAACCGGAAAAAAAGCGGAAAAGAACGGCCGTTTCTGCAAAAAAACCGACGGAGGACTCCTATACCGGCATTGGCGCGTCGCGTGGCATTGCCATCGGAACATCCTACGCTTTTGAGAAAGAGCAGTTCGAGCATGAAAACAAATCACTCGAAGAAAAAGAGATCGATGATGAGATAGAGCGCTTTCTCGGCGCACTGCACCGCTCTGAAAAAGAGCTGAAAAAGATTGAACGGGTAACGACAAGAAAACTTGGAAAAAGCTATGCAAACCTGTTCGAAGCCCAGATAATGCTGCTCCACGATCCGGTACTTACGGAGACCATAACCGCCCGGATACGCAAAGAAAAGAAGGCTGCATCGATTATTATCGATGAGGAGTTCGGACGGTATCTCGAACAATTCATCAACTCCGACGATCAGTTCTTTCAGGAGCGAGCCTGCGATTTCAGGGATATAAAAGAGCGGATCATCCGGAACCTGCATATCCGGAAACTTCATTCATGGATTCCCGAAGGCACGATCGTTATTTCGGAACATCTCTCCCCTGCCGACGTCATCCTGCTCAGCCGAAGCAATGTAAAAGGCTTTGTAACCGATACCGGAGGAAAAACCTCGCATATCTCCCTGATTTGCAAGTCGCTGAACATACCAATGATCGTCGGTCTCGGCAATTTATCCCAGCAGGTTAAGACAGGCTCCCGGATCATTATCGACGGCAGCACAGGAGTCGTCATCATCAACCCGGCAGAAAAGAACCTTCTCCGGTACATGAAAAAACGGGATGACGAACAGCAGTACGAAGCCGACGTATTCCGGACTGCTGAACAACCGGCATATACCAAATGCGGAGTGCGCATATCTTTTTATTCCAATATCGATTTCAAGGAGGAACTCGAAGGTCTCCAGGCATCCGGTTCGGAAGGGGTCGGTCTTTTCAGAACCGAGAATCTGTTCATAGATGGTACAAAAGTGCCGAGTGAATCCGAACAGTTCAACTATTACCGGGAGATGGCCGAAACACTCAAACCGATGCCTCTTGTGGTCAGACTGTTCGATATAGGGGGCGACAAGCTGCTCTATTCGCCGGTCAGGGAACCGAATCCCAATCTCGGATGGAGAGGCATCAGAATTCTTATCGATGTACCAGAAATTCTTGAAAGCCAGCTCAAAGCCGTATTGCGGGCAAATACTTCGGGCAATATACACATCCTTCTGCCGATGATCTCTTCACTTGAAGAGATCGTCTTCATCAAAAATTCTCTTGAAAAACTCTGTGGTGAAATTACCTCCGAAACAGGTACTGCCTGCGACAAGCCCTTTATCGGAGCGATGATCGAGGTTCCTGCCGCGGTTGAACTGATTGAAGAGATCACTTCAGCCGTTGATTTTATCAGTATCGGAACCAATGATCTGACCCAGTACACCCTTGCCGTTGACAGGAACAACGTGATTGTTCAGGATCTGTTCGACAAGTTTCATCCGGCGATTATCCGTCAGCTCTACCGGGTCATTTCCACTGCCCAGAAAAACCGTTGTCTGGTTTCAATCTGCGGAGATATGGGTTCAGACGGTCTTGCGCTGCCGTTTCTGCTTGGCTGCGGCCTGAGAAAGTTCAGCGTAGTCAGTGGAGACATCGCAAAACTCAAAAAAACAGTATCCCGCTTTACCCTTGAAGAGACGGAAGCTCTTGCCGCAGAGTGTCTCAAGCTTGGTTCGGCTGCAAAAATAAAAGGTTGCCTGGAAAACTTCCAGGCAACCCGATGATCTCTCTCCGTACCGGATGTATTCAGGGTCGAAGATCTTCGATTACAGCACGTTTGCGAACTGAAGCAAAATATTCGGCAAAAAACTGCTCCTGCTTGGCCCGGAGCAAATTCGGTAAAATTGCGGTTTTTGCCTCTTTCAAATCGACTCCTCCGACCAGCACCCGTTTATCGAGACGGACAAGAGCATATCCTGCGGTAGTCTTTACCGGACGGGAGAGTATACCGCTCTTCATGCCTGAAATTGCCTCGACAAGCGGACGGTCGATGCCGTAGCCCGGGATGTAGCCGTCAGTCCAGCGGATATCGTCAGCCTTGACGATACTGAAGGACTTATTCCCTGCGGCTATGGTTTCAAGTGTCGCGCCGGGTTTTTCGGAAAGCGAGGCAAGCTGCTTTTCGAGAGCGGCCTCTTTCTTTTCTCGAACAAGTTCCGCTGTAATCCGTTTTTTCAGATCGTCGTCGAGCAACCGGTAGCCGGTATCGTTTTTACCGGTCAATCTCATAACATAAAAACCTTTTTCGGTCTCGATCAAATCTGAAAGATCCCCCTCGGCCGCCTTGAAGGCAAATGCGTTAATTTTATCAGTAAAACCAATCGCAGCAATCGGTGTGTGTTTACCGAACTCACCGGTTTTTGCAATACGAAGTTTTTCCGATGCAGCGCTCTTCTCAAAACCCTGATCCTTTGCCTGCATCTGGAATGCCGTGGCAATCCGTCTTGCGCTCTCAACGGTCTCCGATGATGGTCGAATCATACGGACTACCTCCGAACAGACCAGATTGTTCTGATCGAAACCTGTCACCTTGATGATATGCAGACCAAATTTCGTCTGGACCGGTCTGGTCACAGTTCCCGGTCTGGAGCTGAACACAGCTTCAGCAAATTCAGGGACAACGCTCTTGCGTCCGAACCAGCCGATATCTCCACCTTTTGCAGCACTGCCGAAATCCTGGGAATACTTTTTAGCGAGTGCCTCAAACGATTCGCCGGACTGAAGCTTTCCGTAAATCTCCACCATCCGTTCACGCACTTTAGCAACGTCTTCCCTGCTCGCAGGATTGAACTGGAGCAGAATATGCGATGCCCTCGCAACCGGCTCTCCGGTAACGACTTTACTGACTTTCAGCAGGCGATAGTAACCGTTATCGGCAACCGGCCCGATAATGCTTCCCGGCTTTGCATTTGCAGCATTGAAAACCACCGATCCGGCTGCCGGGGAGAAGTCCGCACGGCTTAACTGTACATTGACGCCGGATGGACGATCGCTCTGCACCTTTACGTAGTCGCTGTCGTTCTTTGTTGTGCTGAATTCAGTGCGGAGCGCTTCAAGCTCACTACGCACCACGCTGCTGTCTTTGGCAGAGGGAACAAGCGGGAAAAACACATAATCGGCTTTTCTTGAAGCGGGCTGTTTGAGCAGCTCCTTATGTGAATCGTAGTATTTCTGAATTTCATCCGCCTTGACGGGAAATTTGCTGTCGGGGCCGGCAAAACCAAGAGGCACTGAAACAAACGATGCGGAAAAGCGCGTGTATTCTCGTTTCACGACGGCATCGAGTTCCCGATCGGAAACATGCACCATTGTCTGCAACGCACGAATCAGTTTGCTTACCTTGAGCTCCCTGCGGACGATATCCTCGATCTGCAGCCACATATCCTTGTTTTTCGGATCGCGGCGGGCTGCATCGAGCCTGGTACGATCGATCGTTCCCGTTGCGGGATCGACAAAATTCTGCCTGATGACCATAGGCGGATTGTCACCTTCGAGCGAGGCTACAATCTCACTGTCCTGAACAGCAATACCGTACTTTTCAAACTGCTCTTCAAGCAGTGTCTGGTCAACAAGTACATTCCATGCCTGTTCCTGAAGTCCAAGCTCCGTTTCAGGAGTAATGTCGGCACCGGGGTTACTCCTGCGGAAGTTTTCAGAAAACTCTTTGTAAATCTCTTCATAACGGGCATAAGGCACCTCTTTGCCGTTAACCTTTCCGGCGGCACTTCCTTTTTTACCGGAAAAACCGGAAAAGTTCATACCCCATTCGAAAACGATCAATGCAAGAAATGCAGCCAGAAGAGCGTACAGAATAATGTGGGTCTTATCCCGCAAGCTGGTCATTACAGCCATAACGAATCATCCCTTAAATTATATTGATAAAAAAATTTCAGTTCCAGCCTTCCTGGCCTATCAGCGGCACAAAGGCAAAATGATGAAACAGTTCCTTTTCAAACCTCTCCCCAACGTGCCGGTAAACGGTCATCTGCTGCATAGCCTGTTCTCCGACAGGAATAACCAGACATCCGCTATCTCCAAGTTGCTCTAAAAGATGCTCCGGGCAGTATGGCGCCGCCGCCGTAACGATAATGCCATCGAATGGGGCCTCCTCCTCCCAACCCAGAGAACCATCGCCAACCCTGCATGAAATCGCAAGCCCGAGACTTTTGAACAACCCGACAGCACGGTCATGGAGTTCCTGAATGCGCTCTATGCTATAAACCCGGTAACCCAGCGCTTCGAGAATTGCGGCCTGGTAACCTGATCCTGTACCGATATCGAGTATCTTTCCCGGCGGAGGACAACGCTCAAGAAGCAGCGTGGTCATATAGGCCACCGTATAGGGCTGCGATATGGTTTGGCCATAACCTATCGGATATGCCGAGTCTTCATAGGCATGAACAGAACTTTCCCGATCGATGAACCGATGCCGCTCAACCTTCTGCATGGCATCGAGTACCCGTTCATTGACCATACCTTTCTGCCTGAGACTCTGAACCATCTCCCTGCGCTTCACAGCCATAACTCTGTCGGATGCATCCATAAGTAAATCTCCCGGAAAAGGATGATACACCGCCATTATGAAAGTCTTATCTTGCCGTTCAGTAACATGCGATTACGTCAGCAACCGGCACCGCTAATATTGCATCAAAAACAACAAAAAACAATGACCGGCCTGCAGTTTACCTTTTCAGGCTCGAATGAACGGCAGGGCACCTACCTGCTCTTTATTTCGCTCTCAAAACCGGTGCAACTGGCTTTCGGCAGATTCATGAAAGGCAAAAAGCTGCTGCTTCCGGCCGGTTATTACCTCTACCTTGGCTCTGCACTCGGAAAAGGAGATAACGCCTTTCCGCTTGCCCGAAGACTCTTGCGCCACACATCGAGAAGCGGAAACAGGAAACCGCATGCTATTGGAAAAAAGCTCTGGCGCGTATTACGGAAAAACCGTGTCGCTGGCGATACAGCTCACTGCATCAGGCAAAAAAAACTGCACTGGCATATCGACTACCTGCTCGATCGCGCCGAATCGCGTATTTTTCATATCGTTATCATAAGAAGCGCCGAAAAACTTGAAGCCGCTCTCTCCCGATACCTTGACGCCCATCCGAAAACATCTGTTTTCGCTCTCCGGCTGGGAGCACAGGATACAAAAAACAGTACCCACCTGCTACAGTGCACCGAACCGGACGCTCTGCTGGAAGAGCTCCGCAGGGATCTGCCTGGTATCGTATCCGCAGGCGACGATCACTCCTGCTGACGGCCTGTCAGCGCCTCTACAAATTTTTCCCGGTCGAAGAGCTGCAGATCTTCGATTTTCTCTCCCACTCCTATATATTTTACGGGAAGTTTCAGCTCACGTGATATGGAGAGCACAATTCCGCCTTTGGATGTACCGTCAAGCTTGGTAAGCACCAGACCGGTCACATTGACAAACCTGGTGAACTCCCTTGCCTGCTGAACGGCGTTCTGACCGGTTGTGCCGTCAAGCACGAGAAGCACTTCATGAGGTGCGGTGGGCACCTTCTTTTTGGCTACCCTCATGATTTTGGCAAGCTCCTCCATCAGATGACTTTTGTTATGCAGCCTTCCTGCCGTATCGACAAGGACCACATCAACATTGCGGGAAACGGCTGAACTGACGGCATCGTACACCACGGAAGCCGGATCGGCCCCCTGACCCTGACCGATAAGCGGAACGCCTGCACGATCGGCCCATATCTTTAACTGTTCATATGCAGCAGCCCTGAACGTATCGGCGGCGGCAATAATAACCTTTTTACCGGCCTTGTCGTAATTATACGCAAGCTTGGCGACACTTGTGGTTTTACCCGCGCCGTTCACACCGACAACAAGAATCACATATGGAGTTTCCGGAAGCGGCGCGTCAAAATCAAGCGGATGCGTCGCGTCAGTATCAAGGAGCAGATGCTGAATCTCCTCCATCAGCATCCCGTTAAGCTCGGTTTCCGAACGATAGGTCTCTTTTTTTGCCCGTTCGGTTATGGCGTCAACAATATCGAGGGTGGTTTCAACCCCGACATCGGCGGCAACAAGAATGGTTTCAAGTTCTTCAAGAAACTCCTCATCGATCTCGGTCTTCCCCTGCGTGATGACGGAAAGCTTTTCACGAAACGTATCTCTGGTCTTGCTTAATCCCTCTTTCAGGCGCGATATTTTGAACTTGTCGAAAAAACCCATGATAAGCGGAAAATTGTCTATGTTACTTGGACGTGCCCATCGCTCTATCGGGCACAGCAAAAACAGGAGTTAATTTCTAATGTACGTAAAAATATGCCTTATAAAGCTATTTCCGATATTGGCGAATTCGGACTGATCGAACGTCTTTCAAAACTCGTCGAACCGACCCTGGCTGAAGCCCCTTCCCTTCTTAAAGGTATCGGAGACGATTGCGCGGTCTACCGAATATCCGAAACCACCCTGCAGGTAGCTACGACCGACCTGCTTGCCGAACAGGTGCATTTCGATCTTCTGACCACTCCTCTTCGCCATCTCGGCAGCAAGTGCATCAGTGTCAACGTCTCGGATATCTGTGCCATGAATGCCCTCCCTTGTTTCGCGCTTATCAGCCTTGCCGTACCACCCTCCTTTTCTGTTGAAATGATAGAAGAACTGTACAAGGGAATGAGCCATGCCGCATCGGAATACGGGCTCGCCATTGCAGGAGGAGATACCTCTTCATCCCGTTCCGGTCTGGTAATCACGGTTTCCATGACCGGTGAGACGACGGATGAACGCATAACCATGCGAAAAGGGGCAAAACCCGGAGATATGATCTGCGTGACCGGTACGCTCGGCGGAGCCGCTGCCGGCCTGAAAGTGCTCATGCGCGAAAAAAACATCATGCTCGACCATCTTGCCAATAACGAACCATACAGTAAAAGTCTCATGGCCGACCTTCAGGAGTACAGCGTTGCCATTCAGCATCAGCTGCTGCCTGCGGCACGACCTGACATCGTCAGATTTCTGCACGCTTCAGCGATGACGCCAACAGCGATGATCGACCTTTCAGACGGTATCAGCTCCGACCTGCGGCATCTCTGCAGCTGCTCGGATGTCGGAGCCGTTATTTATGAAAACAAAATCCCCGTCAATCCGCAGGCGCGGGAAATCGCCGATGAACTGCAGGAAGATGTCATCACCTGGGCTTTGACGGGGGGAGAAGACTACGAATTACTCTTTACCCTTCCGAAGGAGCAGAGAGAGACGATCGAAAAACACAGGGATATATCGATAATCGGAGCGGTAACGGAAAAAAAGTCCGGAATCCTGCTGACAGATATTTATGGCATGACGATCGACCTCGGAGATCTCGCCGGTTTTGATCATTTCAGGAGGTAAGTATTCGAATACTCATGCAGACCCCCGAAACGGGAGGGTGATGAAAAAGCAACATTTTTTTGCTAAAAACGGGGAAGATGGTAAATTAACCTCCCTGTTCACTCTTTCCTGACTGCCGAAGTGGCGGAATTGGTAGACGCCCGGGACTTAAAATCCCGTGTTCAGCAATGGACGTGCGGGTTCGATTCCCGCCTTCGGCACTCCTCCTCAATCTTTTCCCGCTCTCTCCCGCTGACTGTTTTTGCTGTACTTGCAAAACTGATACATAAAAACAATTGTAATAAACAGCACAAAAGGCCTATTTTGCCTTTTAGGAAATTCAGCGTCAATGGCTCTTCGTTACGACCATGAAAGATATTCGGAAGTTTCTTGATAACAATGAAGCTCTCTTATGGAAAAGCCGATCCCTTTTCCGTCCGCTCCTTTTCGGAGGCAGTTTTGTCTCTCTTCTTTTCGGACTTTTCACGATAACTCTTCCGGCTCCTTTGATTGTTTCTGACCTCTTCGATATTTTTTTTAGTTCTCATCTTTCCGGATTCGGAAGGCAGCTGCTCCGGAACCTGCCGGTTGGCTTGACTCCGGTTTTCGCAATACCGGCGTTCCTGACTCCTCTCCGGAAACAGACCTGGTACGCCGTAACCGATAAGCGGGTGATTTTTCAGACGGAGCTGACAGGAAACCCTTCTGAAGTCCCAGATCACAAGTGGTTAAGGCTCTCTTCGGACAATCCCGGTTATCCTTCGGCATACAATCTACCGGCATAACATCTTTTTAATCAAGACAAACAACCGTCATGAGTGCAGATCTCACCAAGGTCATCCTCGAGGAACACGAATTACCAGGGCAGTGGTACAACATCCAGGCTGATCTTCCTTCGCCTATGCCTCCGCCTCTCGGCATGAACGGCCTGCCGATTTCGCCAGATGATCTTGCAAGGGTTTTTCCGATGAACCTGATCGAGCAGGAAATGAGCACCGAGAGATGGATCGACATCCCCGAAGAGGTGCTCGGCATTCTGAAGCTCTGGCGCCCTTCGCCTCTTTACCGGGCAAAACGACTTGAAAAAGCCCTCGGCACTCCGGCAAAAATCTACTACAAAAATGAAGGGGTATCGCCTGCCGGAAGCCATAAACCAAACACCGCAGTAGCGCAGGCATGGTACAACCGGGAATTCGGCATCAAATACCTTACAACGGAAACCGGCGCGGGTCAATGGGGAAGCGCCCTTGCCATGAGTTGCAAGCTGATCGGCATCGAGTGCAAGGTGTTCATGGTGCGTATCAGTTTCGACCAGAAGCCCTTCCGGAAGATCATGATGAAAACCTGGGGAGCCGAGTGCATTGCCAGCCCGAGTACCCAGACCGCCGCAGGACGCGCCATTCTCGAGGAGATGCCCGATACTCCGGGAAGTCTCGGTATTGCCATCAGCGAAGCCATCGAGCAGGCTGTCGAGCGTGATGATACCCGCTATGCGCTCGGCAGCGTTCTGAACCATGTGATGCTGCACCAGACCATCATCGGACTTGAAGCGAAAAAACAGTTCGATAAAATCGGCCTCTACCCTGATGTCGTGATCGGCTGTGCCGGAGGCGGATCAAATTTTGCCGGTATCAGCTTTCCCTTCATCTGCGACAAAATACACGGCAAAGAGGTACAGGTCATCGCTACCGAGCCGGAAGCATGCCCGACGCTGACCAGAGGCCCCTATGTTTACGATACCGGCGATGTTGCCAAAATGACTCCGCTGCTGCCCATGCACAGCCTTGGACACCGCTTTATACCTCCGGCAATTCACGCAGGGGGACTTCGCTACCACGGCATGGCTCCTCTGGTAAGTCATGTCAAACAGCTGGGACTCATCGAAGCTACGGCCCTGCCCCAGAGCGAATGCTACGAAGCCGCACTGCTTTTTGCCCATACCGAAGGGTTCATTCCGGCACCTGAAACGTCGCATGCCATTGCCCAAACCATCCGTGAAGCGAAAAAAGCGAAGGAAGAGGGAAAAGAGAAGGTGATTCTCATGAACTGGTCAGGCCACGGCCTGATGGATCTGCAGGGTTACGACGCTTTTCTGTCGGGGAAACTCTCCGATTACGCGCTTCCTGAGGAACTGCTCGAACAGTCTCTGGCCTCCATCAAAGATCATCCGCTGCCCCCGCAACGATGATAACAAGCAAAAGACCCCCGGATAACTTCGGGGGTCTTTTGCTTATAATCTTCAGCCGTCAGGCGGTCACTTGTCTTCCGGAGGCGTTATCTCGACCGTTCCGGTATGTTCCTTTTCATGGCCTTCCGCAAAGTGAAGCTCCTTTTCAACTTCGTCGAATGTTATCCTTATCAGACTGCCTTCAGTGAAGCGACCTCTGAGCATCTCTTCAGCGAGAGGATCTTCCACATACTTCTGCAGGGCTCTCTTGAGCGGACGTGCTCCGTACTTCTGGTCATAACCCTTGTCAACAAGAAACTCCTTGGCTTTTTCATCGATTTCGACCTCGATGCCCATCTCCCGAAGCCTCTTGAAAAGCTTTCCGGCCGTAATGTCGATAATCTTGAAAATATGCTGCTTTTCAAGCTGATGAAAGACCACGATATCATCAATACGGTTCAGGAACTCAGGGTTGAACACCCTTTTGAGAGCATCCTCGATGGTTGATTTCATGTTCTTGTATGTGCCGGCAATATCATCCGGCGGAGAAAATCCCATGCCCGTACCCGCTCCGATGTTCTTGATGTCCTTTGCTCCGATATTCGAGGTCATGATGATGATGGTATTGCGGAAATCGACCTTGCGGCCAAGACCATCGGTCAGAATCCCTTCGTCGAGCACCTGCAGGAGAATATTGAACACATCTGGATGCGCTTTCTCGATTTCGTCGATCAGAACAACCGAGTATGGCTTGCGCCGAACTTTTTCGGTAAGCTGACCTCCCTCTTCATAACCGACATAGCCGGGAGGAGCCCCGACAAGACGGCTGACGGAGAACTTCTCCATGTACTCGCTCATATCCGCCCTTATCAGGGCATCCTCGCTGTCGAAAATGTATCGGGTCAGCGCTTTGGCAAGCTCGGTTTTACCGACGCCGGTCGGGCCAAGAAAAATAAAGGAACCGATCGGGCGGGAAGGATCCTTCAAGCCGGCACGGGTACGCTGGATCGCCTTGGTGATTTTTTTGATAGCTTCATCCTGACCGATCACCTCTTTCATGAGATCGGCTTCCATGGAGAGCAGCTTCCTGGATTCCGACTGGGCGACCTTGACCACCGGAATGCCGGTCATCATGGCGATCACGGAGGTAATATCTTCCTCGGTGACGTCGTATACGCTTTCGGACGCCCTTTCTTCCCATTCCTGTTTGGCGCTATCGAGAGCATCCAGCAGATGCTTCTCCTTGTCGCGAAGCTTTGCTGCCTCCTCGAAGTTCTGCATTTTCACGACCTGATTCTTTTCGGCCTTGATCTCCTCGATCGACTTTTCAAGTTCAAGTATCTCCTTGGGTACATGAATATTGCTCAAATGGACCCGGGCCCCCGCCTCGTCCATAACGTCAATAGCCTTGTCGGGCAGAAAACGGTCGGTGATGTAGCGTTCCGAAAGCTTGACCGCTTTTTCGATAGCATCTTCGGAGTACTGCACATGGTGGTGCGCCTCGTATTTCGACTTTATGTTGTTGAGAATCTGGATGGTTTCGTCAACCGAAGCCGGCTCAACCATAATTTTCTGAAAACGTCGATCGAGCGCGCCATCCTTTTCGATGTACTGCCGGTACTCGTCGAGCGTAGTGGCACCGATGCACTGCAGTTCACCCCGGGCAAGTGCCGGCTTGAAGATATTGCTCGCATCGAGCGAACCCGAGGCTCCGCCTGCACCGACAATGGTGTGCAGCTCATCGATAAAAAGAATGACATCGCGCGAACGTTCCAGCTCGTTCATCAGCGCTTTCATGCGCTCTTCGAACTGGCCGCGATACTTGGTGCCGGCTACAAGCGCGGCAAGATCAAGAGCTACGACCCGCTTGTCGTACAGTACGCGTGAAACCTTGCGCTGTACAATTTTCAGCGCAAGACCTTCCGCAATTGCGGTCTTTCCCACTCCGGGCTCGCCTATCAGCACGGGATTGTTCTTTTTCCGACGGCTGAGTACCTGCGCAACCCGCTCGATCTCTTTTTCACGACCGATAATCGGATCGAGTTTGTCTTCAAGGGCAAGCCGGGTAATATCACGTCCGAAATTGTCAAGCACCGGCGTTTTTGTCCGCTCTCCACGCTTGGGATCGCCTTTTTTGGGGATCCGTTCGGCCGATCCCGATGAATAGGATCCCTCCATCGGCGGTTCATCTGACTCGCTTTTCCCGGTAGTAATGCTGATCAGTTCGTCCTTGACAAGATCATAGGTTACCCCGAACTGTTCGAGAATCTGGGCCGCGATATTGTCGTCTCCCTTTAGAATCGAAAGCAGAAGATGCTCGGTGCCGATAACATTCGATTTGCAGATTTTAGCTTCGAGATAGGTTATCTTCAGCACCTTCTCGGCCTGCTTGGTAAGCGGCACATTGCCCATCAGCGTTGTCGACACCCTGGGCTGCGTACTTTCCTCTATTTTCTGTTTCAGCTGAAACAAATCTATTTTAAGGTTTTTCAGAATCCGGGCGGCAATACCTTCTCCCTCCCGGATAAGACCAAGAAGCAGATGCTCGGTACCGATGTAATCGTGACCCAGCCGCAACGCCTCTTCACGGCTTAGCCGGATAACATCCTGTACTCTATTTGAAAAATTTCCTTCCATTCTTTTCTCTCTGTATAAAATTGTTTTACCGCCTTCTGAAATCCCCTTATTGCAATCCGATACTCATGTGCATAGGTAAGCCAAAATTAATTATATAAATATCAAGCCTCAAAAGCAATTACAGTAAATGCAAAACAGCTTCCTTCCTTTAAAGGTTTCTGACGTAAAGAGCTTGACCATGAACGTTCATCATATCCTTATCGACGATCTGAACCCTGAACACCGGGAACTCTCCATCTATCGCGCGGGATCGGTTAACCGGGTGAGGCTTCAGGACAGCATCTACAAGGTTTATGCCTCGCTGGAGATCGATGCACATAATTATGCGGCTCTCTTTCATTATCGCATCATCGAAGCATGCAATACCCTTCCGTTTATCTCGCAGACGGGAAACGGACTTGACAGCTGGGACGAAACGTTCCTGCACAACAGCCGACTGAACGAACTGAAAAGCCTCATAGCGGATGCTGCCGCAACCATCGATCGACAAAAAAACGAGACAATCCTGCTCGGATGGCATGACCAGCCGGTAGCCGTCGCCTACCTTCGCAGCATCGATCCTGCACGAACGGTCAATTTTATCGAACGACTGTTACTTTTTATAGAAGAAAGCGAACACGCGGGTTGCGATCTGGAGTTCATTTTATAACGGACGACAGAAAAGCCACCCGATCCCGAACCGCAGTTTTCGGCACTTCGCACCGCTCATAGCCCAAACGCTCATAAACCTTGCAGAGAGCGTAGTAGAGAGCAACGGATTGCCGGTAGGTCTGGGGACGTTCACGATCGTTCACGAAAATTTCCGACCAGGGCGGAAGCACAAAAACCGTTTTGCTGTACCTGCATCTCGCATGAGCTTCGAGATACTCCGTTTCCACCGGGTATCCGGAAGCTTCGAGGTAACCGAAAACATCAGGAATCCCGCGGTCGAAAAAACAAATACCCTCCCTGCCAATGGCATGCTCATGCTGCCGTTTCATGGCATCAAATGCCAGGCGGGCAAACGCCGGAAGGTTTTTCCAGGGCAAAACGCCATCAGAACTTGACAACTGTTCCCTGATAAGCTCTCGCGAAACTTCCCTGTAGCAGCGGTACCCTTCATTTTGCAACGCTTCGAGCAGGGTGCTTTTACCGCTTCCCGGTCCTCCGGTAATGATATACCGCCCCGTCATGATTTTTCAGCTCCGAGCCATAAGAAAATCAGGAAAATCCCGTCTCTCTCCCCAGTAGAGATGCACATAGGATGCAAAGGTGTTCCGGGTGCGAAACAGCGCAGTTGCACACCCCTCATCCCGCGCATCGGCAACGGCGGCGATGTTCTGCAGCGTTCCCTGACGGTCGATCCGGGAGTAGTGGAATTCATGCCCCCGGAGCTCATGAGGATAAAATCCGTCAAGCGATACCTTGCGGTAGCCGAGAGTCAAACGAGCCTCCTGCATAGTGGTATCGAGATCCAGCACGCCGCACATCGGATGTAGCGTACCGTCAGCCGCAGAGAGTGACCTTCCGAGATACATCATACCGCCGCACTCCGCATAAGCGGCACCGCCCCTGAAACAGTAGGCTGCAATGGAATGGCGCATGGCCTGATTTGCAGCAAGACGGTCGGCATAGAGTTCCGGATACCCTCCGGCAAGGTAAAGCAGGTCTGATTCCGGGAGATGCCCATCCTCCATGGGACTGAAAAAAACGACATCTCCGTGCTCTTTGAGAACCGCGAGATTCTCCTCATAAAGAAAGTTGAACGCCTCATCCCTGGCAACGGCAATGACCTTTCTTCCCGCCGGCGCAATGCTGCATGTTTCTGAAACCAAAGGCGGAAGAGCGGCTCTCGAAAGGTCGAGAAGCCGATCGACGATAACCGTTTTTTCAACATGATCGGCCATAGCTTCGA
Source organism: Pelodictyon luteolum (assembly GCA_020721225.1). Lineage (GTDB taxonomy): Bacteria > Bacteroidota > Chlorobiia > Chlorobiales > Chlorobiaceae > Chlorobium > Chlorobium luteolum_C. The sequence continues at coordinate 20,776 of DYNE01000012.1, read as the reverse complement.
TTACCGCTTCGCGATCGTATCCCGGTGAGGTGTTGAGCCCGAGATGACGCTCACTGATGGCGATACCCTCGCTACGCGGCACATACCCGAGCGGTTCCACACCGGCGTCCAGAGCGGCGGCTTCAAGATACCGATAATGCGTTGGCGTATTGACCTGATTGAAAATAACTCCGACCAGCTTAACGGCGGGATCGAAGGTACGAAAACCGTACAGAAGAGGAGCTGCAGAATAAGCCATACTTTTCGCATTGACCACCATGATAACGGGAAGAGCGAGAAGTTTTGCAATCTCCGCACTGCTTCCCTGCGCTTTTTCCGCTCCGTCGAACAGTCCCATCACTCCCTCGACCACCGAAACGTCCGCGCTGTTTCCGTACCGTCCGAACAGCATCCGGGCATGTGCTTCCGAAGCCATGAAGGTATCGAGGTTGATACCGTTGCATTTTCGCTCTCCGTATGACGCAGCCAGCGTATGCAGGCGGGTATCGAGATAATCAGGCCCACACTTGAATGGTTGAACTCTTAAGCCCCGCCGAGCCAGAATCCTCAGAAGGGCAAGCGTCAGGGTTGTCTTGCCGGACCCGCTCGAAGGAGCGGCAATGAGAAATGCCTTATGCATTGCTGCCATCATGATTTGAGATACCTTCGGACAATTACCTTTTTATGATCCTGAATGCGTAAAGGTATAAGAAAGCGCTCTCTCGAGTTTACGACTGCTGACCAGCTTGAACGGTGATGGCTCGGACCCGGAAACGGCCGGAGGCAGCGGAATTTTGGCTGCCTCTGCTCCTTTGGCATAAAAATCACGCTTCAGTGGATGCATGGGACTGCAGGCGTTGAAAATTTCACCCCACTGCTGCAACCGAATGATTTCCTGAATGATGTTCACGCAGTCATCGCGATGAATCAGGTTCATTGGCTGATCGGGCGCGGTTATCTCTTTCATGCGGCTGAGATAGTTTTCCGGACTGCGATCGTACCCGGTCAGACCACCAAAGCGAAGAACCGTGGTCTGAAACCCGGTCTCCTGCATGAGCATCTCTTCGACATGCAGCAGCGCCTGTCCGGCGGAAGAATCGGGATCGACGGCATCCTCCTCGGTTACTTCGCGATTGATCATCGGATAGACCGATGTGGAACTGACGAAAAGCACAGAACGCACCGGGGACTGCCCAAGTGCGTCGATAAGGGACGATATCTGCTGAATATGGAATTCGACAATATCCTCCCGCCGCATGGGCGGAATGTTGACGACGAGGATATCGCTCTGCAGAAAATCGCAAAGCTCCTCCCCCTCGATTTCAGGGTCGAGCGTCACGAGAAAAGGTTCGATGCCGGCTTCCCGCAGCAGGTCGAGCTTCCCCTCGCTCGTGGTGCTCCCTTTAACGGAATAACCTTCCTTTATGAGCGATCCGGCCAGCGGTAAGCCAAGCCAGCCACATCCGAGAATACTGATCGATTCCTTCTGCATGGTACGTTTTGTTAATGGTACGATTCACTGTCTCATGAAAATGCCTGTAAAATAACCATTTCACAACCAATCCGGCAAAACGGCGTAAGGGCTCTTATATTATATTTGTTCCGCAACCCGACGACTTCGTTGGTCGGCGTTCGCAAACTTCATATTTCATATATCAAGTCGGAGGAGAAACCCGTCGGCAGACCTCCGTCCGCCCTGAAACCGGGTTTCTCGCAACAATAAATCAGAGGCACCCGTAACGCCTTCTGCTGAAACAGGAAAAAGGATTTGAAGACTCGTTCCGTCTATGGTACATTACCAATGGGCATAACGCCTTTTATACCTTGAACGATAACCTTTTATGGAGGATCATACGATGAAAATATGGAGAACTGCTCTTGCCTGTGCCGTGCTCGTTATCGGCACAACAGCATCAGCCTGTGCGGCAACCCCTTACGTCAGCGGCTCGGCAGGCATTGCCATGCTGGAAGATTCAGATCTGGGTCACGGCTTTACTCTTCCTTACGATGCAGGGATGGCGGTAGCACTTGCGGCAGGCCTCGATATGGGAAACTTGCGGCTTGAAGCTGAAGTAGGCTTTCAGGAAAACGGGATCGAGGAAAGTGACGACCTTGAAGTCGCCGTCACCACCTTCATGGCGAACGGCTATTACGATCTTGAACTCCCATTGAATCCCATAAAGCCTTATATTACGGCAGGTATCGGGTTGGCTGACGTCAACGCTGAAGAACTGGCTTTTGGTGATGACAGCAGTCTTGTTCTCGCCGGCCAGATCGGTGTAGGCGCAGGATTCGCTGTCGCTCCGATGATCACGCTCGACGCACGATACCGCTACCTTATGACAACCGATGCTGAATTCGACGGCGGTCCGGATATCAGCATCTCCAGCCACAACGTCATGCTCGGACTCAGGGTCGGGCTCTGATAACCACCCGGCCATACCCGACAACAGCCCGTCCCTGCCGGCGGGCTGTTTCGTAAAACGCTCCCTCCTAAACATAAAACAAATATGCAGCCATGAACGGCAGCAATCTATCGCTCACCATTCTTTCCGACAATAATGCATCCGGATGCTGCACTGCCGAACATGGCTTTTCAGTGCTGATCGAAACCGGAAGCTGCATAATCCTCTTCGACACAGGCCGGGACAATGTACTGCTGCCTAACGCCGCCGCACTCGGTGTGGATCTCGCCCTCACGAAACAGCTTGTGCTGAGCCACGGTCATTACGATCATACGGGAGGCATCGGCGACCTCCTCTCCCTTGCCCCTGACGCTACAGTCTACCTGCACCCCGGCGCTTTCCGGAAGCGCTACAGCATCCGCGACGGTATTCCGAAAACGGTCTCGATGCCCGAACCCGCTCTGAGCGCTCTCACTTCGCTGCCGGCAAGACAGATAAACATGATTGAACAACCTGCCGTGCTTACCTGCCGATCCGGAATTACCGGACCGGTACCCCGCATAACATCATACGAAGACACCGGCGGACCGTTCTTTCTCGACCCTGAAGGCACCATCCCTGATCCTATTGAAGACGACCTGTCGATCTGGTTCGAAACCCGTGACGGACTGGTGCTTGTTGCCGGATGCTGCCATGCCGGTATCATCAACACCCTCAGGTACGTTACCGAACTGACCGGAACGGAACGCATCGCAGCCCTCATCGGCGGCTTTCACCTCTCGACGGCCTCGCCCGAACGCCTCATGCAGACCGTCGATGAACTCAACACGTTCGACATCGGACGCATCATTCCCTGCCACTGTACCGGGGAGATTGCAGCAACCTGTTTCCGCCGCAACCTGCACTGCCCCGTCGAACAGGGCTACGCAGGCATGCGCCTGGAGTTCCCGTTGTAAGCAACAAAATATCCCATCATAAGATCATGTGGTCGTCCATGAAAGTCTATCCATACTGGCGATTTCCACAACACGCGGATGGGCATCAATCGGCTTGACAAGCTGCCGAATTTTTTGCTGAAGATTTGCAGGATCTATTGATCGGGGAAAAAGCTTGGAATGCCTTCGAGGTTGTTCGAGATGTAAAACAACACGCAAGTACTTACATGACAAAGCATGAATAGCCATATTCTGCTCTGCGACATCATTTGCATGAACCTTAGCCGGTAACATCCCGGCTAAGGTATCAAAAACCTTCAATGCCACTTCCTCTCCTAAATCAGAAGGTTTTGTTCTTTGATTAACCCTATAGTCTTTTACCTCAATAAGCCATAATGAATTTGCCGCAGGATCAACAGCAATCAAATCTACTGCCTTTATCCCGTTCCACATTCGTGAAAATTGATTTCTATAAAATGACCAGTCATCGTATTTACCTACGTTCCAGTTATCTGGAAAATCAAAGGTAATCCCATCTATCTTATAACGCTGCATGACCTGAACTTATCTTAAGAAACCTGTCAGATTGTTCCAGTTCTTCCTCAAGAGCCGTAATATCACCTATATCATCAGAAGACATCCCCTGCATGACATTAACTCCTCCCTCATCAGCTTGATGCAATCCAAAAAATCGTGTTTCAAGATGCTGATATGAACTATCTGACATAAGTATTTCAATCTCCCGGAGAAGAAACAGGCTATGTGTTGCTATAAAAACCTGTATACCAGAGACAATCAGATCAATGATGCTTTTAGCTATCATTTTAACTGCCCGTGAATTAAGATTAGCTTCCGGTTCATCCCAAAACAGGACCCCTTTATCGATAAGAGCCCCTGTTGCAATCAATCTTGCAAGCATGCCAAGTTTTCGATACCCTTCAGCTACTAAAGGTATCTCAATACGCCCATCCGTACTTCTCAAATAAAACCGTCCGTTCTTGTCAAGTTCAATGGCACCTCCCATTGCCATTTCGAGCGGTTCGAGCAATTCCCTTATTTTTCTTTCCTTTGGCCCCTTTTGCAATAAAGCCCCTAAAAGAATACTGGTATCCCGCCATGTTTCTTCAAATTCAAGATAATGCCCTTCATACACTGAGACGAAATTTGGATAAATCGAAAGCAACTCACGAGTAGGCAGATATACAGGAGCTTTATCAATCCAGGATTCAGGAAGTTTATCAATGGTTACTTCTGACTTGCTTTGCGTAGCAAAACTGAATGCGATATCCAAGAATTCATCCTCGAATTTCACAGCAACGTCACACCTCTCCCTGCCCTGTTTTCTTCTGGTCAATCTACCCAGCACTTCTGGACGAAACACATTGACGAGCTTATCAGCTAACTGCGATTGATACAATGACTTTGTTGGAACCGAAGCACTACTTTTCCGTCGTATCTCAGCACTGACGGCAATAACAGAATACAGTAACTTCAGTAAATGCGTTTTACCGGTACCATTCTCACCGACAATAATATTAAGATTCTTGCCAACAATAAGTTCGGCTCCAGAAAACACCGTTAAGTTTTTTATTGATAGTTGCTTGATCACGATTTCCCTTTTTTTCTGAGCACCTGTGTTAATTTTAATAATCTATAAAAAAAATATAGACAATAAAAAAGCGCTGAACGATCGTTTAAATCCTCACTCCCCCTGCTTCTCGGTAAGGTACTTCCAGTACTTCATCGGCATATTCGACTTCTGCAGACGGGGGTTTTTCCGGTCGGGGATGGCGATGGTTTTAAAAAAGGCTTGCCAGAGGGCCTGTATCCGCATTTCCTCTTCCGAAAGCGCGGGAGCGGTAAACTGCTCGATAGTGCCAAGCTGCAGGGTACCGCTGTGCCAGCGTGCGGCAGTGCGGCGCCGAACGTCGTAGATGAACCAGTCCTCCGCCCTGAGCCTCCGGCTGAAGTGCCCTGCAAGCGGCTGCAGGATGTTGTGGTCGGGCTCCATTCTGGCCAGATAGGCTCCGTCGCGAAGCTTCTCGAAGCGCACCAGCCCTTTCATGCGGTGCAGTTCGCGCTGGGCTTTTCGTGAAACGGTAACGACATCCCTGACTGCGGAATCGGCAAGATTGCCGTTCACCCTGTTGCCGTAACGAAGAGCCATCGAAAGATAGTGCAGAAGAGAGGTTTCCATGCCCTCCTTTTCGGCCAGAATAAAGTAGTAGAAGGTATGTGCCGCATCGGGAGCTTCCTGCCTGAGCCGGTTGAAAAGCGTTTCGGCGGCTACAGCATCGGTACCGATAAACACCCCATCTTCGAACAGCGTGTTCTCCCGTTCGACGAGTATGGCTTTTTCGGGATCGCTCGCTTCAGCAATTATCCGGGCTGCCGCAGAGAGCAGACCTTCAGCAGTTCCATCGTAGAGATAACGGCTCATGATATCAGGTAAAAATGCCGGGCAGGACAAGCTGCTTCGGGGGGGGGTTAACGGCTGTATCTCCACCGTCGCCAAGAAGGAGAGTGCTTTTAAGCATGGCCGGCTGACGGTCGATCTTTTCAAAAGGCCTGCCGGAGCAGGTGATAAAATATTTCGCCCGTTTCATGACCACCCCGATCTTTTTGAGCCCCTCGGGTGTGATGACGGAAAAACGGCGCGCAGCGACAATGCGACGGGCGGAGGTGACGCCGATACCCGGAACTCGAAGCAGAACTGCATAATCGGCACGATTGATCTCGACAGGAAAAAATTCCGGATGACGAAGCGCCCAGGATGTTTTGGGGTCGAACGTTTCGTCGAGGCTTGGAGCATCGTCCGAAAGAATCTCTTCTGCAGAGAAGCCGTAAAAGCGCATCAGCCAGTCGGCCTGATAGAGGCGATGCTCTCGGAGCAGCGGCGGAGAAGCGAGTACCGGCAGCCGATTGTCCTCATTGACCGGAACGAAAGCCGAATAATATACCCGCTTGAGGTTCATTTTCCGGTAGAGCCCCTGCGATAGCTTGAGAATCTGGAAATCGCTTTCGGGACTTGCACCTATGATCATCTGGGTACTCTGGCCCGCCGGTGCGAACCTCGGTGCGCGGCGGCTGGTTTTGCGTTCAAGAAAGCTCTCCCGTATCTGGCGGCCGATCAGGGACATCGGTTCAAGAATGGCCTGTTTCTGCTTTTGCGGAGCAAGCCTTTTAAGCGACTCCGATGAAGGCAGTTCGATGTTCACGCTGATGCGATCGGCATAGAGTCCGGCTTTGCGCACCAGTGCGCTGCTGCTGCCGGGAATAATTTTCAGATGGATATACCCGCCGAACCGCTCTTCGGTTCGAAGCAGTTCAGCTACGCCGACCATACGCTCCATGGTCTGGTCGGGACTCTGCATCACCGCCGAGCTGAGAAAGAGCCCTTCGATATAGTTCCGCCGGTAGAACTCCATGGTCAGCTCCACCACTTCGCGTGCACTGAAAGAGGCTCTCGGAATGGGGTTTGTTGCGCGGTTCACGCAGTAGGCGCAGTCGTAAATACAATCGTTTGAGAGCAGGATTTTCAGCAGAGAAATGCAGCGGCCATCATCCGCCCAGGAGTGGCAGATGCCGCCCTGAGAGGTATTGCCTATACCGCTTGATGAACCTTCACGCCTGCTGCCGCTTGAAGCGCACGAAGCATCGTAACGCGCAGCGCCTGAAAGTATCTGTAATTTATCGAGAATTTCCATACGAGAAAATATAGCGAAGAATCCGGGTTTTCCTCGACCACTCCCATCTTCCCGCAATGCACTGAAAGGACTGACACGGACGGACACCGACAGACATGGACAAATAAACCCGCCCACTGCACACCGCTCACACTCTTCAGCTCTTCCCCGGCTACAGGCTACCGACTACTGGCTACTGACTACCGGCCCACGGCCCACCGCCAACCGCCCACACTCTTCTCACACTCTTCCCGCACTTTTTAAAACCATCTCGACCACCCTCCTTGCTCCGGTGACCACTCCTGGCAGAGATTGACCGGGAAAAACGGAATCGCCTGCAAGAAACATGTTATCGAATGCTGTCGAAGGGCTTATGACGTCGAAAAGCGAAATTTGCGGATACCCACCGACATAGCCACAGCTTCTTCCCGTGTATCGCTGCCATGTAACCGGCGTTCCGGCTTCGATAAAACGCACCGCGTCACGTACGCCGGGGAACTGCGACGACATGAGATCGAGCACTGTTTCAGTATATGCTCTCTTCAGTTCCAGATACTCCCCGCGTCCGCGATTGACAGCCTCAAACCAGGGCCCGGGTCTGCTGTGCGTCGATACCGTCACGGCGCAAAGGCCTTCAGGCGCCCGGCCGCTTTCTGTCGAAGGAGAATATGAAACGAAAATACTGTTACCTTCACCAAGCTCTCCGCTGCTGCCGATAATCTGCAGATGATGAGTTCCTGAAGCCTCGAAAACGGACGGATCCATCCCGAGATAGAGCGTGAAGGCGCTCCACTCCGCTGATGGGCTCTTTTTCACCGCCGAATCTGCCGAATGGCTTTCAAGAAGCTCCGCAAGCGATTCCGGCGTAAGGTTGGCAAGCACCATATCAGCTGCAAAAGCGCTTCCGTCTCCGGTTTCAACGCCGACCACCTGCTTTCGGACGGAATCTATACGAATCACCTTTTTCCTGTAGAGCACAGCTCCTCCGTTATCTGTAATGCTCTTTGCAAGCAACTCGGCTATAGAGCCTATCCCCCCTTTGACATGCCAGGCCCCTGACGAAGGAAGGTCGAGCGCGATGGCCGCATTGATAGCGCTGGCAAATGCTGAAGTGGTCTGCACAGAAATCAGAAGCTGGGCATCGATAAAGCGCACAAATTCCGGATCGGCATCGAGCTGATGCGCGGCAAGCCATGCCAAAGCCTTTCCGGGAGCAAACTTGAGCAGACGCCCCGATCCGGAAAGATCGGAAACTCCTTTTCGAAGAAGCCCTGCAAGGTCACCGAGAGTTTCGGGAGGCCATGACAAACCGCCTGAAGCAAGCTGCCAGAGCAACCCGGCAAGCAGCTTCTGTTCCTTCCAGAACGATACGGAATGCGGAAAACGCTGAAGAACGTCATCTCCTGAACGGGTCAGATCGAGATGCAGCTCCTTATGACGATACTGCCAGGCAACAGGTTCTTCTTCAATGGGCCAGTTGATGCCAAGTTCTTGCCCCAGCTCATGCATCGGCCCGCCGGAATGAAATCCGCACCCCACAGTCGCGCCGGAATCGAAACGATAACCGTTTCTGAAAAAAGTCGCGGCGCATCCCCCGGGATAGTCCTGAGCTTCAAGAACGGTTACGGCAGCACCCTTCCCGGCCAGAATCGCTCCTGCCGCCAGACCGCCGATGCCCGATCCGATAACAATGATGTTGAGTTCACGAAAATCCATAGGCGTGCGCGTCCGGAAAAGCAATTTTCTCAACGATAAACCGAAAAAGCGTTCCGGTAGTTCATAACCGCTCCAAAAAGCGGCACAAACGCCCGTCGAAAACGAACAGGGAAGAGACGTTGAAAAGAAAAAACCGCGGGAGAAGAAAAGAAGAGTCGGCGTAGCGGGATTTGAACCCACGACCCCTTCCACCCCAAGGAAGTGCGCTACCAGGCTGCGCTATACGCCGATACTTGAATATCAGGAGAAGCAGCAATAATAAGAAATTCTGCCGATTAATGTTAATACTTTTTTATGAATTTAAATGGCACGCAAATTGAACTCGACGCAACCACCTCTTCACCATGGCGTTATGCCCCTTTTCTCTTGTTTTATCTACACTTCCAAAGGTTATCAACACTCGTCATGTGGATAAGCAATAATCAGAAAGCACTGATGATAAAAAGAACAACCGCATTTAACGACCTTATAAAATACATTTATACAACATTATACAGCCAATTCACCCTGTTAAGATCTGCCGTTGTCAGATAGCGTTCAGGCAAAGCTGGGACAACATCAACAAGTTATCAACATTATATCAACAACATCCGGAAAAGCCCGCCGCTGCTGATTCCCGACCATTCGGGGCTTCTGCATCGCCCTATGCTTCTGCCTTTCCACGACTGTGTTTGAAGTACTCGATCACAGGGGGAAGAAGCGAAAAAACGATGATGCCCAGAATCAGCAGCTTGAAATTTTCCTGGACAAAGGGAAGCTGACCGAAAAAATAGCCGCTGTAGCTGAAAAGTCCGACCCAAAGCAACGCGCCAAGAATATTGAAAAGAATGAATTTTGGATAGGCCATAGCCCCTATACCAGCGACAAAGGGCGCAAAAGTTCTGATGATGGGTATAAAGCGAGCTATGATAATGGTCTTTCCTCCGTATTTTTCAAAAAAAGCCCTGGTTTTTTCCAGATGTTCCGGGTTGAAAAACCGGGACTTACGAAAATCGAATACCTTCGGACCGAGCTTGTGCCCGATACTGTAGTTCACGCTGTCTCCAAGCACCGCTGCAACGAAAAAAACAAGAAAAAGCAGATGCTCGTCGAGCTTTGATCCGGGCATCGAGGCCAGCGAACCGGCGGCAAAAAGCAGGGAGTCGCCTGGAAGAAAAGGAGTCACGACCAGACCGGTCTCGCAGAAAATAATCACGAACAGGATACCGTAAAGCCATAGCCCGTATTCCGAAGCCAGTAGCTGCAGGTGTTTGTCGATATGGATGATGAAATCGGCAAGTGTAAAGAGAATATCGGTGAAAGAGTTATCCATGGCGCTCATGATTAAAGTAAGGGGAAACAAGCTTCTCGGGGCATGCGTAATGTAAGCTATTGGCGGAATTCCTCACAAAAGCATGTTCATCGTGCGTAACTGAAGAAAAGTCATATTTATTATATATTGATATTTTTCTACCGGTTAACAAAGCAAGCGACAATGAGCTACCTGGCATCTTCACGCTGCAGACTCTATTATGAGGATAGTGCAGAACATAACCCGGCATTGCAGGACAAACCTGCAGTTCTGTTCGTAAACGGATGGGCCATATCGTCTCGTTACTGGAAACCGCTGGTCGATCTGCTGACACCCGACTTCCGCTGCATCACCTACGACCAGAGCGGTACCGGCAGAACGCTCATCAAAGGTCACAAACCCTCTTTTACCATTGAAGGATTTGCCGCCGAGGCCGGAGAACTGATCGAGCATCTCGGCCTCAACCGCTCAAGAAACCTGCACATTGTCGGGCACTCGATGGGTGGCATGGTTGCCACTGAGCTCTGCATACAATACAGGGAGGCCCTGCTTTCCGCAACTATTACAGCCTGTGGAATTTTTGAAGAGACTGCATTAACTTCACTCGGCCTGCTTTTTCTCGGCGGACTTATCGACGTATCCATGCAGTTGAGAAACATCTTTCAGGTCGAACCGCTCAGAGGCCTTTTTATCAAAAGGGCTGCAGCAAAAGAGATCGGCAAGGAGTACGGCGATATCATTATCGAAGATTTCACCCGGTCGGACCGGGACGCAACCAACGCGGTCGGTAAATTCTCTATCGACCCCGAAGCGTTACGGGCATATACGCGCCATGTTATCGCAATCGCTTCGCCGGTACTCTGCTGCGTAGGAATGGAAGACCATACCATTCCGCCTGAAGGCACCATATCGTTGTTTGAAAAACGGAAATCGGTATCTTCTGCGCCGACATCGCTGGCCAGGTTCATGAGTCTCGGACACCTGCCCATGCTGGAAGATACTCCCGGATATGGTGGCATTCTGAAAAAACATTTTGATTTTGCCGAACAATTTTATAAAAAGACCCCCGGGGAAATTGAGCCCTGCGAACAATATCTGATACCATGATTCCTGTGTATTACTTCGAGTCTGTATGTGAAAACCAAAAGATTGAAACGTTACCGTGAAGAATCTATTTCTGAAAAAACTCTTTTTTTCTCTCATCGCGCTGTTGTTCATCTCGCTTACAACAGCGATGTCAGCCTACGCGCTCAATCCGTTCAAAGGCCTTCCAAGCCTTGAGGAACTTGAAAATCCAAATCCGGAACTCGCTTCTCTTGTCTATTCCGAAGACGGCATCCTGCTGCACAAGTTCTTTCTGAAAAATCGGACGTTCATTCCCCTGAAATCGATTCCAAAATCGGCACAGCATGCCCTTATCGCCACCGAGGACATCTCTTTCTACAGTCACTGGGGTATCGATCTCAGAAGACTCGCTCTGGTGATGGGTGAAAATCTGATCAAGGGACGCAAAAGATGGCACGGCGCAAGCACCATCACACAGCAGCTCGCCAAAAACCTCTACCTCACCCAGGAACGGACGATCAGCCGAAAAGCCAAAGAGTTCATTACCGCTATCGAGCTGGAAAAAACCTATACCAAGGACGAAATTCTTGCCCTGTACCTCAATACCGTCTATTTCGGTTCCGGTGCATACGGCATCGAGGCGGCATCGAGGACCTATTTCGGAAAACCGGCAAAACTGTTGACCCTCCCGGAAAGCGCAACACTTATCGCTACCCTTAAAAATCCGACCGGATATAACCCGGTCAAAAATCCTTCCAGCGCGCTCGGCAGAAGAAATCTTATTCTTTCGCTGATGGAAAAGGAGAAATTCATCACTTCGGCACAGGCCTCCGCAGCGAAAAAAACCCGCCTGCACCTGAAATTCACTCCGGTAAACCATCACGGACTCGCCCCCTATTTTACCGAGTATATCCGCCAGACCATCAAACCGGCCTCGATGCTGGGCGACATCAACGTTTACCGTGACGGGCTCAGCATTCAGACGACACTGGACAGCCGTATGCAGCAATATGCCGAGCAGGCTGTCAGGGAACACCTCTCGTCACTGCAGGCAGCATTCGATCGTTCGTGGAGATGGCCTGAACCGCTTAAAAACCAGATCATTAAAGAGAGCGTCCGGTTCAAGGAACTCAGGGAAGATGGTGTTACCGAACAGTCCGCTATGGCGAAACTGAAAGCAGACAGAGTATGGCTGAACAGTTTGCTGAAGGAAAAAACACGGATACAGGTCGGATTTGTCGTCATCAACCCTTCCAACGGACACGTCAAAGCCTGGGTGGGCGGCAATAATTTCTCGCCTGACGATTACCGATATCAGTTCGACCATGTATGGCAGGCAAAACGGCAACCTGGCTCGACCTTCAAACCGTTTGTATACACAGCGGCGATCGATAAAGGCATTCCGGCCAATTTCAGAGTGCTCAACCAGCCGGTTGCCCTGAGAAGCGGAAGCGGAATCTGGTCACCGAGAAACTCCGATGGCTCTTCAGGCGGACTGACTACCCTTCGTTCGGCTTTGAGCCGCTCGATGAACCAGGTTACGGTGCGACTGGCATACGAACAGCTGAAAGTACCGGAAATCATCAGTTACGCAAGAAGAATGGGAATCTCCTCTCCGATTCCCTCAAACCTTTCCATTGTGCTCGGTACCGCAGAAGTTACGCCGCTTGAACTTGCCGGTGCTTTTTCCACGTATGCAAATAATGGCATCTGGAACGAACCTGTCTCGATTCTGAAGGTTGAAGACAAACATAACCGGATTATTTCGGAATACCGTCCGAACAGCCGTTTTGCCATCGACTCCACATCGAATTTTGTCATGGTTTCCATGCTCAAGGATGTCGTCAACAAAGGTACCGGTATTGCGCTCAGAGCCCGTTACGGGTTCGATTACGAAGCTGCGGGAAAAACCGGCACAACCCAGAGCATGCGTGATGCCTGGTTCGCCGGATTCACTCCGCAACTTGCCGCCGTTGTCTGGACAGGATTTGACGATGAACGGGTCAAGTTCACCTCGATGGAGTACGGTCAGGGAGCAAGAGCTGCGCTTCCGATATGGGCGCTCTTCATGAAACGCGCTTACAGCGATCCGTCGCTGAAACTTGAAAACCGCTATTTTCACATTCCTGATAACGTAATCGCCGTCCCGATTGCCGGGAATACCAATACACCGTCAGATTTGATGGGCAGTGATGTGTATATTGAATATTATACGCCCAAGGGATTTAATTATTATAAATCACATCCGATATACTCTTCTCAGCCAACCGGAGAGAATTCCGATAACGCTTCCGACAACGGAGAATCGATGGAATCTCAGCCACCCCCTTCAGAAGAATCTGCAGGAGAAGGAGTTTTCTGAGCTGTAACCAATTCAATCAACAGCGTTAATCACCATGCAATCTGTTCTCGTACTGGACTTCGGATCACAATACACTCAGCTTATCGCACGCCGTATAAGGGAACTCGGCATTTATTCCGAAATTTTGCCCTTTAACACCACGCCGGACACAATCAGGGAACACGCCCCGAAAGCGATCATCCTTTCGGGAGGCCCTACCAGCGTCTATGGAGAGTCCGCCATTCTGCCCCACGAAGGCATCTTTTCGCTCGGGCTGCCGATTCTCGGAATCTGTTACGGCCTGCAGGCCATAGCCAAACACTTCGGCGGAGAGGTGGCCTCTTCGGCCAAGCAGGAGTTCGGAAGGGCGAAAATGCTGGTCAACCGCGATGGCGAGCCGGAAAGCATGCTCTTCCGCAACATTCCGGACTCGGATGTCTGGATGAGCCACGGCGACAAGGTGGTCAATCTTCCCGATGGGTTCAGAATCACGGCAAGCAGCGCGAATTCCGAAATGTGCGCGCTTGAAAGCTTCGGAAACAAGGCCGCACTGAAGGTTTTCGGCCTGCAGTTCCACCCTGAAGTACAGCATACCCTGTACGGAAAACAACTGCTCTCCAACTTCCTTATCGATATAGCCGGCATTACCCCCGACTGGTCGCCAAAACACTTTATCGATCACCAGATCGAGGATATCCGCCGGACTGCTGGTGACGAAACCGTGATCTGTGGCATCAGCGGAGGCGTCGATTCTTCTGTCGCAGCCGTCCTCGTCAGCAGGGCCATCGGAAAAAACCTGCACTGCGTCTTTGTCGATAACGGCCTCCTGCGCAAAAACGAGGCTGACAAGGTGATGCAATTTCTCAAGCATCTCGGGCTCCGGCTCACGCTTGTCGATGCTTCGGAGCTTTTTCTCAAGCGCCTGAAAAACGTGGCTTCGCCCGAAAAGAAACGCAAGATTATCGGCAGAACCTTCATTCAGGTGTTCGAAGAACAGCTGGATAAAGAAAAATTCCTGGTGCAGGGCACCCTCTACCCCGACGTCATTGAAAGCGTCAGCGTAAAAGGGCCATCGGAAACCATCAAGTCGCACCATAATGTCGGCGGACTTCCCAAACGAATGAAGCTGAAGCTCATCGAACCTCTCCGCGAACTGTTCAAGGATGAAGTGCGGGCGGTCGGACGCGAGCTCGGCATTGCGGAGGATATTCTCATGCGTCACCCGTTTCCCGGTCCCGGTCTTGCCGTAAGGGTGCTTGGCTCGGTCAGCAAGGAGCGGCTCGACATTCTGCGCGATGCCGACGAAATCTACCTCGAAGAGCTGAAATCGAGCGGACTCTACCAGAAGGTCTGGCAGGCGTTCTCCGTGCTGCTGCCGGTTCAGTCGGTCGGAGTGATGGGCGACAAGCGCACCTACGAAAACGTGCTCGCACTCCGGGCCGTTGAATCGTCGGACGGCATGACCGCCGACTGGGCACAGCTTCCCCACGACTTCCTCGCCCGCGTCTCGAACCGCATCATCAACGAAGTCAGGGGCATCAACCGGGTTGCCTACGACATCTCCTCGAAGCCGCCCGCTACGATCGAATGGGAGTAAGGTGATAACCAACAGGATTTCTGCAAGAAAGATGTTGGCTTGCATCAAGTAAAACGGGCAGGCTTGGGCATGTCCGTTTTACTTGATGCAAGCCTTGCCCACCGGAGTTTCGGGGTCGCACGGCAGTACGCCCTGAAGCTCGAAGATATAAAACCTTGGCCGCTCGCTGCAATCCACAACAATGGTCTTGCCGGTACGTCGGTTACGTACCTCGACACCCGCTCCAAGGTGTTCATGACGTTTTTCATTGTAACGCGTGAACACCATATAGCTGTACTCGCCGGAGACAAACCGCACCGATTGGGTATAGACACCCTTATACGTATAGACTGCGCCGAAGAAATGCTTGTAGGAACCTTCGAGAACGGCTGGATATACCATTTCGACTATTTCTTCACGACCATTTGCCTTAAGAGTGCCAAAGCGATACTGCATGAACCCGTTTTCGTTATCCGCAGGTATAGAACCGCAGAGTTCGATAAACTTGCGTCCGTTCGCAGCCTCACAACTGAAGACAGGCACCGCATCCTCACCATCGCAAGCCGAGGCAACTCGACTTGACGCAAGCGACAAAACCAGAACCGTAAGAAAAAAAAGTCGCTTCATGTGACACTCCCTCGTAATTCATGAGTCTTTCTGCATAGAGCCCTGAATCTGCGCAAACAGTTACTGTCTGGTCCGTCACGAACAATACAGCCTTGATATCCAGGAGGTCGGAATACCGATGCTTCGAACCATTATTCTGATGGCAATAATTATTACCGTTCAGCCCAACTTATTATACCTCCTATAAACTGAAGTTCCCCATGATAAAAAACAGTAACTCATTACAGCACAAGCAAAAAACGGCAAAATCAACGTCCATCTACTGGGTACAAACGAATCAATTCCATTGCACGAATTTGAAGTTGTGCTGGTTCCGTATCCTGAAAAAAGTGTGATGAGCGATCACAGGGCAAGGCGGACGGAGTCCGGAAAGCTTTAGGGATGAGGATTTCGAGCACCGACTAATTCCATTTCCAATACAAATATGCAATTATATTGCCCGCGACAATCCTGAAATTCCTTCCCATTAACCAGTGAAAAAGGAGTATCAGTCGGGTACTGCCGGGAGTATCATTTTCTCCGCGAATGGGAGTATCGCACGCCGCACTGCATAAAATTATGTTCTTTTTTAACTCCTGGCTGGATAGCTGGATGGCGAGATAACAAAACAGTCAAACTCTTTTCCTGCTAATCAGCTAACAAGCCATCCGGCCTCTTTAATCTAACCAGTAACACTCAGCACGTTCTTCCGATCTCCACTCAGAACTTAGAACCAAGAACTAATTCCCCAATCTTCTACCGCGAAGCGATACTCCTCATCTTCCCCACCCCTCATC
Organism: Pelodictyon luteolum; assembly: GCA_020721225.1. GTDB lineage: Bacteria > Bacteroidota > Chlorobiia > Chlorobiales > Chlorobiaceae > Chlorobium > Chlorobium luteolum_C. The sequence continues at coordinate 4,379 of DYNE01000012.1, read as the reverse complement.
GCTTGGCCTTGGATTATAAACGCATTACTGAAATAGGACTGGAATAACAACCTTTCCTGTTACAATATACGTGAAATCACCTTTCTTTTCAGTATTCGGATCAGTGACGCACCGCCGAACTACAAGCTCGCTGCCGGACATCGAACAGCCTGAAAGAACATCGGAAAACCCTCGAATAGCGATGCTTGTAACAGTTTTTCCTTACATTTCATTGGAAAAGCTCTGGAAATCAGGAAGCGTTTTTTCCAGTATAGCCAGCTTCAATAGTTTTGCCATTCAGGAATATGATCAACCGAAATAATTATCACGCCCTTCCCTGCCCCTGCGGTAGCGGAAAACCGTTTGACGAATGCTGTTTCAGACCGAACAATCAGAAAACCGGTAATCCAATGGACGAGGTGATGCACGCTCTGCATGAGGCCCAGCAAGACCGGGAGTTCAGCTCCATCGAGGATGCCAATCGGTTTATGCAAGAGTTCATGATCCGGCAGAACACAGCGCCCCGCGATGCATTTGCAGGATTGTCGCCCGCAGAGATGCGCAGTATCCTCTCGACCCCTTTTGATGCCGCTCCAATCGTAACCTTTGCCGATGTTCTTTCGCAAGACCCGGTCTCTCCCGTAACGACAATTTTCAGAGCGCTTGCGGACGCGATCGGCGAAAAGGGGCTCAAGCCAACCGCCACAGGCAATCTTCCAAGAAATACCGTTCGCGAGATTTCGAGAGCAATCAACGGCACCGATACCTTCGGAACCAAAGACACGCAATACCTGATACAGAAAGAGACCGATTATTTCGATCTGCACATAACACGACTTATTGCAGCTCTTGCCGGCCTCATCAGAAAATACAAGGGCCGGTTTATCCTGACGAAAAAGTGCCGGACTCTCCTTGACAGGCATGGTATTGGCGGAATCTGGCCGGAGCTTTTCAGGGCTTATGCAGAAAAGTATAACTGGGCCTATAGTGACGGGTACGGTGAACTATATTTCATGCAGCGTTCGTTTCTCTATACGCTCTACCTGCTGCACCGGTTCGGCTCGGAAGAACGTGACGGTCTGTTCTATGCAAACGCATTTCTCACGGCCTTTCCGGCGTTTCTCGACGAGATTCCTCCGCGGTACTCCACGAGTCCGGATGAGATCGCAATATCATCGTATCTGCACCGAACCATTGACCGGTTCGCAGGATTCTTCGGACTTGCTCATGTCGAGAAAACTGAATGGAAGTTTAGCGTCGATAGAATTTACATGGTTCGGGCCCTGCCGCTCCTGGAAGATGCGATACGGTTTCATGTGCCGTAAACTGAACACTCTTCAGGCTACCTGATAATGAATGGCATTAATAGGAGTGAAAACTCGGACCGATAATGAAAAAGCCGTGTAAAAAGGGCGGAAGTGTTTTGATTCATCCTCATTGGTACAGTGTGCGCATCAGCATAACGAGTGCCTGACTTTCAGGAGACCAAACAACGACCCGCACTCTATAATCTTCGCATCGGGCCACCTTACTGACACCAGTTATCCTTATTCGCCGGATCTGTCGCATCACAATCAAGGGATATCTCGTCCAGGAAAAACCGTCGCTGCAGGGGAAGCTTCCTCCACGATACTTTCGGCTTCGAAGGCCTGAAGGCGTTCAATTCTTTCGTGATCTTTTTTCTTCCTGTAAGGTAATTTATGCTTAAGTCGGACTGTTCGCCGCTGCTCCGGGAGAACTCGGAGCAGTCGTAACCGATCAGGGGGAATCGCGCCCCTTCATGACGAAACGTGAACCGTTCATGTGTTACCCCATAGCTTCCGCAACTCAGCCATGTATGTAATTTGATTACCAGATTCCCCCGTTTTATCGCAACCCCTCCGCCATCGAGACGATCGGCCATGCACGGAACATCTTCGTTATGTTCGCTTGGCAGCAGGTTATCCCTGTCGAGCATTTTTCTGAACCCGTTGCGCGTTTTGAACAGGATGATGAGACGTCTCGGATTCAGATTGAGAGTGGATGCGCCGAGAGACTCATTGTTTTGCCTGTATTTTGCAGGATCTGTTTGTTCTGCAACAAGCACCGCATCGTCAAGTCCATCCCTGTTCAAATCTCCCGATTTGTGGGCAATCAGCTTCCAGCCCTTGGGTATCCACTCCGAAAAAGAGTGCGAATCTGCTGCAAAGGCAGGCACCGCCAGAAGAAACAGAAGCAAAATCAACGAAGGGTTCATATCCGCAGTCGGCAAAAAGGGTTATCGACGAAAACCGTGAACATCCTGACTATAACCATATCATTTCGATATGCAAAGCTGGTGACTTTTTTTCCGATCCGACACAACCGACCATAGGACAGCGCTCAACAACATGAATGCAACAGCTCCCTGCTGCTTGAGCGTGCTCATGTCCGCCTCCTTTGATGAATAATCCGATCTGCGGTCAACGCCGTTCCGCGCGCATACGTTATGCATAAGCGACACCCCGTGAATCCTGTCCGCCGACTGGATGAGCGTTTTCTGTCAGTTTGAAAATCACTTGTCAATCTGCTTTGCCGCCACACAATGAGACAGATAAGGGATTGTAATGCCTGACTTTCAGGAGATTTAACGACGTCACGAAGTATTCAGCACAAATCTCCTGAAAGCTTGCCAGACCGGCTTCGAGGTTTTCGATGATCTCGCCAGCGAGTAGATCGGGGTCGGAGAGGTTGCCGAGGTCGGCGAAGCTTTTGTCTCGGACGACTATCTCATCGTATGCGTATTTGCGCCAGTGGCCTTCCGGGTTTTCCTGCAACCAGGTCTCCTTGCGTTTGTGTCGGTTTCCTGGGTTGTACCACTCTACGAACTCCTGCCGGTCTCTGGCTTGCAGCGGACCAGACTTCGCATGACCTCATGGGGTGGTTTCCTGGATATGTTGTTTATTTCGGTTCCGTATTCTGTTTTGCCGCCAATCTGTTTTTTATCTCCTGCAATTCATCCATCATCTTTTTGTTTGTCACGCTGTTGTTATAACCCATTAAAATGAGTTTCACAGAAACCAGAAACACACCCGCCTCCAGGAGCAGATCATGTGTAAAACCTTTTACGAACAGCGCCATAACAAACAGAACAAACGTTACAATGATGACAATGACCGTCGGCGTATCAAAATGCTTGTTCATTTCACAAAAAATAATTGAGTGATTCATCCATAACACAGGTCATGAAAATATAACCTGTAACAGATACAATTCATGCACGCAGAGAACACCCGGCGGAGACCTGTAACTGATCATGGAGACGCTCACAACTACGTAAACTTATGATTCGAAACGTTTTACGATCTGGTTGATCGCAGCTGCTGAAATCCCGAGCAGACGCGCCGCTCCGGCATAGCTCATCCCGAGCTCGAGCACATATTCCAGTGCAAGCCGTTTTCGCAACTCCGTACACTCCCGCTTCCGGCTTCCGCCCTGCAGCGCATGAACACTTATTCCCGCCTCTTCGCATGCGCTCACCAGCCGTTCCCCGGCTTCCATCGCTGCTGCTGTTGCCGGCAGCCTCTCCTTCACGGATTCTTCAACATCGTCGAGAATCTCTTTGACGAACTCGCCGCTTCCGAGAATCCGCTCGTCGCTGAACTGCTTCTCTTGTCGTTTCCTCAGCGACTTCACTTCCGACCAGCCGCCTATCGAGCGAATAAGTCCGCCTCCGGTCAGTTCCGGCTGACGACCGCGTCCGCTCTCTTCTGCAACGAACTCCCGATACGCTTGCAGGGCAGACGATTCCCTCTTGCCGAAGTATCCGAGCACATAGTTCCGGTCCTGCCACTCATGCCGTATCCGGTTCATCACCACCGCATGACCGCCCCACGGATAACGTTCCAGATCTTCAAGCGATTCAGCAAGACCTGCTCGAAGGGGGTTGAGATGGATATAGCTTACCAGCCTGAGAAAATAGGGCTCTTCCTCGCAGACAATCGACTTGTACCGGTTCTGGAAAAGATGGCCGTGACGCTTGTGTCTGAGGTTGTACCCTGTGGCGTAACCGGTCAGGAGCTTGCGCATGAACGTCGACAGGCCGGAAGCTCCGCTCTTCAGCAGGATATGCGCATGGTTGGTCAAGAGCGCCCAGGCATAGATGCTCGTGCCGGTTGCCGCAGCGACCTTCCCCATCCGAGCAACAAAATACTGCCGGTCTTCGTCATCGGCAACAATGCTGTTGCCTTCGATGCCCCGCACCATCACGTGATGCAGCGTACCCGGCGCGTCCAGTCTTGCTCCTCTCGGCATTGGTGTTCGTTGTTAAGGGTTCTTTACTGTCCGAGGATTGGCGTTATTTCTGAAAAGTAAGAATTTTATCGCATTAGTTTACGTAGTTGGTCACGGTAGGGATGCCAGTTACCCGGCACCCCCCGTAC
>DYNE01000140.1 GCA_020721225.1 Pelodictyon luteolum | reverse complement strand
TGGGCAACCTCTAAAAAGTCACGACGCACATGCGCCCAGCAAAAGGCCAAAATGATGGAGTCGTTTAAACGGGCCAGTTTTTTGTATGCGCTGTAACGGTCGCATACCACAATTGCCTTTTCTGCCTCCAGTTCTGAAAAATGGGCTATCGGCACGGAAGCGCTTCTCGTGCCGACTATCACATAGTAAATTACATCAGGGGATCTGGTGACCCACATATACCATCGATGGGATGTCTTGCCGTCAATATCGACATGAACTTCCCAGCGGCTTTCATCGTTATGAAAACGTGATTCCCCCATCTGATGTTCGTACAATGCCTTCTTCAACGGCTCAAACAGCGCCGCAATTTTATGGAGACCGCCGGTTATCGTGCCCGATGACAACGACAAGCCCCAACCGCTCAACTCCCGCAAGATGCGGTTCAATGGTTGGGAGTACAAAAACTTGCTCAACAAAATATGTATCCAGATTGAAGTTCCATAAGGGCTTCGAGGAATTATTTTCGGCGGCGGCGGGGCAACAATAATCGCGGGACTGCTCGACGTCGATATGCACGAGCAACTTTTCTGATAGCGTTTACGATGAATCCTGCGGCGGTACGCATGAACCTCTATCTCGAAGATATCCGATTCCTCTTCGCCGGGAAAGGTGCGATAGGGAAGTCCGCAAACGGGACAACAGCATGAATCTCCATGAAGCTCCCGGTATTCTTCAATCACGGGAAGATTCGGCCGATGGATGCGTCCGTGTCCTCGACTCCCCGGTTGCTGTCCCCGGGGACGGCTTACTGCCGCCTCCGGTTCTTCCGCCGTTGGTTGCGAGCTCTTTTTTTCGCTCTTCCTCTCAAAGAGCCGGTGCTGGAGATCCTTAATCAGAGCTTCTTTCTTCGCCAGTTCTTCCTTGAGAAGAGCTTCACGCTCACATGCCCGCTTGTGCTGAGCTTTCCAGTAATTGCCCTCCCATTGAAGGTGAAGCAACTCTTTGCGCGGGATTGTCGCCAGATCGGACGTAGAAATCTCATCAGGCGATATAAGCGTCGCAGGCAACTGCTTGGCAGTCATTGACGAAGTGGGCATTAACTGTTCCATGCCCGCCTTATACACTAATCTTTCTGGTGTGTCCCGTGTTTTCTTTATTTATTTTTCGGGAACGGGGTTAAACGAATATTTAC
>DYNE01000139.1 GCA_020721225.1 Pelodictyon luteolum | reverse complement strand
GGTGGTACCGTTTATACTCTCGGGTCTCCGGCACACGGGTCAAATCCTGGGCCGGGAAAAGCCATTGCCAGATAAATTCCCTGGCCGCGTTGGGATATTTCTTGTCCAAAGCCGTCACGAGAAAAACACCGGCATAGTTACGGGCCAGATCACGCTGGTGCAGCTCTTTGACCGTCTTAAGCTGCATTTTCAGTTCGGATAGAAGAGCCGCCGGCAGAGGTACTGTCCGATCTTTTTTCCCCTTCCCATCGTGAATGGTGATTTTCCCGGCATCAAAATTCAGGCATTGAACACGAAGATTGAGACACTCGAACAAGCGCAGGCCGCAACCATAGAGCAACTTCACCACCAGATCAAATGGCGGCGCAAGATGCGACAGAATCTCCTCGATCTCCTCACGAGACAGAACCACGGGGATATATGGCCTCCGCTTTGCCCTGACCACACCCTCAACCTTACCAAATTCCTTTTGTAAAACATGCCGATAAAAAAACAGTAAGGCATTGAAAGCCTGATTCTGAGTTGAGGCCGCCACTTCCTTTTTAACGGCAAGCCAGGTCAGAAATTCCTTAACATCGGCAGTCGTCAGAGATTCCGGTGGTTTGCTTCGGGTAAACGCCTGGAATTGCCGTAGCCAAAGCCGGTAAGTTGCCAAGGTTTTCGGGGAATAATGCCGCACCTGGATTTCTTCAGCAAGTCGGGTAAACTGGGACACCCAAGACGCGCCGGTCACTGGTCCGACTTGGTCGTCGACGGCAACGACCCGTGACTGAGGCACCTCGGAAGTATGCAACGATTGCCGGGATACTCCCCTTGAAATCTTTTGGGCCAACGGAACGAGTTGTGCTTGCTGCTCCTCCCTGGCCGGATCTTGGAGCGGCAACTTGATCTCGGCCACCGCCACAACCTCATGGGGAACGGAAGCGGGGGAAACAACTGAAGGCGTAACAAATTCGCCCGCTTGTAAGAGGTCTAAATACAGTGAAACGGCATGCCCTGCCTGCTTCTGTTGTATTTCCGTTTGTCCTTTTTCCCGCAGCTTTTGCTGAAAGTCGGCGAGGCTCTCTGTTTTGTTGGTATCTCGATGATACTTCGAGCAAAAATCAAGATAGAAACGCAGCCACTTTTTATAATGAACACGTAGATTATCTGAAATATTTTTTGCCGCAAGGCAAGTCTCGAAACATGCCTGTAATGCG
>DYNE01000050.1 GCA_020721225.1 Pelodictyon luteolum | reverse complement strand
CCCTTATCGCCTGGCCCTGGATTATAAACGCATCATTGAAACAGAATTGGAATTATACAACCTGTTCAAGCACAAGTTGCAGTGGAGTTTCCGGGTAAAGTACAGACCGGGCAGCAGAAAGGGGATAGTTCCCGTATTATATTCCGTCTATTCCGTCGTGATTTAACGGTCATGCCTCTTCAAACCCCGTAGGGGTGCAATGTCGGCAGAGAAGCGCTTCCTCCTCCCACATCCAGCTCCGCAGGAGCTGCATGAGACTCCGGGGCATCGATCCGGATTCACAATAAGTCTGCAAGGTATTGAAGAGAAATCGGACAGACGCGACAGTCGCGCGCCGTTCAGGGCTCTGCCCATTGTGCGCAGTCGCGCCAGCTCATGACGGTTACCCCGCCTCTTTCGTATGAATCGTCACCTCCGTAGATCAGCCAGGGTTGAAGCGCCTCGTCAGCGGCAAATCGTGCGGCTTTGAGGCCTGAGCGGATATAGTCGCCGGTAATGGTCTGGCCTGATTTTATTTCTATCGGCTGAAGCATTCTGCCTCTTTCAAAAACAATATCGGCTTCGAGCCCGTTGTTGTCGCGCCAGAAGTAGAGGTCGGCAGGAAGTCCACGGTTATACCGCGCTTTGAGGCATTCGCTGACGATGCATGATTCAAAAATTGCTCCTCTCAGGGGATGAATGGCAAGAAGTTCGGATGAACGGATGCCAAGAAGCCAGCAGGCAAGACCCTGATCGATAAAATAGAGCTTCGGCGTTTTTACGAGCCTTTTTCCGAAGTTTCTGTAGTATGGCGGAAGCAGATGAACAAGGTAACTCGATTCCAGAACCGAAAGCCATGAACGGGCGGTTGTATGGGAAATGCCTGTTTCGCCCGCAAGAGCATGCAGGTTCAGCAGTTGTCCGTTTCTCCCTGCACAGAGGCGCACAAAGCGCTGGAAGACCGACAGATCCTGAATTTTTATGACCTGCCGGACATCCCTATCGATATAGGTTGCCGTATAACTTGAAAACCAGTCGCCATGCAGCATGTTTCGGGCATGAAGGGCGGGATAGCATCCCCGCAGGAGCAGATGGTCGAGAGATATCGAATGCTCGCCAACTCCCGGTATTTCCGACAGCGATAACGGGAGCAGCGTGGTCATGCCCACGCGGCCGGCAAGCGACTGGCTTACTCCGGAGAGCAGCCCGAATTGCTGTGAACCGGTTACGATGAATTTTCCGGGAACCGGCGCTTCGTCAACCATGCCCTGAAGGTACGAAAACAGATCAGGCCAGCGTTGCGCCTCATCGAAGATGGCTCCATCACGAAACCGCTGAAGGAATCCTTTCGGGTCTTCCATCGCGAATGCCCGTTCTGCCGGATCTTCAAGCGTAACATAAGGCTTGTCGGCAAAAACGGATTTTGCCAGCGTTGTTTTTCCCGATTGCCTTGGTCCTGTTATCGCAATAACAGGAAATGCGTTGGCCAACCGCTGAAGGGTTGCTGTCATGTTTCGATAGATCATGGGAAATTATACAATTTTAAAATCTAAAATTCAAAATGTATAAAAGATATAGGTGGCGAGAAGCCCGGACGGGGAGACTTTGTGCGTTACGATGAGGAAAAAAGGTCAGTTAAAATAAAAAGCGATCGGGCCGAAGGAGACAAAGAGCACGGAGGCCATAAGAATGGTATAGTCGCTGATTTTGCGCATGAAGGCCGTTTTGTTCTCCTTGTACAGGCTTGCGATTACGATGACGGCCACATTGTTTGCCAGAAGGAAATAGGTGGATGCCGGAAGATTTACCGCGTTAGTGAAGTAGAACAGGAGCAGTCCGCTTATCAGGCTCGTGACGATGAGAAACCGCTTCGTTTGCGCGAAGGTGAGCGTGTTGGCGATTGTTTTGATGCCGCAGAGGAGGTCGCCCCGATGGTCGCGCATGTCCCACACCACCTCCACGAAAAACGCGCATATGAACACATATCCCCAGCAGATCCCGGCTTTCAGCGACAGCGCCGGACCTCCGAAAAACAGTGTGGACTGGACAGGTATCGGGTTACACGACCTGTTCAAGCACAAGCTGCAGTGGAGTTTCCGGGCAAAGTACAGACCGGGCAGCAGAGAGGGGATAGTTCCCGCATTAGGTTACGTCGTGATTTAACGGTCATGCCTCTTCAAACCCCGTAGGGGTGTACTGTCGGCAGACAACCGCACCCCTGCATCCCGCCTGATTATGTTTCACGGGGACGAGTATTGTTGTTATATTAAGCACTGAAAAAAGGTCTGAATCCGGTTCTTAATAATGCTCTTTTTTATGAAAACCATACGGATTTCAAGCGATATCATTCCCCTTGGCGAGTTCAAGACGGGAATCTCTGCCTGCCTGAAAAAGGTTCAGGATACGGGGCATCCGCTCATTATCACGCAGAACGGCCGACCTGCAGGGGTGCTGCTTTCACCGGCTGAATATGATGCACTGGTGTATCGGAGGCAATTTTCCGATTCAGTCGGCCTTGGGCTCCTGGCGGCTGAAGCCGGGGAAGTGTACGATACGGAAGCGGTGAGGAAAATGATGAAAGAGAAACGGGCATCCGCAAATCAATGAAGGTGGTCTGGACAAGCGTTGCTATCGAGAAACTTGATGAAATAGAACGCTTTATCGCCGAGGATAACCCGAAAAGAGCATTGGATTTCATTGATACACTTCTTGAAAAAGGTGAATTGATCGGTTTATATCCGGATAGTGGAAGAGTTGTTCCGGAAATAGCTTATCCGGAAATCCGGGAGGTTTTTGTCGGCAATTACCGGGTTGTCTATCGTCGCACTCTCGACCGTATCGAAATTCTCACCGTTTTTGAAGGGCATCGCTCAATTCGCATGGACGAGCTTGAGTTATGACTGCAAGGGTGGCTGAGGGCAGGTTCATAACCACGGCAACGTTTATTTTGCAGCGAGCGCCTGTGTTGCTTTTTTTAACCGACAAGCCGCTTCCAACATATCGGGACTGGTGGGGATGGGTTGCTTGTGCTGCCGGCATGTCAACCGCCCTTCTCTACCCACAGTCAGCAAGAAGTTCTATTGAACGGATGCCAGGAAGCCAGCAGGCAAGACCCTGATGGATACAATAGATTTTCGGCATTTTCACGAGCCGCTTGCCGAAGTTTCTGTAGTATGGAGGAAGGAGATGGACAATATAACTTGATTCCATAACCGACAGCCAAGCACGTGCGGTTGTATGGGAAATACCTGTTTCACCGGCAAGGGCATCGAGGTTGAGCAGTTGTCCGTTTCTTCCTGCACAGAGGCGCACAAAACGCTGGAATACCGACAGATCCTGAATTTTTATGACCTGCCGGAGGTCTCTTTCGATACAGGTTGCCGTATAACCGGAAAACCAGTCGCTCTGGAGCATGTTTTGCGCATGGAGGGCGGGATGACACAATGGGAGCAGCGTGGTCATGCCAAAGCCATATACCACGTAGAGCGGGACATCGTGCCCTGGGAACGCTTTATCATGTGATGATACGGGGAATCTAAAGAAGCTTATCCGGGATTTCTTGAAGAAGAGATGGGTATCGACGGTGAAAAGAAGTTTTTTTGGAGGCAGGTTGCTTTGCTCGCATGGCACGGCTGTTTTCGGTGGACGCACGTTCGAGGTTCAGCTGATTGCGGCTATTGCTCGGCCTTTCCTGCATTGATTCTTTCAAGGCACGTTTCGCGCGGGTTTCTGCATTGAAAGAATCAACAGGGAATGCTCTTTTTATTATTGGCTGTCCAGCTTTCCAAGGGTGGCGTCAATGGAACGCATCAGCTTGTCGACAGCACCATCGACGGCCTGCTCCGTAGTCGCCGCCTGATGGCTCACCGCGAGGGGCTGGAGCCCGGCAAGACGAGCCTCAAGGAGGCAGCGCTTGTCCTCCGTGCCGAATTTTTTGTCGCTGTTATCATCGCTAAGATGAACTTCCACCCGCGTGATTTTATCGCCGAAGCGCTCCAGGCTATTTTCAAGCAGGGTCTTGAACTGTTGCGCCAGTTCACTGTTCCCTTCGATATTATTGTCCGTGTTGACCTGAATGATCATGTGGTTCTCCTTTTGCAGGGTTATCTTTTCGCTTGTATGTTTCAGGGTGACTTCAACCTTAATAACGGTAGATCGCAGCTATTCCGGTCTTCGTCGGCATCCGTTCGGTCGGTACGATAACGACTTGTCCGCCCATCTTCAGGGCTAACATTCCCAGGTCATCGAGCAGGTCATCAACCTCCGGATGTGCCAATTTGTCAAACTCGATTTCGCCGGTCGCCGCATTGATTCGACCGGGAATTTCGCGACAGGCTTCGATGAGCAGCGTGGCTACCCGTCCGCCCACAACCGACCTGGCGACCTGTGCTATATCGTCATCACCGAGCCCCTCGGATTTTGCATTACCGAATTCTTCGACCAGTGTAGCCAGTCGAGCCAGATAGCGGGGCTCAATAAGCTGCCAGGCGCGCACGCGGAGTTCGTCCATAGACGACAGGGCATCCGGGTGGATATCGATGCTTTCGTCTATCAGGTATGGGTTGGCGCTGATTTCGTGAAACATGTGATGATGCTCGGGGAGCGCTGCGAGGATCAGCGGCAGGCCGGATGGTTGAGAGTAATGTTCAAGGATCCCCCGGTCAATGGTGCGGAAGAAGCGCTCCGCATCAATGTCTGCCTCAGCTTTTTTCCCTCCGTGGCCATGATGCATGGGTGCCTGGGATCCACCTGCGCCGCCGTATGAGGCAACGGTGAGGTGCGGATCGGTCAAGGCTTCACCCAGCGCATCGGTGAGCTTGCGCGGCACATCCTGATGCAGTCGAATCTCGTACAGGGCGTCACGGTTACCTTCGAAGAGCTTGATCTCCTGTCTGTTCAATCCGAGAACATGATAACGATCGGCTGACTGAAGGATGTGCATCAGGGGTTTTGTATGAAAGCTGTCCGCAACTATAACCAATTCGGCGACGGGCCGCTGGAGTCTGTAAACCCGGAAAATACCTTTCGCACCCAGCACCGCGAGCCCGTCAAGGGTGTGGTTCCAGAAGTCGCGGTCATCAGCCAATGCCAGAAACGGTTCCAGTAATAACCGGACATCCTGCTTCGGCACTTGTTGCAAAAGCGACTCCTCCAGTACCTTGACAAGGTTTCTGAACCGGATCGGATCCTGCTGATTGTCCGGATGGCGCCGATGCGTCGTCTGATAGAGAGAAAGGCAAGGGGGATCACAATTGAGCAAGAGCTCCTGTGTGAAATTTTTATCGAGAGTGTTCACTTTGTCTCCGCTATGTTATGTAATACGCGTGATCTTGCTGCATGTTCAACAGCAATGCCGCCTGACAATGTTTATATGGTTTCCGTATAAGATTCCAGTTCATCGCTTCTTTATATAACACAGGACGCTTAAGAACAGTTCTTATAAAGCCAATAAAACCCTGTTTTTCTATCAGTTAATTCCACTGATCAACTTATGGAGGGGTCTTATTCCAATTCTATTTCAAGAATACAATTATAATCCAGAGCCAAGCGATGAGGGAATGGGAAGATGGGGATTGTGGGCTGTGAGCAGTTTGCGGTGGGCGGGAAGTCGATATTCGATTGGCGGAGATCAGGAGTATCGTTCGCGGGGCGAACGGGAGTATGCTCGCTGTCGCATCGCGGAGTATAGCTTGCTTCGCATTGCTGGAGTATCGCTTCGCGGTAGAAGATGGGAGGTGGAGAAAGAAAATAATCTGATGCCGCGCGGAGCGATACTCCCATTCGCGAAGCGATATCCCTTTTTCTGCCCACGAATTTACACGGATTTGCACGAATTGGCGCCTGGTTCACCCGGTTTTACCGTTCAAAACAGGTGCCTGTTTGTTATTGGGAAGGAATTTCAGGATTGTCGCTGGCAATATAACCGCATATTTGTATTGCAAACAGAATTATACGGATCAGTATAACCTTAACGTGCTGTTTTACTTAATTTTAACTTATCGGTCGTGAACCCGTAACGGCGAGCTGGCTATGAGCAGGAGCCAGGAGCGACTGTTAGGAGGTACGTAATTCGTCAAACCGGGCGCGCTCGGGAAGTCTGGTTCGAAGTAATCAGGGCAGGCAGTTCCGGGCTGGTGGCGGTGAGGCTTCGATGTGCCGTACCTTTTTTAGCAGAATCCTGAAGAATGTGCTCAAGTCCTGTTCCAGCCATCTCCGCTCGAATCTGGTGTCGAATTGAGGCGGTATGGTGCTGTTTTCAACTTCAAAGCCGGTATCGGGGAGCTGTTTCAGCATCCAGTTGCAGTAATCTTCGCTGTCGGTCACGATGAGCGCCTCGCAGCCGAAGATAAGGCGGTTGTTGAGCAGGCGCAGGTATTCCGTTGAAAAGAGTCTGTACTTGCAGTGCTTTCTTTTTGGCCAGGGATCGGGAAAGAGGGAATAGACCCGTGAAATCGAACTGGCCGGGAAGATGTCGGTGAACGCGTCTTTGGCGCACGATTCGAGCAGTCGGATATTATTGAGGTTACGGCTTGCAACTCTTTTTGAAACCTCCGTTATCATTCCGGGTTTCTTTTCGATGCCGATAAACAGTCTGTCGGGGTATTCGGATGCCCTCCTGATGAGGTATTCGCCGCTGCCGAAGCCGATTTCAACCTCGATCGTTCCGGCATCCTTCAGATTTGTCTCTTCCCATGCCTCCCGATCTGCGATTATGACGGGGCTCTCGCACAATGATTCTCTGGTATCCATGAACATTAAGTGGAATACTTGGTGGCGACGGTTTCAGTTTGACGGAGGGGTATTTATGGTGAGAATGCCGTCCGCTACCATTTTGTCAATCATCTTCGTAAGCTGGTCGTGTGTTCGAATAAGCGCAGGCAGCGAAAAGGCAAGACGTCCTGCCAGCTGAATGTCGGGATCCTTGTCCTTTTGAATTGACGTGACGTTGACAAGATCGATGCGTACAACGCCGTCAATAAGGGACATGTTTGCTATACCGTCGGCATAAATGGTCTGCATGGTATGTTCTTCCGGGATAGGGTTTTCGAATTTGCATTGGTACATAAAACGGTTCACAATATACGCAAAGTCGTGACAGAGGCCTCGATAAGCCTGAAAAAACAGAAGATGGGGTTAAGTTCTGAGTGCTAAGTTCTTAGTGGGAAGGGGGGCAGAATCAGGAGCCGGTAGGCGGTGGGCGGGTGAAGATTGTGGGTGGTAGGCGGTGGCGGTGGGCCGGAAGTCGGTTGTCGGAGAGTGGAGAGTGGGTGAAGATTGTGGGCGGTGAGCAGAATCAGTAGCCGGTATCCAGTAGCCTGAAGCCTGAAGCCTGAAGCCGGTAGGGGGGAGGAGGAAAGTGGAAAGTGGAAAGTGATGAAGATTGTGGGCGGTGGTTTGAGATGCTTGGGGGGGGCTTGTTGCCTGCTTTTTAATGGCTATATTTTCGGGGATGGACCTGCTTGTGTTTTTTTATACAAATACTTGTAAAATCATGCTTTTATACGGGCAATCGCAACCCGTAAGTGAAGTTGCAGAGCGTTGCCGTTTTATGACGATGCTTTGCCGGTTGATAATCCTAACCCTATTGTTTAATGAAAATTGATGATGTACTGAACAAGACAGGATCGGGCGAATTGCTTTCGCGCGACGAGCTGGTTTTTCTGCTTGAGTTTCCGTCTGATTCTATCGAGGCCTATATGGTTATGGCTGAGGCAAACCGGATATCGAAGGAGGTGTCGGATGGAAAAGCTGAAGTTCATGCCCAGTTCGCCCTCAATCTTGCGCCGTGCAGTTGCGATTGTCTGTTTTGTTCGTTTGCAGAAGTGAACGGGGTTTTCACGGCATCAACGGCGTTGAGTTCCGAGCAGGCTGTCGCTTATGCAAAACAGTTCGAAACGGATGGCGCGAACGCTCTTTTTCTGATGTCGACGGCACACTATCCGTTTGAGCGTTTTTTGGAAATATCAGGGGAGGTGCGCAAAAACCTGAAGCCGGAAACGACCTTGATTGCCAACGTGGGCGACCAGTCGCTCAAGAGCGCCCGGAAGCTGAAAGATGCCGGGTTTACCGGCGTGTATCATGCGGTTCGGCTGCGCGAAGGAATCGATACCACTCTCGATGTCGGGAGGAGGAAGCAGAGTATTGCGAATTTCAGGGAGGCCGGTCTTGAAGTAGGGACATGCGTTGAGCCTGTAGGGCCCGAACATACCAATGAGGAGCTTGCCGATATGATCGCATTTACGGCATCGTTCAATCCCGCCTATAGCGGCGCGGCGCGCAGGATTCCCATACCGGGCACCAGATTGGCCGCGCTCGGCATTATCAGCGAGCTGCGGATGGCTCAAATCGTGGCCGTTACCAGACTGGGTATGCCGAGGAGCGTTTTGGGCAATTGCACCCATGAACCGTGTACGTTAGGCGCTATCGCCGGAGCGAATCTGTTCTGGGCCGAAGTCGGGGCCAACCCTCGTGACGTTGAGGCAAAGACGGAGGAGGGAAGGGGCGAAAGCGTGATCAGCTGCCGTTCTGTTTTTCAGGAAAGCAATTGGGAGGTGCTGCAGGGTCCGTCACGGTTTTATAATCGAGCAAGTAGCCGGTAGGGGGGATTGTGGGTAGTAGGCGGTGAGCGGTAGGCAGGTGAAGAATGTGGGCGGTGGGCGGGTGAAGATTGTGGGCCGTTGGAGGAATGTGGGTAGTAGGCGGTGAGCGGTGGGCGGAATCAGTATCCGGTAGCCAGTAGCCAGTAGCCTGAAGCCGGTAGGGGGGAGGAGGAAAGTGGAAAGTGGGTTAGGATTGTGGGTGGGGGAAGATTGTGGGCGGTGAGCGGTGGGCCGGTAGGTGGAAGTCGGTAGGAGGATTGTGGGAAAGTAGAGAGTGGGGGAGGATTGTGGGCGGTTCTTTATTTTTCTGCTTTGTGGGAATTTTGTAGTTTTCGAGTTGTGGCATTATACCTCGCGAGTCATTCTGCCATGATTGTGTATTGGTCCCCAAATTTCCGGAGTGTAAACCTTTTATCAAGGATGTTATTATGACACCGTCAATGGAAGTTGCCAAATCAGACAAGCAGCCTGTCATTTCTTCTGTCAGCAGTCCGAAACCGAAACCAGCCAGCAGCCCGAAACCGAAGCCTGATGTGACAGGCAGGCCTTCCGGCGTTCAGGCAGGCAGCGCTTTGAGACTCGCCCCGTTTGATGCGTACCAGCGCGTCGATAGTGCGGGCAGCGGCAGTTCGAACGCGTCCACTGCAGAAGGTCGCATGACGACAAAGCCCGTAGCAAAGAAAAGGCTGATCGGCGTTTTCCCTGGTGGTACCAATTAATAAGATTGTGGGCGGTGAAGAATGTGGGCCGGGGGATTGGGTTTCGTGCTACGTGTTAAGCGGGACGTGGTACGGGAGCCAGTAGTCGGTAGTCGGTAGGAGGATTGTGGGTAGTAGGCGGTGAGCGGTGGGCCGGGGGATTGGGTTTCGTGCTACGTGTTAAGCGGGACGTGGTACGGGAGCCAGTAGTCGGTAGTCGGTAGGAGGATTGTGGGTAGTAGGCAGTGGGCAGTCGGCGGACGCTGGAAAGTGGGAAGCCGGAAGCCCGAGAGTGAAGAGTGGTCGGTGGGCAGTATTGTTTACCTTAATGTAACGTAAGGACTCTTTCCGTGGTTCGGGAAAAGCCGTAACATAGCAGTTGTACCGTTGATGTTCGGAATAGAGTGGATAGGTTAATGATACAGAGAGTCTTATTTGTTTGGTAAACACGAAACGGAATACTGCCATGTCAAACGATGCGATTGAACAGGATTCGCTGACACCGGAACAGCGAGAAGAGCAGATCAGGCTTGCCGCGTATTTTATCTGGCAAGCAAATGGTGAACCGGAGGGTACTGCTGAAGAGGATTGGTTGCGTGCTGAAGAGGCTTTAGCAGAAGAGAGCGTCGAGGCCGTTTAAGCAAGGTCTTGCAGTTTCACTTTTTATCCATGTCTGACCGGTAGTGCTGTTTGCCAATAACTGATGGCAACATGTCGCTATCGGTCAGACATTTTTATTTCGATGATTTTTTTATCCGGACACTGTAGCGGGTAACCGGTATTTTTCTGTGATGAATTCTGTTTCGGGATAACTGGATCGGAATCAGCAATCAGTTTCAGTGGCAACTGATGGTTGTCGTGGCGTAGCTGTTGGTAAATTGCCTGCGTTTTGCTATTACTCGGAGGAGATACCGACCACTTACATTTTCCGGAGTACACTATGCGAAGAGGCCTGCGCACGATTCTGCTGCTGCTGGCGATTGCGACAGCGGCAGTTTTTGCCTGGCATGCGTGGTCATCGGGCAGGTCCGTTACCGAGGTACGGCATGATTTACGCACCAACGGCATCTGGATCCAGCATGGCTGGCTTGGTGACGATACATGGTTCGACCGTAACAGGAGAGAGCGCTCTCGGTTCCGTAACGAGGCAAGAATCCGCGAACTGTCCGGCCTTTTAGCCGGGCACGGGATAAGGGATGTTTTTCCGCATCTCTGTCCCTGCAGTTCCGATGGCCGGATAGCTCCAGCCGATTCCCTGCAGACGGAACGGTTTCTCGACGGGTTTTCAGGATTCAGGGTACTGCCCTGGGTTGGAGGGGTTCTTGGCGTTCACTGTTTTCCGGAATCGGCCGTATGGCGGAAGAGCTTCGTTTCGTCGGTGGTGGCGTTGCTCGGTGCCCATCCGAGGCTGGCCGGCATCCATCTTAATATCGAGCCGATGCCTGGCGGCAGCAAAGCCTTTCTCGTTCTGCTCGATGAACTTCGTCAGGCGGTGCCGAAAGGAAAGATCATTTCCGTGGCGGCGTTTCCGCCGCCTGCGCTCTTTCAGTCGTCTCCCGACGTCCATTGGGACAGGGCATATTACGGTCAGGTTGCCGGACGGTCGGATCAGATCGTTTCCATGATGTACGATACTTCGAGCCGATCTTCCAGGTTATACCGTTATTTGATGCGGGTCTGGAGCGTTCAGGTGCTTGATTGGTCCGGCAGTACGCAGGTGCTTTTCGGCGTTCCGGCCTATGACGATTCCGGCGCAGGGTACCATATCGCTGAAACGGAGAACCTGCGAAACGCACTTTCGGGGATTCATGCGGGACTGGAATCTTACCGGGTGCTGCCGGAGAACTATGCCGGGGTGGCCATCTACTGCGAATGGGAGATGGACAGGAGCGAGTGGGCCTCTTTCAGGTCGGAGTTCGGGAGTAGGTGAAGATTGTGGGCCGTGGGCTGTTGGCTGTTGGCGGTGGGCAGAATCAGTAGCCTGTAGTCGGTAGTTGGGTAGATGGGGAGGTGGATAAGATGAATGATGAGGGGATGGGCAGAGGGTTGGAGAAGAATTTGGTTTTTGAAGAGCGTTACATTTCTTATTGTATAGCGAGAGTGATGGGGGAGAATGACATGGCGGGGTGCCTGCCCCTTGAATGCATAATCGATCAATATTATTACACAGGAGGAGTTGGATGAAGCGTGTGGTTCTTTTTTTGTTGACCAATCTTGCGGTGATGCTGGTGCTGTCGGTCAGTGCCCGTATTCTGGGCGTTGACCGTTTTTTGACCAGCAATGGACTGGATATGGGCATGCTGCTGGTATTTGCTGCCCTGATAGGTTTCGGCGGATCCTTTATTTCGCTTCTGATGTCGAAAACCATGGCGAAATGGAGCACGGGCGCACGGGTTATCGAGCGGCCGGCGAACCAGGACGAGGCATGGCTGGTGGACACCGTGAGACAGCTTTCCAAAAAAGCCGGTCTGCAGATGCCCGAGGTGGCCATCTATGACGGGGCGCCAAATGCTTTTGCCACCGGGCCGAGCAAGTCCAGATCGCTGGTGGCCGTTTCGACCGGTCTCATGCAGAGCATGAATAAAAAAGAGGTCGGAGCCGTGCTGGCTCACGAGGTGGCACACATTCAGAATGGCGATATGGTGACGCTGACGCTGATACAGGGGGTGGTCAATACTTTCGTTATTTTTCTGTCGCGTCTTGCCGCATACGCTGTGGACAGCTTTCTTCGCAGGGACGACGATGAGTCTGGCAGTCCGGGTATCGGTTACTGGATCAGCAGCATTGCCTTTGAAATCATGTTCGGAATTCTTGCGAGCGTCGTTGTCATGTATTTTTCTCGCAAGCGTGAATATCGGGCGGACGCGGGGGCGGCTGCCCTGATGGGTGATCGAGCCCCGATGATCGACGCCCTGCGGGCGCTGGGAGGCCTCGAGGCCGGCCGGTTGCCGAAGGAAATGGCGGCCAGCGGGATCGCGGGCGGTGGCATGATGGCGCTTTTCAGCAGCCATCCGCCACTTGAGTCGCGGATTGCAGCGCTGGAATCGGCTCGCTGAGATTGATCCCTGATTTGACGAAGCCCCGCTCAAAACGCGGGGTTTTGTTATATGGCAAAAGGGAGGATGTTGAAACGCTGCCGGATGATCACGTTGCCCTTTGCTTGCAAGAGGTGTTATTTTTGGGTGTTTCCTCTATGTCTGAATAAACGCATACCATGAAGAGTTTCAGGCCAGTGACCGGAATAACGGCTTTTATTATTGTTCTGCTGACGATGCCGCTCGGTCATGCGGCGGTCATTCTGTTACAGCATGTCTTGGGCAGGGATCATGTCGCTTTTGCCGGATTGCTTCTGGGTCTGACCGGAACGGGGTTGCTCCTGGCCGGAATGCATGCATCGAAAGAGCTGACCGCTACGTTTCTGGGCATGTTCGGCGGCCTTTTTGTCTGGGCAGGCTGGATAGAACTCGGGTTCGAGTATTACGCCAAACGATTGGGTATCGAGTCGGTGATGCTGAATGGCGAGATTGTAACCAGGGCGGAATATCTGCTCATGCCCTCATCTGTCGGGTTTTTTGCGGTTATCATGCTCTACTATCTGTTCGGCGTGCGTACCGGGTGCCGTTTTTTCCTGTGGTTTCAGCGCCTGCTCCGTATCGATAAAAAACTCGAACCGGTTCGATTGTCCCGGAATGTGGCAATGATCGCATTCATGGAGTTCATTGTGCTGCTGTGGGGCTTTTATATGGTACTGCTTTTCGCTTATGACGAACAGTTTGCCGGAGACAGGCATCCCGTAACATATTTTGTGGCTTTCGGTTCATTGTTGTGGTCTTTTCTGCTGTTTGTCAAACTTATTACAATCAGCAGGCTCGACTATGCTGTCAGGTATGCGATACCGACGGTCATTATTTTCTGGAATTTCGTGGAAATACTTGGCAGGTGGAATGTATTTACCGAAATATGGATCGATCCGTCACAGTACGTGATTGAAATAGTACTGATGTCGATAGTGCTGCTGATTTTGATGCTGTCCGTTTTGTTCGGCGAAAAGGGGGAGCAGATGGCTAATCAGGAATAAACTTGCGGCAGCGGGATGCTTCGGGAGGTTGCAGCCCGTTGCCGCAGTGGTGAGATGTTCGGGATGGATGTGTAATCTTAATCAGTCATGCGATGCAGCGGACGTTGGCGGACAGTGTGGTGGTTCTCGATTTCGAGACGACGGGTTTGTCGCCGCAATATGGCGACCGGGCTATCGAGATCGGTGCGGTGCTTGTGGAGCATGGGGTGATTGTCGATCGTTTTCAAAAGCTGATGAATCCCGGGTTCCGGATCAGTTCGTTTATCGAGGGTTATACCGGCATCACCAATGAGATGCTGAAAGGCCAGCCTTGCTGCGAGGAGGTGATGGCCGAGTTTTCGGGGTTTATAGCCGGTCGTAATATCGTCGCTCACAATGCGTCATTCGACCGCCGTTTTCTGGATTTCGAGCTGAAACGGGCGAAACGGGTATATGAAGGCGCCTGTTGCTGCTCTCTGCTCGTTTCGAGAAGGATTTATCAGGACTCTCCGAACCACAGGCTGCAGACGCTGGTGACACATGCTGGCATCCCGGAGACCGGTAGTTTTCACCGCGCGCTGGCGGATGCCGAGATGACGGCGCAATTGTGGATGTCGATGATCGACAGGATTCGCCGGCAATACGGGATTTCGGCGATTACCTTCGATCAGCTGAGCGATCTCTCAAAAATCGACAAGCTCTATACCCACAGGTATCTTACCGCCCTTGCAGAGGAACTCTTGAGAAAGGAGGACTGAGATGTTCGGTTCTGACCGGCTGCTCGAGGGCGCAATCATGATGATCGAGCGTACGCATCGTGCGGCAAACCTCGCGACCGACGAACTTGCCGCGATGCTTGCCGGGCCGGAACCGCCCCTGCTGTTCGATATTCGCAAAGCCGAAGAGTACGGGAAGAGCCATATCGCGACGGCCATACGCGTTGAGCCGGATACCGCCCCGGATGACTTCGCAGCTCGCTATGCCGCCATCATGGCGGGGCGTGACACGGTCTTTTACTGTTCGGTCGGCCAGCGCAGTTCGGAACTGATCGAACGGGTGGAGAGTGTCTGCGGAAAAGCGGGCGCGAAGAGCTGCAGCAACCTTCGCGGCGGTATTTTTCGCTGGTATAACGAGGGTCGGCCGGTTGTCGATGCGTCGGGTCCGACGGACGATATCCACGGGTTCGATCCGATCTGGGCCATGATGGTTGAACGGCGACGGTAGCACGCTATGTGCGGAAAGGTCTCCGGAGCAGGGCGAAGAGCCTTTGTTTGCTCGGGTCGCTTTCCTGGTCGAGGCCGAGACGGAGGCCATCGAGACTCTCTTTCATCAGGAAGCTGCCGAATAGACGATCCCACAGGGAGAGCATGCTACCGTAGTTGGAGTCGTGTTCGCTTCTCTCTCTTGAATGGTGCAGGCGGTGCATCACAGGGGTCGGGATGACGAGCCGCGCCAGACGGTCAAGGGCTGGCGGGATGGAGATGTTGCTGTGGTGGAATTCGATGACCGGCGTCATGAGGAGCGAGTAGAGCAGCAGATGTTCGATACCTGCCCCCATCAGCATGAAGAGGGGAAGACGCAGCAGTTCCGAGAAGAGGATCTCCATGTAATGGAACCTCCAGCTGGTGGTGACGTCGAGCGTGGCGTCGCTGTGGTGTACCGAGTGAAATCTCCAGAGAAAGGCCGTTTCATGGTTGAGACGATGCCAGACGTACATCCACAGGTCGATGCCGAGGATGATCGCGATTGTTTCGGCAACCGGGTGAAGTGCCAGCATCCCGATTCCCGGCCAGACGTTTCTCGACCAGTCGAGCATGAATGCCATGAGTATGCCCGAAGGGAGCAGGATCAGCAGGTTGAGCCCGGCCATCGACAGGTTGAGCCTTGCATGGAGGCCGCGGCGCTTCTGCCCGGAGAAAAAAGGGAAGAGGCTTTCGAGGATCCAGAGCAGTATTCCTCCGGCAATGGTGGTGCCGTACGAGAGTGTCCGAAGGTCGGGTATGGAAAGGAGTGTTTCCGTCATGGTGGTCCGAAACGTTATCTGGTTGCTTGCTGCGGGTCGATTCAGGCTTCGGCGATCTGACGGAGGAGTTCCCGCAGCGAACCGGCTCTCGCCAGCTTCTCCTCTTCATCGGTTGCATTGTAAAAACCGATAATGGCTTTACTGCCGATACCGATCGGGGGATATCCCTTTTCGGCAAGCATCGGCATCAGGGCAACGAATTTCGACGCCGTTGCCATCTCCATGCCGTTAATTCTGCCGATGACCTCTTGTGCTATATCTGCAGCGGCATTTTCGCCGAGACCCGCAACGTACGCAGCGCTCTGCACTGCGCCGTACTGGAATCCGAGCACGGCAAACACGATATCCCTGTTTGTGCTGCTTTCAAGTCCGGCCGGGCATTGTCCGATAGCCTCAGCGAGGAATTGCAGTGCCATTTTCGTTACGGATTCGATGTTTTGATCTTCATGCATGGTTGCCTGTTGATTGCCGGAAGCGGTTTTCATAAAAAAATTCAGCCTGAAAATAAGCAATAATAATTGTTCCCTGAATTCCCGGAGAATTATAACGATGCCGGGTCAAGGACTGGAGTATCGTGCCTCGGGAAGGTTGATCCGTAGCAAAAAATACTCTGATGAAGAGGGGGAGTTGCCCACGAATTACACGAATTTGCACGAA
>DYNE01000138.1 GCA_020721225.1 Pelodictyon luteolum | reverse complement strand
TTCGTGGTTCAATTTCCCCCTTCAGCTTTCAAGTTTCATCCTTCCCCCCTCCTCCAACAACCGATCGCTCGCCAGCAATGCGGCCGCCACCACCTGATCCATATTGTAATACCGGTAAGTCGCCAACCTCCCCAGAAAAGTCACTCCGCTCTCCCGTTGTGCCAACCCTTCATATTGATCATAAAGCCGCTTGGATTCCGGTGCTGGAATCGGATAATACGGTTCCTTCCCCTCCCCGAAATCTTCAGGATATTCCTTTACAATCGTCGTCAATGGCGACCGTTGCCCCGTCGCATGTTTGATCTCTACGATTCGCGTAAAGTCCTGCTCATTCGGATAATTGACCTGCATAGCGGGTTGGTAATACTCGACAGAATGCGTTTCCCTCTCAAACCGCAACGACCGATATGGCAATTTTCCAAAGCAATAACCAAAATATTCATCGATCATCCCCGTATAAATCAGATGACCATACTCCACTTGCTCCCGAAGTTCCCGGAAATCAGCGTTCAATAAAACCTGAATATTCGGATGGGCAAGCATCGAATCCACCAACCGGGTGTAGCCACCAATGGGAAGCTCCTGAAACTTTTCTGAAAGATAACGATTGTCGCGATTGGTTCGAATCGGGATGCGCCCACACACCGAAGCATCCAAATCCTGCGGATACCGTTTCCATTGCTTGAGCGTATAGCCTTTGAAAAACTTTTCGTAAAGCTCCCATCCAACCTGCGAAAGAATCACCTCTTCGGAATTTGCCGGTTCCGCAATCGGAATCCGCTTCTCCTCCAACCAAGCACTCATCTCTTCGCTCGAAGAAGCCCTTCCCAAAAATTGCTCGAATGTATTGAGATTGATCGGAAACTGCCAATACCGTCCATCGGTAAAAGAAAGAATTTGATACTCAACGGGATGCCATTTCGTAAAACGGCTCAAATAGGAACGCACCCGCTCAGAATTCGTACGGAAATAGTGCGGACCGTAAGTATGAGTAAGGATATCCGAGGTAGGATCATAAGCATCGTGTGAATTTCCTGCAATATGGCGGCGGCGATCCATCACAAGCACCCGCTTCCCTCCAGAAGCCAGTCGCTCGGCGATTGTTGCCCCAGAAAACCCTGCACCAACAACTAAAAAATCATATTTCATTCAAAAAATAATCCAAATCATCCATCACATTTCTCTCTTTTTCTCACGCGAAGGAGCGAAGGAGCGAAG
>DYNE01000049.1 GCA_020721225.1 Pelodictyon luteolum | reverse complement strand
ACACCACAATATACGCTTCTGATATCATCACCCACTTGAAACAGCGAGGAGCCGAAAAAAGGGATGCTATAGCATCATGAGATATCTGCTCGTTACAAACACCCGCCCAGCAGATGTACTGAAACGTTTCCGTCAGGAACAAATCGGCACTGTCGGAATATCTTCGATATCGGCCACACTCTAATCCCCCTCATCCGGCTCGAAATCGAGCACTATCGAATTCATGCAGAACCGCTTGCCGGTCGGGGGCGGTCCGTCGTCGAACACGTGTCCGAGATGCGCGCCGCATCGTCCGCAGAGCACTTCGGTACGCGCCATACCGAACGCCATATCGGTACGGTACTCAACGCTGCCCGGACGCACGGTCTCGAAAAAACTCGGCCAGCCGCAGGTACTGGCGAACTTCGCATCCGAACGGAACAGCGCATTGCCGCATGCTGCACAGTAATAGGTACCGATACCCTCGAAATCCCAGAGCTTTCCGGTGAATGCCCGCTCGGTACCTGCCTTGCGCGCCACCTCATATACCTCCGGAGGGAGTACCTTTTTCCAGACGGAATCGGGCAGATCGAGCTTCGTGGTATCGGTGCGGGAGTAGTAAGGATTCAATGCGCGACTGTCGCTCATGGCTTTTGAAGGTGAAAATTTCGGCGATGTCGGCTCTCCGCTGCAGGCGAAAAGCCCCACGGCCGCAAAAAATATAACAATCAATAGTTGATGCATGTCAGCTCTCTTTCTCCATTGAAACGCCTTACCAGCCATCACTGTTCCGTCGAGCCATTAATATTCCAACTTCGAACCATTCCGGACGCCCGGCTCCTGCGACGCAGGATATAGTTATTCCAATTCTATTTCAATAATGCACTAATAATGCACTTATAATTCAGGACCAGGAGATGAAGGAATGGGAAAAGGTGACGAAGAAAGGAAGAAAAGATTGAAATAAGGGAAGGTTTGCCCACGAATTTACACAGATTCACTCGAATTGGCGCCTGTTTGGGAATGGGAATTACGCGTGCGGCATTGTTACCGAAAAGGCAGGCATATATGGGATCCTGGAAACCTCTCTTTCAAACGGTATCTCTCTGCTGACAATATCAATCAGGACGGCTGTAATGCGGCACGAATTACTACGAATTCAAAAAGAAACTTTTTACGAAACCGCCATGTTTTTATCAAACTACATAATCATGCATGACTATTTTGGATTTTCTTCACCCCTATTGAGGCTGTCACATGAAAACAAGATCACTCGTTTTTTTGCTCCTGCTCACCCTGTTTTCAGTCAGGGCTTACGCTGCGAATGACCGTAGCGAACAGGTAAAATTCCCTCATGGAGCCAGCGGAACTTCGATCAAATCAAGCATTGTCGGTTATCAGGGAGTGAACTACACGCTTGACGCAAAAGCGGGTCAGTCCATGACCGTCAATCTCAAATCCGGCAACCTTTCCAATTACTTCAACATCTATGCCCCCGGCAAAGGGCCTGGAGACGAAGCCATGTTCATCGGCGATATCAACGGAAACAGCTACAGCGGCGTTCTGCCCTCGACAGGCACCTACACCATACAGGTTTTTCTGATGCGGAACGCTGCCCGAAGAAACGAGAAGGCGAGCTATACCCTTGAAATCTCGGTTAAATAAAATCCTTTTAACGACTTACAATATCCATCACAAACATTTTCAATTATCGTAAAGGAGGATGTATGCAATTCGGAAAAACTTTTCAGATACCGGCAGCTATTGCCTTATCCTGCGCGTTGGTCGCTCCCGCGCCAGCAATGGCTGAACATGGAAGAAACACAAGAACAGTCGCAGCTGCCGTAGCTGCCGCAGCACTCGTCGGGCTGGCGGTAAACGCAGCTCACCATCAGGGACACTACAAGGACGGCCGCAAATACGATAACGATCGCGATTCAGGCGAGTTCGATCGCGGTTATCGCGACGGGCTGCATGATGCTGACAGAAACGACTACAACCGCACCGATGCTTATCGGGATGGCTACAGAGCAGGGCAGGACGAACGCGACCTGCGCATCAGCCACAATCAAAGCAACCGGTGGGAATCAGGACGCCATGTGGCCGATTCGAATATGATGTACAGAGCAACGGACGAAGCCGAACGATACTGGAACCTCCCGCGCGGCAGCGCGACCCCTGTCCGCTCAAGCTATAACGAAGAAAACGGAAACTACAGGGTTGTCGTCGCTGCAGGCTACCTCCGCGGCGTCTGCGTCTTCGACAGATATGGAACGGTAATCCGTTTCAGTGAAAAAATGGACTGACGTCCAAGACCTCAGATCGAAGCAGCTCCCGATTACCGCATCCAGGGCTTTTCGGGGCTGCTTTATTAACTCCGATAGAAAGCAAAGAAGATCTTTATTTCCCTGCCGAACTATACATCCTTATCCTCGCGGTACTCCCGCCACGCGGCCTGAATCTCCTTGCGATAACTGAAAAGCAGGAGCGTGGCAAGAAACACGACTATGCTGCCGATACGAATGGCTATCGCCGTACCGAACTGTTCCGAAAGAAAACCAACCTGCAGGTTGCCCAGCGGCATGAACCCCATCAGCACCATCAGGTAGATGCTCATCACCCGACCCCGATAACTGTCGTCAACGAGGCGCTGTACCGTGGCGGTCATGGTTGCGAACGCCGAAAGCATGCCGATGCCGGCGATAAAGAGAAACGCCATGGCAACGCGTTCGTCCGAGGCAAAGGTGAACGCCCCGAGCGCAAGGGAAAAGGTGAAAATACCGCCGATCACCATCGAAGAACTCCGGATCTTTCCCGAAGACATGGAAACCAGCACGGTGCCCGAAAGCGAGCCGAGTCCGAATGCCGAAAAAAGGTATCCCATGCCGTCGGAACCCAGACCGAAAGTCTGCTTGGCAACCACCGGCAGCATCGACATGAACGACCAGCCAAATATCGAAACCACCGAAACGAACAGCACGATGGTTCTGATGACCGGATGCTCCCACGTATAAATAATGCCGTCCCTGATAGACTGCAGGGGTGGCTGGTGCGACGCCGGTTTCGTGCGGGGAGTTTCTATTGTTATGGCAAGCAGCGCAGCAATCACGGCAAGATAACTCAGCCCGTTTGCTATGAAC
Organism: Pelodictyon luteolum; assembly: GCA_020721225.1. Classification (GTDB taxonomy): domain Bacteria; phylum Bacteroidota; class Chlorobiia; order Chlorobiales; family Chlorobiaceae; genus Chlorobium; species Chlorobium luteolum_C. The sequence continues at coordinate 13,155 of DYNE01000049.1, read as the reverse complement.
GCGCCGCCCGTACCGATCCATGCGATCATGAGCCCTGCGATGGCCGGCCCGATAACCCTCGACGCATTGAAAATAGCCGCGTTGAGCGCTACGGCCGAATGCAGTTCTGCTCGCTCCACCATTTCGCTCAGGAACGCCTGTATCGCGGGAGTGGCCACAGCAGCGACGCAGCCGAGCAGAAATGCAAGCACGAGAATAACGGCAAGCGTAACCGTGCCGGTAAGGGTAACGATGCCAAGCACGAGCGCCAGCGCCATCGAAGCCGACTGAGTCCAGAGCAGAATGGTTTTACGGTTATACCGATCGACGATAACGCCGCCGATAAGCGAGAGAAACAAGGTCGGCAGCGAGGATGCCGCGGCAGTCACGCCCACCCAGAAAGCGGAACCTGTCATTTCAAGCACCAGCCACCCCTGCGCCACCATCTGCAGCCAGGTGCCGATCATGGAAACGATCTGACCGATGAAATAGAGCCTGAAATTGCGGCTCCGAAATGCGGGAAAAGCCGACAGAACCTTCTCTTTAAGGGTTGTCGGGCTCTGTTCTGCGGGGGAGTTGTCGTTTCCGTTTATCGATTCGTCAGCTTTGTTCATTCATTGATTGTCTGTCGTCTTCCTCTTTTATGCCGTAAATGCAATGCAGAAAGGAAAGTAGGAAAAGAATCGGTATTCCGCGAGGAAGATCGCATAACCTCAGTCGAACCCTGGCGGGAACTCTGCCTGAAGTCATGAGCCGCCAAAGCGCAAATCTGTCAAAGTCACTTCGAGGCCTCCTTACGACTTTGCCGTCAGCCAGTTTACCGGCACAGGGAAAAACACCGACCCGAACACAGGAGGAGTCAAAACAGCTGACCATCACCGGAAACAGCAACGCCCTGAAAATGCGCGCCTGGGGCAAATGCCACCCGCAGGACTGCGACTGGGGCGAAGTCAACGCCTATGCCTACGCTCCCGGCGTCTCTTCAAATATTGATCAGAACGCCCAGGCAGTATCGGCACTCTTCAGCACCGGCTTCAGCCAGACGCTGGTCATCGTCAGACCGACCAGCAGAAGCCCCATTCGTGCCGATATCTACACCCGGTTTACCGACAACGTTAAAAACCTCGACGGACGCTGGACGATAGTCGATGGCAACCATCTCATGTTCAACTTCGGCCCAAATGGAAGCGCTGCAGGCGTTGAGAATCATCAAACACTACCGGATAAACAGTTCATGCTTCGTCGGTCGCCCCGACCCGAGCTTCCAGTACCTGAGGAAGTAATCAGGATAAGGAATACAACATGAACGCCCCGGCATCGCACCGGGGCGGTACTGTTATTCGCAGTTATTTGCAGGCAATGGAAGAGAACGATACCTTGTTGAAACAAATCGCCATACCCGCAAAACAGAAGTCGTCAACCGATGATCATTGCAAAAGAGACCGTTACCCTCATCCATACCGACTCGAAAATCCATGGACTGCCCGAAACGGAACTGTACGAATCCCTTTCGGACGATGAAAAAACAAGAGCAGGGCGCTTCCATGCAGCCAGCGAACGACAGAATTTCATTGTCCGCAGAGGCATTCTCAGAGCCCTTCTGGGAACGACCTTCGGTATCGAGCCCTCCAGACTACGATTCTCCGTTACCCCGGAGGGAAAACCGTTCGTCGCATTCCCCGGGAACAGCGGCATCTTTTTCAATCTCTCCCATTCCGGCAACGATATTGTCTATGCTTTTTCAGGGCACCCCGAAACCGGCATCGACATCGAACGGATACGTACAGTAGAGAATATCGACGAACTGGCCAGAAACCACTTCTCGGCAGAGGAATACGCCGTACTCATGAACCAGCCCGGCTGGAAAAAAAACAGTGCCTTCATCCGGATATGGAGCCTCAAGGAAGCGCTCATCAAAGCCAGCGGCTGGCCTCTCGAACAGGGTCTCGTCGCTTTCGACGTGGCCGCATACTGCCAGATGAACCGTTTCGAGGTGCCATTCGGAGACATCCATACCTTCACCTGCATCGCCCCGGTTTTCGACTATATCTGCGGTTTCGCAACCGCTCTGGCGATCCGGCTCGACCGGAACGAACCCCTGAACATCAAACGCTACTCTCTGCAGGGCGGGCAGTTTATCGAACTCTGAACCGAACGTCCGCGATAGACCTGCCCCGGAGATCAGCAAACCCGCCTCTCTTAATTCCCGGCACTGTTTGAAGCGCCGCATCGCGCCTGCTTCGACAGGCAAATCCAACGTCATCACCAGAAATATGGAGGATTTCGGCGTCATCCCGCTCACCGGCGATAACAGCATTCAGGCGCTCAAAATCCCCGCCCCGCTGGCATGCTACTGGCTCGGAGAATCGGAAACGACTTCAGCGGGTGGAAGTTAGAACGATGAAACTCTCTTTGTATAAGAAATGCATGACGGCAAGGAAGCCGAGGCCAGAAAAGCCTTCGCCATCATGAGGAAATACTGCGTCACCCGCAGCTGCTACGTCGGACGCCCGAACCCGAGTTCCCGGTACCTGAGGAAGTAACCGTTTCGGCAGCAGGAACAGTAAAACCTCCGACTTTGTGCATGAAGCCGGGGGGTTTTGCTTTATATCAAAGGAAAAGACTGACTTTACTCTGAATCTTCTTTTCAAAAGATAACCCTGCAATTCAAGGAGAGCTTGGAATGCTCAACAGCTTAAGTTCCGAATGCAACCAGTCCACCAGTTCGGTTGCGATGATATCGGGAAGCTCCTTTTTACCTCTCAAAACACACTCCCATACGATGGCAACTCGCCAGCCACAATCTAACAGGTCTTGAATGTTGCGTTTGTCTCTGGTGATTGTATCAGCAAATTTTTTCAGCCAGAATTCCTGGTTGGTCAAGGGTGTTGCAGTTGCTTTACAACCATGACGATGCCAGAAGCAACCATGAACAAAAATTACAGCTTTATATTTCAGCAGGACGATATCCGGCTTGCCGGGAAGGTCTTTACTGTGAAGCCTGTACCGATATCCATTTGACCAAAGGCATCTGCGCACCATCATCTCAGGACGGGAGCCTTTTCCCCGAATTCTTGACATGTTAAAGCTGCGCTGCTCAGGAGAATGGACATCCATTATTGTGATATAAGCTTCATTTGGCTGGCAGTTGCACGATTCCTGGGCGGGCCGTATAGCCATTGGAATGGGAAAGAAGCTGCATAAGTAGTTGTTCCCTAATGCGATAACGAACTGTCCAGTCATTACAATCAGATGCCGACTTTGAGATACTGAAACGGACATTTACATGCAAACAGAAAGGGCCTCCGTCTCCATCCAGCATCATTACCGGTGATTTCCATTCTGCTTGTGGTGCAGTGCCCCCCCTGTCTCTCTTCAAATCGGCAGGAATCTCCAGGCCGAGAAGATAAGTAAGCGGGCCTCGTCGTTTCTGCGCATAGTCACAAGCTGCCCCGACCCTGACGAGACATGGTCGGCACTTCCCATAATCCTCTTCTTTAATCTTGAATTCATCTCTGAGCAATTCATTACGGGTTCCATCGAATATATTACTCATCTGGTCTTCCGAATTCCAGATAGTCCCTTCTAAGTCGACGACAGCGCCCCAATCAGTAGGTCGAATAGTTTCAGCACCCGGAATCGCCACATGCAGCATTCTGTTGACATACCCAGCTTCTTCCCTTGATGCATCCTTGAGAGCTGTATCTTTGTATCTTGTTACCGCCCGCGTCCACAACTCCATCGTTTCAGGTGTCACTTGCTGATTTATGACTCTGTCAGCGAGAATGGGAGCCAGAGCTGTGGTGATAGCGGTTCTGAGATTGATCTCGACATTGGGACATCCGACAGCCTCCCGGGCTAGTCTGCTGAGAATGGTATCGAGGGCGTTCGGAAATGTGGTGCTCGTTCGCTGACCGGCAGGAACCAGCTTCAACAGAGATGCAAGAGTGTCTCCTGCAGCAGACAGAACATCGGACTCCCAACCAAGCAGGGCCGCCAGTTGGGGATTGGATAAGATCGCCGTTTGTAAGGCGTCACGGAGTTTTTCCGGCTCCTTGACGTCACCGCTATCCAAATCAGGAATGAAGTCTTCTTTAGGCAAGCTGAAAATGGCAAGCGGCCGTGCATGTGGTAGTACAGGATCTATGTTTTTTTCGAGATACTCAGTAAGCTGATCCTTTAAATGTGGATGAGCTGTCCACATAACCAACACAAATGGTCCGCCATTTTCACTGATGTTATCTTCAAGTATTGTCTGTATACGAGCGAAGTCTCCTCTGTGATCCGTCCCTATTTGACCTCCTACAAGATGGAGATCAAGAAACAGGCAACGGAGGCCGCGAAAATGATTTCTGTCAATTTCGTCTTCGGGGTTGAAGAGTATTCCAATACAAGGCGACCCTATGCGCTGGAAGCTGGAAAGTATCGCGTCAAGATGCGCTTTCCTGTCATCAACGACGACAAAGCGCGGAGCAGTGAACATCATTTGTTTCCTCCCGTATCAAATACCAGAGCCAGAACTGCACCATCAAATCCTTCAGGGACATTGGCCTCTTGGGCATCGGGAAAAGCCAGTCGGCCGCCATTCAACTCCATTACCATATTAGTGTAGTAAAGACCAACTCCCATGCCGTCAGGACGACGACTGAAAAACGGGCGAGTCAGCCTCTCTGGGTTGTCCTGAAAGCCAGGCCCGTTGTCGGCCACGATGATTGCCATGCCTTCGGCAAAGTCATTCTCAATGTTGATGTACAACTTTCGTTTATACTGCCCCTGCCCTTCAGGCCATCGTACCTGCAACCAGTAGAAAGCATTATCCAGAAGATTGTTCAACGCCCCGAGTAGCAGGCCAAACGCGAACTCTCTTTTTACATCAGGAACATTTTCCTCCAATGCAGGGCAAATGAGTTTGACCTCATGGTTTCTGAATCTGACGCGATTGATGTCCCTGGCACGCTTAATGAGGTGCTTGATGCTGTTAGAACGCTGTTCCCCCTTGCGGAGGAGCTCGCTGAAACCATCAAGGATGCGTACCAGTTCACGGGCCTGAACCTGGACAGATTCGAGGCTTCTCCCTGCCTCAATGGCATCGTGTAGTACTCGAACCCCCTGTTCAATTTCATGAAACACGACAGCAAGACCCATGCCCGACAGGCCGGCGCGAAGCATCGTGTCCCGCATTTCGTTGTAGTTCTTCTCGGCCTTGTTGATCAGTGGGTCAAGCTCTTTAGAAAGATTATGTTTTTTAGCAACTTCTCTCAACGATTGAAGCGGTTGCTTAATATTAGCCTCCTCGGGATCATGTCCTTTCCCTGTAAGCGCACGGATACTTTCCTTGTCTATCTTACGCTCGATTTCGAGCACCGAAATAGCTCCAAGCACGATTTTTCTTAGCCGACGGTAGGCATCGTTTTCCACAAATCCTTCTCGATTCGTCTTCTCTGTCAGCATTTGGCTCTGTTCAAGTGATAGATCGATAGCACCGATAACGATGTTTCTGCTGATGTTTCGAGTGGGAGAGTTTACTCGACGAAGATCCAAGCCTAGCCAGTCGTCTCCGGGCTCACCATAGTTGTAAACACGAATGATGTCTCGGTAAACACGGACACCACCATTTTCATCAAGAAAGTTCTGAACAAATTGACTATCACCAAGTTTGTTCAGAATCTCGCGATCACGGTCAAATACGTAGAACTCACCCTTGACAATGCCTATACCTTCAGACATAGTAGTGTCTGCCGTCGCCTTCCTATGCTTGACCGACTTGTTTCCTTGGTTTGTGCCAAAGATGTCGATGTCACGCTCTTGTGCAATAAGTAACGGTCCAGATTGTTCGTGGATTTTTCTCGGCGCCAGCTTGATTCCGGTAATGCCCCGGAATTCGTATGTCCATTCAAAAAAACCATTTTCAAATGAAAATCTGAAATACCAAGGAGCGCGTTTCAACAGAATATTGACATCTGGAACATCAGAAACCCAGTCTGGATGATCAGGGACCTTCAACTCTGTTTTGAATTGATCAGATCTATTTGAAAATGGTGATGCGATGGATGTAATTTGTCGATGCAGACGCCGAATTTCACCTCGCGTCCATTGCTTCTCACGTAGATTGCTGATGGTCAATATTGTGCCGGTTTTTGACCCAGTGAAAACCGTTGGTTCCCGAGTTTGAACGCTGACCTCTGCATCTGAAAGGAATTGCTTTTCGATCAGCGCAGACCAATCGATATTTACGACACACTCCGGCTGTCCTTTGGCTCGGGTTACAAGTTCGATGCGGTCTCCCAACTTATGCACAGCAAAGCGACCAACCCCCTTTTCGCCAAGAGGAAGCCGATGCAACCGAGTTCTATTCAAGGCTTTTCGCTGAAGTTCGCGATGATCATGTGCAGGTACTAGCCAGATGTCTCTGATAATCGAAAGTGTCATACCATCCCCATCATCTTCCACGATGATAACAGGATTATCTGAATTGAGCTCTCTCAACGTGACGATAACGGTTTCAGCATCCGCGTCGTAGGCATTCTTGACGAGCTCGAAAATGGCCAAACGTGGTGTACCGATAAGCTGATCTCCAAGCAGCTGCAACAATCGTGCCCTTGGTCGAAACGGTAGTTGAACAACTATTCCATGATCATTCATCTATGCGGATTTCAATTCGGTTATTGCAATTACTTTTCAAGAAAATCTAATGATTTATGCCCAAGTGTCTTTCAATTTCTCAGCTATTTTTTTTGCAAGTAGAACAGGTACCGCATTCCCAATCTGGCGAAAAGCAGGAGTTCGCCCCTTAACCTCGCTACTGCTTTCAAAGTAATAATCATCAGGAAAAGTCTGCAATCGAGCCGCCTCTCTGGGAGTAATTGAGCGGTTCTGTTTTACATCAGGATGAATGTAATAGTGACCATCTTTTGCAATGTGAGCAACCACAGTATGAGAATACGGTAGATCTGATGCTACAACTTTGAATCTGTCAAGAAACGAATGCTGATTACGATGTGTTTTCAGTCGCTCAGGCAGGGAATTGTAATCAAGCCTTGCTTTTTTATTGTTCCAGAGCTCTACCGCAATTCGATATATCTCCAGATCCTGTTCATTATTAGGCCTTGCCTGATGCCAGGTCACAGGAAAATCATCAGTTCTGATGCCGGCATCTATCTGCCAGAACCCATCATATGTTGAAACATTACAGGGTCCAGGATTGCCACCACCGGCATGGATCGCAGGAAGACCCCGAAATATCTCCTGAACAGTGACTTCAGGGCGCCATTTATCTGGTTTCGGATAAAAACCAGTAACTTTGCCCCTTCTACCTACCAGTATTACCCTTTTTCTGCTTTGCAGCACCCCATAATCATTGGCAGAAAGTGGCATAAATTCTGTTTTATACCCACATTCCAGAAAAAGATATCTCATAGCCTCAAAATACCCCGCGCCTGCCTCATCTCTGGCAGAAAGAAGACCTGTTACATTCTCAAAAACAAAATATGCAGGCCTATACCGCTTCAGGAACTCAGCATAATATTTGTAAAGATAATTTCTTTTATCGCCCACCATACGGTTCTGATCGCGTGAGCGTCCTGCTAATGAGTAGGCCTGACAAGGTGGTCCGCCGATTATCAAATCAAGTTTTCGATTTTCAAGTAAGTCATCGATCTTTCTGAAAATACCCTTTAAGGAATCTGCTCCTATTTCGGCATTAATGACAGACCCGATAATCCTCTCAGGAACATATCCGTAAAATTCAGTCCGGCTCAGACGGCCATTAAGGTAATCAGCATAAAGCTTGGTTTGCGCTTGACTTTTCAGCCAGTGATAGGACATGCGCGTTCGTAATGTAAAACAGGCGGCTCGATCCGATTCAACATGTGCCACAGGCTCATATCCTGCCTGAATGAATCCCTCAGAAAGGCCTCCCGCACCCGCAAACAGATCCAGAAAATTCAATCTTTGATTCATTCAACACAAATCACGTTAAGATTGAAGTAAAAAGTAACAACACCCGGTTTGTTAATTTTTTGCCCTCCTTTAAGAACAACTATCTTATTTTGCTCTATGCACTTATGAATTATCGTTTCCATATGAAATTTCTCTGTGAGAATATCCTAGGCGCTTCAGCAATTGAGAGCGCAAACTAAGGCATTATAGCTATTTTTCTTGATTTTGCCGGAACATAACGACTACCTCTCATCACAGACAATAGAGACAAGTCTTCAGAAAAACCCTCCAGCAGCACTCACTTAATTGTTTGCATATTGTAAACAAAAACATTAAATTAAAAGTAATATCTGCATGCGCCTGAAAAAGCCGTTACATCAGCAATACAAAACAGGAAAGCCATGATAACGCCGTCAACTGCGAAGCTGATTGCCGATCTTCTGTATGACTATGAAAACGAGCCTGAAACGACATTCGGAGATCTCGTTGATGGTATCGAGGATCTGGCCATTGAAACAGGTGACCTCGAGCTATCACTTGCCATCAGCAAATACCGGATTGAAGAGCGTTATGACCGGAAATATCTCGGAATGCGTGGCGATATGGATTCTGTGGAGGCGGACTTTATTGAAGCCGTGCGTTTACTTGCATTTGCAAGAACCTTCAGTGAAGACAGAAACGCATCAGCCACCTTTGACAACTGGGATTATACCCTGATCAACAGTACCATAGAAAAGGGCCAACCATATCCTGCAGTACTTATCTACAAGGTCATCGGCGCAAGGGAACATGAACTCCCGCTGCTTGAAAAAGCCGGTTATACGCTTTTCAATGACGCCTATCTGCCACCATCGGCAGGAAAAACAGCCGACTGACACCTGCAAGATCAATGGGCGAAGAAAAAAACTATACGGAAGCAGAAATAATGAGCCTTTCGGGACTCAGCAGGCAAACCCTCTTCAACATGAGAACAGGAAGAAAATCAGGAAAATACGAGTATCTGCCCAAACTGAAGACCCCTGAACATTACACGATTTTCGGACGTACCATCATGTATTCAAAAAAAGGAAAGGACGCAATTCTTGACACTGTTCAGAAAAGGAAATAACCCGGATAATGACAATACAGTTACATCAGCTATCCTGAACCAATGAAACAGGAGATAACAATGAGAATCGAGAACCTCGATGATGTTGCGGAATTTGCCAGAACCGTGATCCGTAACGGCGTCAACCTTCATCCTGATGACGATTTCCGGAACTATGTCAACCTCAAAACCGGAAAACCCACATACACAGAGGAAGACGCCCTGGAATATAACCGGGATATAGCAAACGCATTCAGCGTCTGCGACAAATGCGGTGTGGACATCTACGGATTCATGCAGAAAATCTTTCTTGTGGAAACCGGACTGGATCGTCTCATTCCCATGCCGGATTAACTCCACATGCAATCACATATCCGAGTGCCCGCCCCCCGTAATTTGAGAAATCGAAATAAAAAAGCCGGGACGATGCCCGGCTTCAAACGCACTGGATAGCGATATCTCACCTGAAGACGAGCCCAAGCACTTCCATTGCTTCCTTGTCGTTCCGTTTTGCGATCTCGCGGACCGACATCCCGGGATTGTCCACGGCGATGCATTTTTCAGCGCGCGCCGTAACAACGTCGTCGCTCTCTTTACCGGCGATTTCGGCAACCTTTTCAAGCCTTGACGACTCGATGACCCATGCCATCTTCATTCGAGGATTTTCATCGCGAAAGCCGAAATGAACACCGCAATCTCGTCCTCAACGCCTGCAGCCACTACAATACCGAAACACACGATATCAAAACGGGGGCTTGAATCAGCTATTCTGGCAGTCAAGTCGCTTGGTTATGAGCTGCGCAGATTACTTCAGTAAGATAACAGATAAAATTATTTGCTATTATTACTGTTTTTTCCTTCCTTATTACAAGAAGCCATACCCACCACTGTATCTCACTATGAATCTCATTCATTTTCAAAAACACAATCAGTGAGTATCTCTGTTTATATTGCGACAAAGCCTGACTGGGCAAATCTGATAATTACTCTTCTTCATAAAACTTATGGTGTAGAGAAACGCTTTGGCAAGCGGATATACGAAGCAAATGTCAAGCCGCATTTTGATAGTTTAAAGGCGAATATCTGCTTTCTTGCAGAAACTTGCTATGTTGACGGTTTTTATCGGGATAGTTATTATCACTACTTCTCATCAAAGCTTAACTGCTACAGCCGTGATTGTATAAGGATATCTCTATTTGATGGTGAGGTGCATGAGGATGAGTTTGCAGATCCTGATAAATATGATCTGCTTCAAAAAAGGTATCTGGGTTTTTATGTTTTACGACCCACATTCCCCCTTGTGATCGGCAGAAGTGTCATTTCTCCGAAAGCATTGAAAGACTCAGAAATGCGGTTATGCGTCAGTGCTTTTAACACAACCGCAATTGGTTTAAAATTCAAGGTTTGCGGGTTTCCCCACTCATCACAGGATACGGAAACAATTACTTGTGCCGAGACCACGCTATGGGCCATAATGGAATATTTTGGAAACAAATACTCTTACTATAAACCAGTACAACCCTCAAAAATCATCAAGCAACTCAACGATCTTTCCTTTGAAAGACAAGTCCCGTCACGTGGTCTTGCTGTTCATCAAATATCTTATGCCCTGAAAGAGTTTGGCTTTGGAACCAGAATGTATGGAAAAGACCAGTATGGTGATGAGTTTGAAAGACTCTTGAGTTGTTACGTGGAAAGTGGTATTCCGTTGGTTGTGGCAATTCAAAACAAAGCCGCGCGTATCGGGCATGCCTTGCTTGTGGTTGGAAGGGAAAATGATTACACATCTCGATTTGATGAGTTAGAACCATATAAGATTGATGATAAAGAATCGCTATTGGCTTTGAAGAATAAAAATATAGCTATATATGATTATGATAGCATGCCAAAACGATTTGTGTTTATCGATGACAATCATCCGGCCTATCGAAAGGCAACACTGGCGAAACCGGCAGCACATTACCCCTCTGACGAATGGAAACAATGCACAATAACGCATTTTATCGCGCCACTTTACCCGAAAATATATTTAGAGGCTTTTGAAGCCAAAAAATACGTCGTAAAGTTCTTGCTGAATGGGCTCCAACCGATCCACGAACACTCGGAAATTGTCCTGAGAGTTTTCCTTGCCTCAAGTAGGTCCTACAAACATGAACTCGCTCGGAATGCAGGAGTTAGCGGAGAGCTGAAAAATCTGCTGATTGAGACTCAAATGCCGAAGTTCATTTGGGTTGCAGAAATCAGTACAAAAGAGTTGATAAAAGTCGGCCAAGCATCAGGGATAATGCTTGTAGATGCAACGGAAGCAAACACATACCATAAAGTCAACCCTTTGATAATAGCATTATTTGATGGAAACTTATTGGTATTAGAGAAGAGTTCTGGTAAATTACAAAGGAAAGTATTACATTTAGAGCCTTTTTCGATTTATGACCACAACCTCACAGCGTTTGAGAAATGATAAAAAAAATCAGCAAAACAGAGGTTATCAATGCAAGACTTGAGCAGGAGGGTAAGGTAACGACTCTTGACAAGAAAGAGCATATTGATGCTATCATTGCAATGAACAAGCAGTTAGAAGCGGTAAGAAGAGAATACCAGATTAAGGATCGGGAGTCACAGATCACTGCTGCTAGCGTTATTCTTACGATGTAGCATCTGGCGCACTGCGCGAGTCTCGGGAGGCTGTCTTTAGGCAGCCTCCTGACGTTTATACGTAAAGGCGATGAGCAAAGCAAACCCCTCAAGCTCTCTGGCTTCACACCAAACCACACCAATTCGCAAAGGCGCAGGCTCGCCGCTCGTCGAGCGTTTCAGGAGGCATTTCCTGATAAATTGCAACGTTGGCCCGACATCCCTTTTATAATTCACGCAGCGACCATACATCCCGCTGTCGGGATGCCACGCATCAGCGACTCATTTCAATTCGTGAACCGAACGTCAGCTTTCGCGGGTCTATTTTCTTGTCGAGTTTGTGGGGATCTTGAAAACGAAAAGGAAGACGCTCGATCATTTCGGAAATATCCCCATTCAGGGTATCGTGCTGAAAAACATACTCCGTTCCGGCAAAGTCCGTCTGGTTGGAATTGAGTTTCTCTCTTGCTATTCCGATAAACTCGGGATTGATTTCGTAGCCGACCGAGTTCCTGTCGAGGTTTTTTGCCGCAAGACTGGTCGTCCCGCTGCCCATGAACGGATCGAGCACCGTTTCGCCGACGAAAGCGAACATCCTGATCAGGCGATGCGGAAGCTCTTCCGGAAACACGGCGATGTGGCCATCCTGCTTTGCTCCGGCAAAGTTCCAGTGTCCGGAGAAACAGGTGTTCCACTCTTCGGTGCTCATGGCGGAGCGCTCTTTCTGCTCTTTTGCCGGCTTGGGCGCATCTCCCGGCTTTTTGAACAGGAGAATGAACTCATAATCGAGCTTGAGAATGCCGTTGCGCGGATACGGGAAGCTTCCCATAATGGAAGCCCCGCCAGTGGTGTTGGTTGTGGTCACCTTCTGCCAGATCACCGCACCCATGTAGTCGAAACCGATAGTCTCGCAGAACCTGATGATCTCCGTCCGGATCGGGATAACCTTGTACCGTCCGTAATACACCGAACGGGCAAACTGGTCGCCGATGTTGATGCAGAGCCTGCAGCCAGGATGCAGCACCCGTTCGCACTCGCTCCAGACAAGATTCAGATTGTTGATGTAACTCTCATAGCTGTCGTGAAATCCGATCTGGTTCTCCGTCCCGTAGTCCTTGAGTTGCCAATAGGGCGGCGAGGTAATGACAAGGTGCACCGAACTGTCCGGCAGCAGATTCATCTGCCTGCTGTCGCCTTCTATTATGGTGTGACAAGTTTTCAACGGCTCGGATTTTGTTTAGGGCACCTTGAAAAAGTTATTCCGCACCCGGATTGTTGCGTTGTCCCGACAAGTCGGGATCGAAATCCTCATCCCGACTTGTCGGGACTCCGGTTTTGTAGTTTATCCCGATCTATCGGGACTCCGTCCGTGCTTTTATACTCGCGCTCCTTAAGGAGCTTGAAATCTCCGGGCGCTCACGACACTTTTTCGAGATCCCCTTTATAGATCGAATGAAAGAAGTATAGGGCACCTCTATTTATTATGGGGGAGCTTAAATTATTATAAAATATAAAAA
>DYNE01000093.1 GCA_020721225.1 Pelodictyon luteolum | reverse complement strand
TTCACGGATGGAAAAAAGGTGAGCTGTTAGCTGTGGGCGGTGGGCTGGGAGTCTGGTGCCGGAAGTCGAAAAACCCAGAGAAGAAGTGAAGAGATTGACGAGGGAAGATGGAGGAGAAAGATTTTTTCCCACGGATTAACACAGATTTTCACGGAGGCGGATGAGTTGTTCAGCTTCGCTGCTCAATTCAGACGCCAATTTATTGATGGAAGAGGAAGAACGCGGTTCCCGCTGATTGAATGAGGGGATTGATTTTCACGGATGGAAAAGCTGGAGACGCTTACCTTCTCGTCACTTCCCCTCTATTCACTTCTTCTCCATTCACTTCCCCTCTATTCACATTTTCAAGAGTGCGGTTCCCGCGGATTGGGAAGCGGGTTGTGGAAATGATCGGTAATCCGGAATAGATATATTCCGATTATATGTATAACTGGCAAATAATAATTCCGGTTTGTATATTAATCGGAAAGATAAACAGCCGGAGGGTTCATTGTGATTGATTTACTGAAAGAGCTCATACTTGATTTTCAGGAGCTTGCCCCCCCTACGGGCGTGCCGAGAAGGGTCGATATTTCGTCTGTGCCCGGAAAAGCCACGGTTTGTATCGGCGTTCGGCGCTGCGGGAAATCGACGTTCATGTTTCAGCTGATGCAGAAACTGCTTGAAGAAGGAATAGCTCGTCAGAATATTCTCTATCTGAATTTTTTCGATGATCGGCTGTACGGTCTGCAGCGCGACAGCCTGGCTCTGATAACAGAGGCTTATTTTTCGCTCTATCCTGAAAAGAAGGGTACCGAGAAGGTTTACTGCTTTTTCGATGAGATCCAGGTTGTTCCCGGCTGGGAATCATTCGCAGATCGGCTGCTGCGAACTGAAACGTGCGAGGTGTATATAACCGGATCGTCAGCACAGATGCTTTCGCGAGAGATTGCAACCCAGATGCGTGGAAGGGCGCTTTCATGGGAAATGTTTCCGTTTTCATTCCGGGAGTTTCTGGACTGGAAGCGGATCGACAGCAACGGTCCGTTCCCGGCAAGGAAGAGATTGTCCATTCAGAAGGCCTTTGAAGAGTACCGGGAAACAGGCGGGTTTCCGGAAGTTGCAGGCCTTGACCGGCAGTTGCGGATCAAAACGCACCAGGAATATTTTAATGCCATGCTTTTCCGGGATCTGGTAGAGCGTCATGATATCGCTCATCCGAAGGCGGTCGCGGATCTTGCTCATTGGCTTGCTGACCATACTGGTTCCCTTTATTCCATCAATCGCCTTACCGGTTATCTGAAATCTCTTGGTCACAAAGCGCCGAAACCGGCTGTTTCCGATTATCTCGAATGGTTTGAAGATGCTTATGTTTTTTTTACCACACGCATCTTCGATGCCTCTCTAGCCAGGGCCAATACCAACCCGAAGAAAATTTACTGTGTCGATCACGCGCTTGTGACATCGGTCAGTTCCGGGATTCTTGTCAACTCCGGCCATCTGCTGGAAAACATGGTGTTCACTGCACTGCGCCGGGTGACACCGGATGTTTTTTACTATAAGACCAGGGCGGGCCGGGAGGTTGATTTCATTGCCGGGAGGCAGGGATCATCCCGGATGCTTGTGCAGGTGTGTGAATCGATGGCCGACCCGCAGACCCGAAAGCGGGAAACCGTCGCGCTTGCCGAAGCTATGGGCGAGCAGAACCTGCGGCAGGGAATAATCGTGACTCGTCAGGAGGAAGGGCAGATAGCGGTTGATTCCGGAATGATCGACGTGGTGCCTGCATGGCGTTTTTTACTGAGGAGTGAGTTCGGTATGTCGGAAGTCGGTATTCAGTAGCCGGTAGCCGGGGGATCGGGAAGATTGTGGGCCGGAAGTCGGTATTCTGTAGCCAGTAGCCAGTAGCCGGTAGCAAGGAGTCAGGAGCCGATAGCTCAGGGGGGAAACCCGGGGAAGGTGCCTCTCCCGCTTCTCTCGTCACTTCTTCTCCATTCACGCTATCCAGCCATAAGAGAAAGAGGTTGCCCCCACAGATTTTCACGGATTTTCACGGATGGAAAAAAGGTGAGCTGTTAGCTGTGGGCGGTGGGCTGGGAGTCTGGTGCCGGAAGTCGAAAAACCCAGAGAAGAAGTGAAGAGATTGACGAGGGAAGATGGAGGAGAAAGATTTTTGCCCACGGATTAACACGGATTTTCACGGAGGCGGCTGAGTTGTTCAGCTTCGCTGCTCAATTCAGCCGCCAATTTATTGATGGAAGAGGAAGAACGCGGTTCCCGCTGATTGAAATCGGATTTTCACGGATGGAAAAGCTGGAGACGCTTACCCTCTCGTCACTTCTTCCCTATTCACTTCCCCTCTATTCACATTTTCAAGAGTGCGGTTCCCGCTGATTGAAATCGGATTTTCACGGATGGAGGATTGTGGGACGTGAGCGGTGGGCCGGGAGTCAGTATTCAGTAGCCTGTAGCCTGTAGCCTGTAGCCTAGGGTGGAAACCCGGGGAAGGCTCCTCTCCTGCTCTTTCGTCACTTCTTCCCCTCTTCCCTATTCACGAATCACCTCATCCCGGCTAACGGCTGACTGCCCACGGCTCACCCTCCTCTGATTGATACTCCTGTTTTGATGGCGCTGTTTACACCTTCAGGATGTTTGCGCCATATGCAGATACGTTACTGTCTGCGGTAATGAGCATTATACTTTCTGTTCGAGCTTGTGCTATCAGCATTCTGTCGAAGGGATCTTTATGCAATTGAGGAAGAGTTCCCACCATAACGGCATGTTCACCGGTTATGGGCAGTTCGCGATATGCGTTCAGCAGGAGCATTCTTCTTAAACGTGAAGCATCGACCTGAAAATCGGTGCGTCCCATACCGGATTTGATGGAGATTTCCCAAAGGCTTGCGGCACTGAAAAGGAGATTGTTATCGGGGTTGATTATAAGGTTTGCACAGGGTTCCGGTAATTTTTGAGGCTCCCCTGCCGCCCAGAGCAGAATATGGGTATCAAGCAGAAGATTCATCGGTCGACAAAGAGTTTTTCGATTTCAGTATTGTTCATCTGGTCGAAATCATCAGGTATATGTATTTCACCTGCCATAAATCCGAGTCGTTTAATACCTGATTCAGCAACGGCTCCTACCGGAATAACCTTAACAAGCGGGTTACCTGATCGGGTGATAATAAATGCATCGCCGTGAGAAGCTTGTTCAACAAGCGGAACAAGTTTTTTTTGTGCATCGTCAAGGGTAACGGTCTGCATCTGTTGCTTTGTATTGTGATTTATTGCCGTAGTCATATGATACGCATTCGTTGCATTTGTTTTTTTAACGTGGATGTTGAGATAAGAGTTTCAACCGTTGGACAGGATGAGTGTGAGCGGTTAGCCGGAAAACCGGGGATTGAGGAGAAAGAGTTTGCCCACGGATTTTCACGGATTGACACGGATGGAGGATTGTTGGCCGTGGTTGGTGAGCGGTGAGTCAGTATTCAGTAGCCGGTAGTCGGGGGCGGTTTTTTTTGAAGAGGGAGAGTGCAGTTCCCGCGGATTGAGGAAGAGGGGAAGAGGTGATTAGTGAATAGAGAAGATGAAAGAGGAAGAGTTGCCCACAGATTAGCACGGATTAGCACAGATTGATTGATGAGGGGTTACCGGGTAGTTGTGTTGAGCTTTTCGGCTATTGAGCTGTCAGGTTATTCAGCTATAAGAGAAAGAGCGCGGTTCCCGCTGATTGGGAGCGGATTTTCACGGATGTGAAGATTGTGGGCCGTGAGCGGTTGGCCGGAAGAGCGCGGTTTGGGAAGGAAGATTTTTTTTGCCCACGGATTGGCACGGATTTTCACAGATGGCGGATGAGTTGTTCAGCTTTGCTGCTCAATTCATCCGCCAATTTATTGATGGAAGAGGAAGAACGCGGTTCCCGCTGATTGAAGAGGGGATTGATTTTCACGGATGGAAAAGCTGGAGACGCTTACCCTCTCGTCACTTCTTCCCTATTCACTTCCCCTCTATTCACTTCCCCTCCATTCACTTCCCCTCCATTCACTTCCCCTCCATTCACTTCCCCTCCATTCACTTCTTCTCCATTCACGCTATCCAGCCATAAGAGAAAGAGGTTGCCCACAGATTTTCACGGATTGACACAGATGGATGGAAGAGCGTTGACCGGAGATTTTGTTAAGCTCTTCAGTTTTCGAGCTATCAAGCCATAAGTGAAAGAAAGAACGCGGTTCCCGCTGATTGAAATCGGATTGGCACGGATGGAAGAGCGTGGGCCGGGAGTCGGTATTCTGTAGCCAGTAGCCTTGGG
>DYNE01000137.1 GCA_020721225.1 Pelodictyon luteolum | reverse complement strand
TATGCAAATATCGTGACTCCTATCGCCGCCTTTTTTTGGGGAAAAAAGGTGGGGATTTTGAGTTTTCCGGTTTTCCGTACTTAATTCCGGAAAACCGGAAAAAGGTCAGCGGAAAAGGGTCTTTTAATGGGTGTCCCCTCTTTCTGAGGACAAAGATGGCGTTGAGCGCATGACTTTCGGGAACCCTTGCCTGAAATTCCCGTCAGTCACTACTGTTATGCCAGAGAGGCCATGGCCTTGTAGGCATTGTTCATCAAGTTGCGAGTGACTGCGGCTGGTGTTGTGCTGGAGGAAGAAGGGTCGGGAGGGGCTTCTTGCGAAGGGGTGGCAGCGGAGTTTTTTTCACGTTGGTTCGATTGGCTTTCAGGAAGAACCCTCGTGGCTGCGGTGGTCGAGACGGCAGGTTCCGGGCTTGTCGTTTGCATCTCTGTCAGCTGTAAAGACTGTAGCTCCTGCATTGCCTGCATCTCCTGCATACCAGCTTGGGCCGCAATCTGACGGTCGGCAGCGGAGGGGTTGGCAGGGGCCAGAGCGGCTCGTTTTACGGTGCGCATCTTGATGATCGTGGCAGCCGGCGTGGATTCCTTGCCGATATCAATGGGGACGCTGCCGCCGACAGCGTATCGTTTGCCGTCGGCTCCGGTTTGATAGGAATAGGAGGGTCCGCCGGATGCGTATTGTCCGGCGGCGGCTATGTGGGCCTGCTCATGGGCGCGCACCTCCGCGTCCCGGCTTTTAAGCTGTTGAATCTGGCGGAGTTCCGCTTCATCCAAGGACTGCTGATTGTCCCCCTTCTTTTCCGATTGACTGGTTTTCCCTGAGTCGGCTGCTGATTTCTCAACTGATTGATTTTCCGGCTGATCGATTTTTTCTTCGGCGCTGGATGAAGCATCTTGTCGCGCGCTCAATTCTTTTCCCGCTGGTGACAAAGATACCTGGTCTTCCGTCCTTTCAAAGGTCGACGCTGGAGATGACGCTTGGAAAGGCCGACTCTCTTGCCGTCCTTGGGCATTGGCTCCAGCCAGGGCATAGGCCTGGACGCCGTATGCGGCAGTGGTATGAGTTACAGAAAAATCCGACATGGCGGCGGCCTTTCTTGAGAGTTCATTCTTCTAACGCAGTTCCTTCCACTATTCATGATATGGCAATTTCGTTTCATCGTCAACCATGCGGTTTAAATAAAACTTTCTTACGAAAAATCATTTTTTTCTTCAGTAGCCTGTTGGTTTTG
>DYNE01000136.1 GCA_020721225.1 Pelodictyon luteolum | reverse complement strand
ACGGAACGGGAAGTCTGCTTTCGGCTCCCCCCGAGACATCATCCAGTGCTTCATCCGACAATTCGGAGGTATCGAGAGGAATGACGAAAGTGAATTCGGTGGCCGTGTTTTCTACCACGGTGACTTTGACTCCTTCGGGCACGCAGACCCCCTCGGTGCGGAGGGTTGCGGTTGGATCGGCGATGAGGCGCTGTTTGAAATCTGGGTCGCCCCAGCATTTCGTGAGGATTGTTTTATGGGTTTCTTTGTTCATAGATAACTTTCTGTTTTGTCAAAGAATTGTGAGTTGCGGGGCGATTATTTTACTGATCTGAGAAAATGGTTCATCCCATTCTAGTGTGCTTTTCGGTAGCGGTCGAGGTGGCCGATCATTTTTTGTTGATTGGCGGCGAACGACCGAATCGCATCAGCAGAGGCAGTTCGATATTTTTGGAGGACGGCGATTCTCGATCCTGTTTGACGACAACCGCCGCCGTGTTTACAAGCAGCGAAACTCCTTGCGAGACATCTGGGAAGGTTTCTCAGCACTGCCTGCAGGAGGATCCGCAATAAGCAGAGGTCATATTGGTGGAAATGTGAAATTGTAATCAATTTTTCTTCCGCCTCCCGAAACACGATCCATTGCTTCATCCGACAGCTCGGAGGTCTCGGGCGGGATGACGAAAGTGAATTCGGTGGCCGTGTTTTCTACCACGGTGACTTTGACTCCTTCGGGCACGCAGACCCCCTCGGTGCGGAGGGTTGCGGTTGGATCGGCGATGAGGCGCTGTTTGAAATCTGGGTCGCCCCAGCATTTCGCGACGATGGTTTTGTAGGTTTGTTCGTTCATAGAGATCGATATTTAAGCAGAATAGTTGTGGTTTGGGGGGGCTGCGATTTTTGCATAGATCAGTTTGCTATAGCGGTGGGGCAAAAAAGTGCAAATTCTGTAAAAGATTATAAGATGCTTCGTGACCATTTGAAACCTCCCGAAATACGATCCATTGCTTGATCAGACAGCTCGGAAGGCTCTGGTGGGATGACAAATGTGAACTCGCTGGTCGTGTTCTCGACTACGGTCACTTGTATGCCGTCTGGCACGGTGACACCCTCGGCGCGGAGGGTTTTGACTGGCTCAGCGATAAGCCGTTGCTTGAAGTCTGGGTCTGCCCAGCATTTCGTGAGGATGGTTTTGTAGGTTTGTTCGTTCATAAGGAGGTTTCTGGTTGTAGTGCTATGGGTTTAAGGAATG
>DYNE01000135.1 GCA_020721225.1 Pelodictyon luteolum | reverse complement strand
TCAGAACTGCATCGGTGCCTGAGCCGTTCTTTATGGTTCCGCCGTTCAATGCAAGTGCGGCGGTTGAAATATAATCCAAATCCGCACTGGTATGACCTGGGGCAACCGTGTACGCAAATGTCAGTATGTTTCCGCTTGAGGTGATTAAATAATTCACAACCGCATCCGTTGTGCCGGTTTCCAGCGTCAGTTGCGGGGTTCCGGTTACATTCACAGCCTCGGAAAAGGTGACGGTAACATTAACCAGGTCGCCCGCCTTGCAGGAACGGCTTATGAAGTCATCACTCACATTGGTTACGGTCGGTGCGGGCGGCGGCGGCGGTCCTGCCACGCAAATGATTCCTACGACACCAGTGTTACCGCCGCAATAATACACCGTCAAAGCAGGCGTGATGGCTCCTCCTCCGAAAAAAGGATCCTTCGCAAAACTCACGGTATTCGTAGCAGAAGAACCGTCCAGATTGAATGTCCCGCCTGCGGCTTTGGTCAATGTACTATAGATGTTCAGAGTGCGGGGCGCGGTCAGAGGCGTTTCCCACTGCAAATTGTACAGGGTGAACATGCTATCCACAGTGTGATTCGCATCACTGAATTTTACCGTGCTTGTATCAGCGTTGAAGATGTTGAGAATACCTCCTAAACGCAACGGGTCGGTGGTTTCGCTCAGGGTGATGTTGTGACTGCCGGCGTTCAAGGTGGCGTAAGTGCCGTCCGGCGGCATTGCGGGTGAGAGGGCTAACAGTGATACAGAAATATCCACATTTGCGGTTACAGTATAAGGAGGATTTAAATAAACTTCATCGCCCGCGACCGGGACATGACCGCAATCCCAGAGAGCGATGGTACTCCAGTTGCCGGAGCCCGTATTCATACACGTAGCGGCGATGCTGAGTTGAGGCGTTATAAGCAAACTCAGGGCAAGAAAAAACCATATTTTTTTCATAACAGTACTTCCTTTCTGATTAAGTGTGTAAGTCGGTGATCCCTTGCTGTTGTAATATAGGATTGCCGACCTACGGTTTAAGTTTTCATTCCCGTTCTCATAAGCAGAACATGGGAACGCGGGGTGAAATGGTTTCTCATTCTCAGCCGTCAGGCTGAAGCCCGCTGAAAACAGCTTCATTTTTTCCGGTTTCACGAATCACCTCCCTGATTGTGCCTTTAAGCCGGACTATTGCTGTCTGAACCGCTGATTATGCTGATTTTTCTGATTGCGCTAATTTTTAATCATTGAAAT
>DYNE01000092.1 GCA_020721225.1 Pelodictyon luteolum | reverse complement strand
CAATTTATCGAAAATCAATAGGTTATACGATTTTACGCCAAGGAACTTCGGATTAGACCCTGCCTATTCGGCAATTGTCAATCTTACCGAAAGCGTTTGCAAAGAATATTTAAACAGTGAATACGCAACATTAGCCCGTCAATTGGCGGCTGCTCTTGCTCGCAAGCGTCCATCCCCTATCGTTCGGGGAAAACCGGAAATCTGGGCTTGCGGTATTCTTTATGCGCTCGGCACCGTGAATTTTCTTTTTGACAAATCACAAACTCCCCATATGCGATCGGATGAGTTGTGCAAGGCGTTTGATGTAGGTAAAAGTACCGGAGAAAATAAAGGGAAACTCATTCGTGATCTCATGAACATGTATCCGCTTGACCCGAACTGGTGTGTATCTGCCAATATAGCTGATAATCCATTGCTGTGGACATTGCAGGTCAACGGAATGATGGTGGATATTCGCCGGATGCCGCGTGAAATTCAGGCCATTGCGTATGAAAAAGGATTGATTCCGTATATCCCGGCAGACCAATGAGCCTGTTCTTTCGATCCTGCCATTCCTTGCCGCTCCTGTCCATCGACAACCTCTTGCGCGTTCACGCAGCGCCGTGCCATGCTGGTGGCAGAACCCTCTCAGAACAGGCTCAACTGATCAAGCGGCGGCGGCGGTAGGGATGGCGGGGGCGGCGGCTCCTTTTTCTGTTTCATGGCATCAACCGTATGCCGGAAAGATTCCGACAATCGCAATTTGCCGATAAACTCTTCACGCTGTTTCTGGCGAGCCACATGCTTTGCCAGAAGGATCGGCACTCCCGGCTCCAGCATACCGGCCATGGCACAATAGTCAGCAAGCTGCCTGGCTACATCTGCGTTGACAAACTCATTGATCAGCAGAAGGTTCAGCGCCTCATAGACAGGCATCCACACCCCTCCCCTGGCACTGCCGTCTATACGAAGAGAAAGTCCGGGATTGAACTGGTACCACCCCTGTGCAATGCGGACGAACAGATGCCGGTTGAAGGCGTAGTCGCGCTCCACCTCGTTACGCGCGAGCACGCCGGAAAGATGCTGGCGCCGGTTACGTTCGGGATAAACCGCGTTTGCCGGCATGTGTTCCCACGCATCGAGAATCGCACGGGTATCGAACGCGGCATACGGTCGCCGATGATAGTAGGTGAAACGCGTCTTGAACAGCACCCAGAGGGTCTGAACGAGAAAATATTCGGAAAGATGGCGGTCGATACGCACGAGCCGGTTGCCGGTATTGACGTCGATGCATGCAGGGGCAAGCAGTTCATAGAGCGTTGCGAAGTTGCCCTGGGCGAATTTCGGTTCCCTGAAAGCTTCACGCATGGCCCAGTGGAGAGCATTATAACCGTATTGGTCGGTCAGTTGCGGGTTGGCGCCCCTTTCAAGCAGCGCTTCGGTCAAGAGTACGTTCCCGGCTGCAGCGGCAGCCATGAGCGGCGTCAGGTTCATGGGGAGGCGATGGTCAACGCCATGGAGATCGCACTGTTTGAGAATCGCCTTGATCTGCTGGCTGAAATAGGGGACATAGCTTTTCCGTCCGAGGGTGGAGAGCTGTTCAGGAAATTTGCGGGCAGGCATGAATCCCGCTTCCCGATCAAGGTATTCGGCAAGTATTGGCTCATCGTGGCAGGTCGCGTATTCGTAGAGTTGCTGTTTCAGCTTGTTACCCGGCAGATCGTCGCGAAAAACTTTTATCAGGGCCTCTTTCAGTCGCCCTTCATCGAACACCTGCCATGGCGGAGGAACCTGTTTGAGCATGGTACGGCGGATCGCATCTGCCTGTTCCTGTTTGCCCTGGAGTTCGAGTTTTCTTGCCTCTTTCTGCCACTCCTCGACGCTTGAGCGGGCATCACCGACCTTGACCTTTCCGGATACCGTCAGGTCGAGAAGCCGGAAAAGACGGTGTTGCGTATCGGTCTCGATGATAAACAGGTTTTTGATGGCTCTGGTCAGTGCGACGTACAGTGCATTGATAAAAAACTTGTACACTTCCAGCGACTTATCGCTTTTATCCTTTGCCCTCCGGTATTGAAGCGTTTCCGCTTCCAGATCGGCCGGATCGACACCGTCAACAATTTCATTGAATTCGGCACGGTTACCGCAAACAAACCGGAAAAGCACAATATTGTCGTATTCAAGACCTTTGGCTTCGTGAATGGAAAAAAGGAGTGGCGTCGAAAAGTGTTTGCGAGCTTCTTCCTTGTCTTCGTCACGCATGACCAGTACTGCGAAACGGGTGGATTGTCGGGTTTTTTTATTCAAATCGCTTTTGATGGCATCGGTATCGGCCATCAGTGCCACCTCGCCGCTCTCCCTTCCGACAGCTTCCACCAGGAAATTGCTCTCCCTGTCGATCGAGCCAAACCGGTGCTGTTTGATTTTCAGCAACTGGTTGGCAAGTTTTGTTGCCTCTGTTCCGTTACGGAAATTCGCAGTCAGAACGGAAAGCTTCTCCTTTCGGGCTAACTCGGGAGTGTTCCAGAACAGGCTTTTTACCTGACTCCATGAAAAAAAGTTCGGATGAACGATCTGGTTGGAATCTCCACATAGCAGAAAACGACCGGGGTGTTTCAGGGTTTTGAGAATCAGCGACAACTGTACTGCAGTGAGATCCTGCACTTCATCGACAACAACGAAATCATACCGAGCGACAGCAAGATCCAGCCATCGCTGCGCAATTATGTTGAGATCGAATAATCCTTCTTTTTCGATCCATTGGCGATATTTGTCGAACAATTCATAAAGCCGGCTTCGCTGGTTACCGGTAACGATGGATTGCCGTATTCCCAGGTTCATATACTCGTCAAACGTGAGGACACCTCCTGCTCCAGCGGTTATCACTCCCCGTATCTCCTCGAATGCCTGATGGGCGTCGATCTCTTTGGCAATGTTGCGCATTTTGGCGAACCATCCCGCAAAGTCTCGCCATGTCACCTCTTTTCCTGAAGGGAGTCGGATGGATTCGATAAACTCGCGGTAAGAGAGGAAATGCGCTTCCTGGCCCGGATGCTCAAATCCGCCGGCGTAGTAGAGATTGCGAGCATTACCGGCGAGGTATGCTGAATGGGTAACATAAAGCACTTCGCCTTCGGCGTGCTTGAGTTTTTCGAGCGTCAAGACGGTTTTCCCGCTGCCTGCGCTACCGACGATAATCAAGGGCGCCGGCTGGCGATATATCGTTTCTTGCGTATCGTCGAAAGATATTGGCTTGTCGAGCATATGAACCTTCGTCCGCTCTGGATGGAGGTACCGGAGTTCGCAGGCTTCAGCAAAAGCTTCTTCTTCACGAATGTCGGATATTTTTGCCTCGTCAATCATGGCACCACGGAGGAATCGTGAGCGATCGTAGGCATGATTGGCAATGATTTCGAGCATCAGAATGCAGGTCTGGTCGCCATGGCGAACCAGCGTGAAAAGCAGCCGTGCCGCATCATCGAGCTTTGCCCGGTAAAATCGGCCATGGGTGAGATTGACAAGCTTTTTTACCTGTGCCGCTCGAAAGTCATGACGTACAAGTGCTTCAATTACTTTACCGTAGGCATCACTGTACCTGCCCGCATCGAAACCAGTGTATTCAAGAATTCTCATAGGACTGCTAAAATGTTTCATATCGCCTGTGAAAACGCGGTTTTGTAATGTCGGGCAAAGCCGGCGATGAGGCTGGCTTTATCAAGCCGGTTGACAATGCGACGCGCGTTGACCCAGTCGGTTTTTTCGTCATTGAGATAGTCGGAGAACCGTTTGCCGGTGAAAGTGCCGAAGCGCATGCCTTCGAAGAGAATGGTTGCGGCAATGGTGCCGTCGAGCGCGAGATCCGGGTTTCCTGCCAGGTCGATACCAAGCCGTTCCGACCACTCATCGTAGTTCCTTCGTCCGGTAAGCTGCACGAAGCCGCGCCCGCAGAAGCGCGCTCCGTCTCCTGGATGCACATTGCCAAGCTGGACTGCTTTTTCGGGAAACCTCCCTTCGATGTCGTACATATCCCTGAAATAAGCTGCAGAACCATACTCCCTGATGGGCTGCATGGTACGGTCAACTTCGTAGTGCACGGTGGCCAGCGCGTAGGCGAGCCAGCGGAGATCTCCCTGCGGCAGCAACTGCTCCCAGTGGTCGAAGAGCAGGTTGAGCCCGTCTACCTGCCGCTGCCGCAGCCTGCCGTCGAACAGATTGCGACGAACATAGTCAAAAAAGAATTTCCGGTCGAAAGCCATGTCGATGGTTCATCGGAAGTTCCAGAAGCAAAAGAACGAGAAATGCCTGTAACCTATTATGATATTATTTTTTACGGGATTCCGATATTTTCTTTCTTGTGACTACTTCGACATGACGGGCTTCGATCACTTCCGGCAGCC
>DYNE01000048.1 GCA_020721225.1 Pelodictyon luteolum | reverse complement strand
AATTTATCGAAAATCAATAGGTTATACGATTTTACGCCAAGGAACTTCGGGTTAAACGGATTGAAGCGGCAATTGCTCTTATGCAGACAATTCCTTCGGGCGTTCGAAAAAGAAGCCTCAGGAAAAGTGGTGATGAAGGCCGTTTGGATGATTTGTTACCGGAAGATAGCGTTGCCGGGGAAAGTGAACGAATCTCGATGGCGAGAAATGGGCTCGTCAATGAGCGTCAGCTTATGCTTTTTCCTGAAGATGGGAAGAATGCATACGTTGCCACCATCACCACCAGAGAGTTTCCTGAATCAGAAGAGTATATTTCTGTGCCGTCAGCTGATTTTGATATGGATTTCGATCCCCCATACGATCCCGATGCGCGGGAAGGTTCAGATGCCTTGTCCAATCGGTAAACGATTTTCGGAAATGGACGTCTGCTATTTGATGCCGTTAAGTGCTTCGGCAATTGCCCTGGCGAAATTCGGACCATCGAAATAGGGCGGGATGACGTCAACCCTGACGCCGAGTTTTTCAAGAGCCGCAGCGGTTGTTGTGCCGATTGCTGCTATCAATACGCTTTCAGGAACTTTCGTTGTTCCGATTGCCTCAAAAAAATTGATGGCGGTTGAAGGACTGGTAAAGGAAAGGCAGGAAAACTCGCCGGTTTCGAGCATCTGTTTAATCAGAGCGGAATCTTCGACCGACGGTTTGATGTTTTCGTAAACCGTGATTTCAGTACATCTGCCGCCCCTTTCGGCAATGACTGTCGGAATGGTGCCGAGCGATAAACTGCCTCTCAGGAAGAGAAAGTCATTATCGCTGATGACATCATGCTCAATTTCAGCCATCAAGGTAACCGCATCGGCGATTTTAGGCACCGGTTCGGTTTCAATACCGTAAACGGCGAGATCCCTGGCCGTCGTTTTTCCGACAGCCCATACCGTCATCCTGCGAAGCTTTTCAAGTTCTGCCGGTGCTTCGGCAAGCAGGCGTTCCATGAAAAACTGAACACTGTTGGGGCTGGTAAAAAAAACGCCCCGGAAAAGGGAAAGATCAGGTACCTCCCAGCCGGGAACAGTTCTGATCTCGATTGTCGGAAAGACAGTCGAGATCAGACCATATTGTTCTAACTCATTGACAAAAGAGTGTGCCTGATGTTTTGGACGGGTAACAAGAACTGTACTCATCAGCGGGTTTTGCGGATTTCAGAAAGAATTTTATCTGCACCCTGCCTCAGCAACTCTTCTGCGAGTGCAATACCCGCTTCTTCCGCCTGATCAGGAGAGGTCAGGCCGTTACGGGTAATCTCGTCGCGGATACCCACAGTCCCGTCAACCGAGCCGACAAATGAAAGAAGTTTCAGAGTGCCGTTCTTGAAAGAGGCATAAGCGCCGATCGGTATCTGGCAACCTCCCTGAAGGTGGCGAAGGAGTGCCCGTTCCGCTTTGCAGCAATACTCCGTATTGGAGTGGTTGAGAATTCTGACGATTTCTCTGGTCTGTTCATCATCGACGCGGGTTTCAATACCAAGAGCGCCCTGGCCGACAGCGGGGAGCATGATCTCATGCGGCAGGATTTCCGAGATACGGTCACTGAAATTCAAACGGAAAACACCGGCATAAGCAAGCATCATAGCATCGAATTCCCCTTCGTCGAACTTCTTGAATCTGGTGTTGAGATTGCCTCTGATATCGCAGATTTCAAAATCGGGACGAAGGCTTTTGAGCTGAGACATACGGCGAAGGCTGCTTGTCGCAACTTTTGCATTCAGGGGCAGATCGGCAAGTTTGGCACCGTCTCTTGAAATAATGACATCTCTCGTATCCTCGCGCTCGGTAAACGAGGTGATGATGAGACCTTCGGGAGTGCTTGTCGGAACATCTTTCAAACTGTGGACAGCAAGATCGATCTCTTTTGCAATCAGATGCTTTTCAATGTCCTTGGTGAACAAACCCATATCACCGATCTTTGAAAGCGGTGAATCGAGAAGCACGTCTCCGGTTGTCTTGACCAGTTTAAGGGTAATGTCGAGTTCCGGAAAATGCCTCGAAAGCTCCGCTTTGGTGAATTCTGCCTGCCACAGGGCAAGCGGGCTGGATCTGGTACCGATAATAAGCTGTTTTTTCAAAGCAGTTACAGATTTGTATTGAAAGTTATTGATTTGGTTCTTCGAGATCGAAAATATTACGGACGAGATTGACTCTGCTTGGAATGGAGTCGGATGTGTCTATCGGTGCCTTGAGCATCTTAATCGGGTGATGCAGGATTTTTTTAAGGATGCGATCGGTCAGATGTTCCATGCGTTGCAACTCCTCCTCGCTCACTTTGTAACGATAACGTTCGAGCTCTTTTTCCTTGATTTCGATGAATTTCGATTGCAGATCCACAATAGTGGGACGAACTTTCAAGGTGTTGATCCACTGCCCGAACGAAACCAGTTCCTCTTCGATGATTGCCTGAACTTTCGGTAGTTCTCCACGACGTTTTTCAAGGTTTTTATCGATGATATGCTTGAGTGCATCGATATCTTTGAGGAACATGTTCTGGAGCCTGGAAATATCGGGATCGACGTTGCGGGGAAGTCCGAGATCAAGAATGATAACCGGTTTCAGCCGGCGTTTCTGCATGCTCTGGTGCATTTCAGCTTCCCGGAGCACATAATCTTTGGTGCTTACCGCCGTGATGATGATATCGAATTCATGCAGATATTCTTTATAGCTTTCAAAAGGCAGCACTTTTCCCGTTCCGAGTTCTTCGGCAAGCGTTTCGGCCTTGGAGAGCGTCCGATTGGTGATGACAATGTTTCTGGCGTTTTTCTGGCACATGTGTTTTGCTGCCAGTTCCCCGGTTTCACCGGCACCGATCAGCAGTATTTTCTTCATCGAAAGGTTCGAGAAGATCTTCTGGGCAAGCTCGACGGCGGCATAACTGACCGAGACGGCCCCTTCCATGATCTTGGTTTTGGTTTTCACCTTTTTTGCCACACTGAAAGCCGTATGGCAGAGTCGGGTGATCAGGATACCTGCCGCCTGAACTTCCGCAGCGATACGGTATGCATCCTTGACCTGGCCGAGAATCTGGCCTTCTCCGAGAATCAGCGAGTCGATAGCACTTGATACTTCAAAAAGGTGGCGGGCTGTGCCGCAGTAGAAACGACTGAAAAAGTGTTCAGGACGGACTTCCTTGCGGGCATCCTTGAACGATATCAGATATTCCTTGAGATATTCACCGGTTACCTCCGTCATTGCCGGAACAACATACAGTTCAGTACGGTTGCATGTAGAGAGCACCATGGCTTCATGAGCAAGGCCGCTTGAGATGAGATCGGTAATGAACTCCTTGTTCTGAACTTCCGAAAGAGCGATTCTTTCACGGATTTCAATAGGTGCAGTTTTGTGGTTAACACCAACTGAAATGATGTTCATATCAGGCTTGTTTAAATGAGCAGGTTATGGGAATTGCAAGATTGCCTGTAATTGCAGCAGGAACCTTTGTGACTTAATATATTGTAAATGCCTATAATAATCAAATACAAGGCCCTGTGAAATGATTCATGCGTAACTGGACGGTAAATCCATGGAATGATGGTGAAAAAAACGTCATAAGCATAATGAGCGCGGTGATGAAAACGAAGAGCCCGATAAAGAGATAGGCCATATGTTTGAGATCCCAGCCGGTAATGGGCCTGACAAAGATGCTCGCACCATAAATCAACCAGATGGCAACCAGCGAAATCAGGCGGGGTTCAGACAGGGAGATCGCTTCTCCTGAAGCGTTCTGTTCTATGATGCCGGCGAAGAGGGTGATGGAAAGAAAGATAAAACCGAAAGCTACGGCATGCATGGTGAGCCGTTCAAGGACTTCGAGATTCGGCAGCCTCTGAAAGAGCAGCTCAAACCGGTTTTTCTGAATCTGCCGAAAAAGCAGGAGATAGAGGAAGCTGTAAAGTCCGGCAATAGCGATGGCGCTGAAGCCGAAAATAGCTGCAATAAGATGTACGCCTATGCCAAGGCCGCTGAATGCAGGGCCGGCGCCGGAAGATTGTGCCGTGAAAATCGAAGAAATAACCTGGGCGCCTGCAGAAAAGGCAAGCACAAAAAAACCTGTTTTATCGCTTTTTGTCGTGAATTCGATGAAAATATAGGTAATGGCGAGGGTGAGGGCCACCATACTCATGAGATTGAAGGTCGAATAGCTCAGCTTGTACCCTTCAATCGAGGTCAGAAGCCCGAGATAAACGACATGCGTCAGAACGGTCAGAGCCAGAGCCGGTTGCTTGTATCGTCCGGCAAAGCCGGTATCTCTGAAAAAGTGTGTTCCGTAAAGAAGCGTTGTTATGATATAGAGCAGTGAAACAAGCTGTATGAGAATAAACAGCGGTATATTGTTCAAGACGATACTGTCCATGTCAGAATGATGTCGGGGTGTTCTGTTGAAAAATGTTGATCAAGCCGGTATCGTAACATCCGGGACCTCCTCCTGCAGGAGGATAAAGTTTCTGGCCGCAAAACCAAGAATAAAAATGTATATTCGGGCCGTTACGATTTATAATATACTTATTTGGAAGAAAAAAGATGAGCAAGAGACAAGATATAAGAAATATAGCTATCATCGCGCACGTTGACCATGGGAAAACCACACTTGTGGATTCGATTTTTCAGAAAACGGGGGCGTTCAGGGATAATCAGCAGGTCAATGTCCGGGTGCTTGATTCCAATCCCCAGGAACGGGAGCGTGGCATCACTATTTTCTCGAAGAATGCGGCAGCACTGTACAAAGATCATAAAATCAATATCGTTGACACTCCGGGTCATGCCGATTTCGGAGGAGAGGTAGAGCGGATTCTGAAAATGGTTGACGGAGTTCTGCTCCTTGTCGATGCATTCGAAGGGCCTATGCCGCAGACCAAGTTCGTGCTGCGCAAGGCGCTCGAACTGCACCTGAAACCGATTGTGGTGATCAACAAGATAGATCGTCCGCAGTCGGATCCCGTGAAGGTGCACGATCAGGTACTCGACCTGTTTATCGCGCTTGGTGCGGATGAAGACCAGCTCGATTTCCCGTACCTGTTTACCTCGGCAAAGCTCGGTGTTGCCAAATACAGCATGGATGACGAAGATCAGGATATGAGCCTGTTGCTCGATCTGATCATCAAGGAGATTCCTCCTCCGGACGGCGATGAGGACGCCGGTTTCCAGATGCTTATAACGACTCTTGATTACAACGACTATATCGGCAAGATTGCCATCGGTCGCATTCATCGCGGGAAAGTCAGTCCCGGGAGCCAGCTTGCCGTAGTCACCTCTGAAGGCGTTGTCGGCAAAGGAAGTGTTTCCAAGCTTTTCCTGTTCGACAAACTGCAGAGAGTCGAGGCAAAGGAGGCGTCAGCCGGAGACATTATCGCCATTGCAGGTATTCCCGAAGCCAATGTCGGCCATACGCTGGCAGCGGTTGATGCTCCTGAGCTGCTCGAGTCATTTGAGATCAGCAAACCGACGCTTTCGATGCTCTTTTCGGTCAATGATTCTCCCTTTGCCGGTCTGGAGGGAAAAGAGGTGACCAGCCGCAAGATTCGTGAACGTCTCATGAAAGAGGTCATGACCAATGTCGCGCTCTCCGTAGAAGAGACTGAAAGCGCAGATACGTTTCGTGTTTCAGGAAGGGGAGAGCTTCACCTGTCGGTGCTCATCGAGACCATGCGCAGGGAAGGATACGAGCTTGCCATTTCAAGGCCTGAAGTTATCATGCACCATGATGACGACGGAACGCTGCTTGAGCCGATCGAACATGTCACCATCGATATTCCTGATGAATATACCGGTGTGATCATTGAAAAGATGGGCCGAAGAAAAGCAGAAATGACCCATATGGGCACACTGCGCGGTGGTATGGTACGCCTCGAATTTGAAATTCCCACGAGAGGTCTGATCGGCTACAATCTCGAGTTTACGACCGATACCAAAGGCGAGGGTATTCTCTCCCATGTGTTCTACAACTATCAGCCGTTCAAAGGCAAACTTCCTTCAAGAGAGACGGGTGCTCTTGTCGTCTCCGAAACCGGTGTTTGCGTTGCCTATGCACTGAGCAATCTCGAAGATCGCGGTACCTTTTTCATTGCACCCAATACCAGGGTGTATGAAGGAATGGTTGTCGGCGAGTCCACGAGGGGCCTCGATATCACGCTCAATGTCTGCAAGACGAAAAAACTCTCCAATATGCGCTCCTCCGGAACGGATGAATCGCTTCGTCTGACTCCTCCGAAAATTCTTTCGATGGAACAGGCGCTCGAGTTTATCAATGATGATGAGCTGCTTGAGGTAACTCCGCTGAGCATCAGGCTCAGAAAGAAGATTCTCGACTCGAACCTGAGGGCGAAGGCCACCAAAAAGGCAAACGCCTGAACGGTGCCGTCGTCTGATTTCCGGTCAGGTACGTAAGGGAAGTACCGGGAAACCGGAAAAACAGCAGAAGGGCTGCCCCGAAAAGGCAGCCTTTTCTGTATTATGCGATAAGGCTCGACTGCATGAGGATGTTCTTATTCCTATTCTATTTCATTAATGCGCTTATAATCCAGGAGCAAGTGAGGGAGTGGGAAGATGAAGATCGTGTTACAGAGGGGCAGGGGAGTATCGAGCACTTCGTGCTCGGGAGTATGCTCGCTGTCGCATCGCGGAGTATAGCTCGCTTCGCATTGCTGGAGTATCGCTTCGCGGTAGAAGATTGGGGAATTAGTTCCTGGTTCTGAGTTCTGAGTGGAGATCGGAAGAACGAGCTGAGTGTTACGGGTCAGGTTGAAGAGGCTGAAGTTGAAAAAAACATAATTTTATACCGCGCGGCGCGCAATACTCCCATTCGCGGAGCGAATGATACTCCCGGGAGTACCCGACCGATACTCCCGCGAAGCGATACTCCTTTTTCACCGGCTAATTGCAAGGAATTTCCGGATTGTCGCGGGCAATATAAATGCTTATTTGTATTGGAAATGGAATTAAATCTCGAAAAAGAGTTTTTTAAGATTTTTTTGCGCGCTTGAAAGCAGAGCCCGGACCGTAGCCTCGTCTGCGTTCATCATGCCTGCGATTTCGCTTGCCGGGCGATGTTCAAGCTCGCACATTCGATAGATCTCCCGTTCGTCCGGCGGCAACCTCTCTATACAGGCCATCATGCGTATATCTTCTCCGCTCAGCTTTTTTTCTTCCGTTAGCGGCTCAGAGCATATTCCGAACAGTTCAGCTTCCGTTGCCGGCACTGGATCGTCGTTACTGACATCGCCGAAAAGCCTGATAAACTGTTCGAAGTCAAGGCCGGTCGCATCACATGGCATGATCCTGCTTTCCAGAATATCGATGGCAAGCTTGTTGAATTTATCCCCGATCTCTGGCAGTCTGACGGCGAAATCGAAACTGTCGTCGCGGTCTCGTGCGTCGGTGTTGTAGGGCACTTTCATCAGTACCGTAATACCTGCCGCTTCAGCATATTTTTCAGCCATACCGCTGCCGTCATCACGGTTGACAATCAGGCCGAGCAGCCGCGACTCTCCCCCGACGGTTTTGAAATAGTTATTGGCCTGGCAGATATTGTTTGCCGTGAAAATGGACTGACGGTCGTTGCTCGTTACGAGAATAACCTCCTCGCTGAGCGAACGGGCAAGGGGAGTTGCAAAACCTCCGCAGACAACGTCACCGAGAAAATCCATCAGAATGATGTCGATATCCCATTTGAAAATACCGAGTTTTTCCAGCACATCGAATCCTGAAATGATACCCCTTCCTCCGCAACCGCGTCCAACCTGCGGCCCGCCCAGTTCTATGCCGTAGATGGGCTGAGGAAATCCGGCAATGTCACGCCTGAAGACAATGTCACTGATCTCAACCTTCCGGTTGAGGGCATTCCTTTCGGCAAAGACATCCGTAACCGTAGGCAATGAAATACCTCCGAAAAGCGATGTCGTTGAATCGTGTTTGGGATCGCAGCCGAGCTGCAGCACTTTTTTATTCATCAGCGCAAACGTCGCGCTGAGATTGGTGGTGGTAAAGCTTTTGCCTATGCCTCCTTTGCCGTAAATCGCAATCGTTCTGGCTGCCATGGATAAGCGGTTCTCAGGTTTCGCTGGTCAGATAGCAGGCCCGTTCCTGTTCTTCAGCATCGGTTTTCCAGTGCAGAATCATTTTCAGGCAGTCCGGATCGCTGAATGCCTGCATGTAGACCGACGTAATGTTATCATCGACCTTGCACTGGTGAGTGAAAATTTTTTCGGCATTGAGTTTTTTTACAGCGATGAGATCGCGAACCCTTTCAAGATCGCCATGCGCCCACTGCCTTGCCGCAATGAACGATAACTCCTTCTGGAAAGCCTGCGAGTAGTCGATATTCATACGCTGGTAGTAACCGCCGAAGATCACGACGCCATGAAATTTGAGAAAGCGGAGTCCTGTGTCGATTGCGCTCATGATACCGGTACTGTCAATCAGGACATCGAACTCATGTCCGGCAAGGGCTGCGGAAACATCCTCTTTGTCAGGGTTGACTTTCAGATCTGCTGAAGAAAACATGAGCCGGTTCTGATAGGGCTCCGTAACGGCAATCAGTTTGGCCCCCATATGGCGGGCCAGTTCCGTTGCCAGAATTCCGACGGCCCCCTGACCGAGTATCAGCACCTTTTTGTTTTCAACTTCGGCAAGATCGATAATATGCAAAGCCGTTGCTCCGAGAGGCAGTGCGATACCGCATTGCGGATTCGCTATGGAATCGAGCAGCGTAATACTGTCAACAGGACAAACAATGAATTGCGAAGCACCGCCAAATGCGGCATTGACATCTATGTACCCGAACGAACCGGCTACATAGGCAAACTTGCCGATCAAACTCTGGTTGACATGATCACCGACCTCGATGATCCGGCCAACTGTTTCATAGCCCGGAATGAACGGAAAGATGAACGGAGGTGAAGGGATAAGACCGTTACAGGCCATTTTTTCCGTACCGGTGCTGATTGACGACCAGTAGGTTTCAACCAGCACATCGGTTGATGAGAGCTGTTTCAGGGTGACATCGCAGAGAGAAATCTGTCGGACTCCGCTGAATACAATGGCTTTTGATTTCATACTGTATGTTTGCTGTTGCAGGTCATCAGGTCATTTGCTGCTGCTTGAGCTTTTTTTCGTTATGCTTTTCGAGCAGCAGGCGAATCAGGAATTGCGTTGCGTTGACAAGATAGCTGAGATAAGCAAGCAGTGCAGTCCAGATAAGAAAGTTTTCGTCCAGGCCCTGAAAAAAAAGCACGAAGTAGGAGATATGGACGATCATGGCGATGGCACTGCCGAAATCTTCCCAGAAAAACTCGGGTGCAAATGCGTATGCTCCGAACACTTCTTTCTCGAAAAACGCTCCGGTCACGAAAATAAGAAAGAGCATGAAGGTTTTCAGAGTCACGAAAAAAGTGATCCAGCCGAAATCATCGATCCATATTCCCTGCTTGTATAGCCAGGTGACGGTAAGTCCGGCAAGAAAAATCAGAAACTGGATCGGGGCCAGAATTGCCTGTGATTTTGTCCAGGGCGAAGCATTTCTTCTTGCGAGCTGTTCCGGAGTATAACGCGGCATAAAACAGTGATTTAGCGTTTACTTGTTATAGGTGTTCTAAGTGCTTTGCAGAAAAGTAGTTGAATATAGTAAAATAGAGTGGTGCGGCAAATTTCCGCACCACAGCTGAACACCGGTTATTTGTTCAGTTTCCAGTCGCAGGCATTGTAGAGCGTTGAAAGCAGGTTGACCTCCACGTTGCTCAATCGCTTCCCGAATCCTTCCAGTTCATCATAGTAATACAGGAACGTTCTTGGTTGTTCGTCATTGAGAATCTGCTGATAGGTTTTCCAGAGTGCGGTTTGCTCTCCACCCGCTACCGGTCTGCTGAGGGCGTCGATAACCTGATCGAGTTCGGGGTTCCTGAATGCCGAGGAGTTGAAAGGGCGGTTTGCGAAATCGCTGCCCCAGATGATAAGCTGAAACGGGAGCGTTTCGGCAGCAAGGCCCGATAATGCAGCATCATAGCGGAATTCGTTCTGATTTTTCAGAAAAATCAGGCTCTCGTCGAATCGCAGCCGGCAGTCAATGCCTATATCGCGCAGGTTCTGCTGTATGATGGTTGCAGCATAGTTCCTGCGAGGGTTGCCTGTGGGAGCGGCCAGTTCGAAGGAGAATCGAACACCGTTTTTCTGCAGAATGCCGTCAGGTCCTGGTGCCCAGCCTGCGGCTTTGAGCAGTTCCCGCGCTTTTTCGGGATTGAAGGCGTATGGCTCCATCGTTTTGTTTGCAATGGCTTTATAGGCCGGAGAGAGCGAGGTGTTGACAATAACGGCATGGTCGGGACCCATGAATCCGTCAATTATGGATTCGCGATCGACGGCATAGGTCAGGGCTCTGCGCACCATTGTATCGCCGAAAAAGCGGTTCGGCGCAACGGTACGGGAGTTCCGGTAATTTTCACCGTCGATAGTAAGCCAGACAATACTGTCGAAATATCTGTTGCGGACCGGTTTGATCGTAATTTCCGGATTTGTCGTTTTCAGTTCTGCGGCATCTTTCGGGGTAATGCCTCCGGCTGAGATCAGGGCATCGATCTGTCCCGATCTCAGCATGGCAAGCCTGGTGGTGTATTCCGGAACTATCAGAAAGGTCATGCTTCCGGTTACGGCAGGGTGGGGCAGTACCGACGATGGATTTGCGGCAAGCACCAGTTTTTCCTGACGCTTCCACTCTTTCACCTTGAACGGTCCGGCGCCGATTATCGGAAGATCGGCGGCTCTGCTGCGGATTTCATCGGCAGGAATCGAAGAGAAGATATGGCGGGCTACCGGCATCAGATCATTGAAATGGTCGAGTACGATCCTGTCGGCAAGCGATTTATTGAAATGCAGAACAAGGGTTGAATCATCAGGCGTTTCGACGGCGTGTTCTATATCTGCCGATCCGTCAGGAAGGAGTAGCAGATCATCGAGATAGTGCTGGCGTGAACTGGCGATTTTAGGGTTTTTATAGAGTGCATATGAAAACTTGAAATCATGGGCGGTAACTTTTATACCATCTTCCCATGAGGCATCGGAACGAAGATGAAACGTTGCATGTTTTCCGTCAGATGAAAACTCCCAGCTTTTTGCCGTCGAGGGTTTATATTCTATTGTTCCTTTTTCTTCGTTGTATGCAGGTTTGACAAGCGAAGGATAGATAAGCGTGCATACCTCACGGGAGAGCGAAAGCTGGATCAGAAGCGGGTTGAGATAATCGAAATCAGCAGAGATGCCGGCAACGATATGATCGTTTCGAATGTTTTCGCTTTTCTGACGGCATGCGACAAGACCGGATACGAGCAGCAGCAGAAAAATCGCTGAAATAAATGTTTTTCGCATGTTTTCATCTTGAAAAAGGTTGAACCTCAACAGAAAAAACAATTTAGAGAAAGAATGCTTCATTCAAAACCAAAAGGCGTATGCAAACCGGGCTTTACGATGTGATCATTATTGGAGGCGGTCCTGCAGGTTCTTCGGCTGCCCTCTATACCTCCAGGGCAGAGCTGAAGACACTTGTTATCGATAAGGATCCTCATGCCGGAGCGCTCGGAATGGCACATCATATAGCCAATTATCCCGGCATTCCCGATTCTCTCAGCGGAATGGAACTGCTTGAGCTGATGAAGCGGCAGGCGGTTTCGTTCGGAGCGGAATATGTGCGCGACAAGGTTACCGGTATTGACCCGGATGGTTCAGAAAAGGCAGTCTTTACCGTTTCCGGAAAGTACTATCGAGCAAAAACCCTCATACTTGCAACCGGCGCCATGGGCAAAAGCAGTGAGATTCCCGGCGAAAAACGACTTGTCGGTATGGGCGTGAGTTATTGTGCAACCTGCGATGCGGCTTTTTACAAGGGAAAGGTCGTTGCTGTTTATGGAAAAAACCGGGAGACGGTTGAGGAGGCGATCGTCCTGAGCCGATTTGCAGCGAAGGTCATTGTGCTTTTTTCAGCAGGTAAGTTCTCCGTTCCGGATGATGAGGTTGCTGTGCTGAATCAGTCAGTAAACGTCGAAATCCGTTATGACTGTAAGGTTCTTGCCGTCAATGGCGTTAAGGAGGTTGAGTCTCTGACTCTTCAGGGTGCAGAGAAGCCGCTTGTTGTTGATGGTTTTTTCATCTATCTCAGCGGTTCATCCCCTGTGCTTGACTTCATAGGAGGGCGGCTTGCCGTTTCACAGTGCGGATGCCTGAAAATCGACAGTTATTATGCGACATCGGCTCCCGGTGTTTTCGCGGCGGGCGATATGCTCTGTAAAGAGATCAAACAGGCGGTAATCGTAGCGGCCGAAGGGTGTCAGGCAGCGCTTTTTGCCGACAGATTTCTTCGTGGAGGCCGGAAACCGAAGCACGATTACCGGTGAGATTTTCTATGGAAACAATGAACTGAACGTTGCGACTCCCGGCGTTCTGGTCATCAGAAGACCCTCTCCGTAAAGAGAGCCGATCTGTTCCCCGAAATACCGTGCACGGGCTTCAAGACCCGTAAGGAACTCCTTCCGATTGATCAGGGTTGCAGGTTCATCTGCAGCATCTTCATGATAAAACTGCGAACCGAAAGCTGAAATACCGGATCTCGAAGCCTCAAACGTATCGGTTACATCGACGATGATATCGGGATCGAGATGCTTGAACTGCAGATAGTAGAGCAGGTGAGTCGGTCTGAAGGCATCTTGTTTACGGCCATTTTCTTCAGTGACGAGCCGTTTCAGTCCGGCATAATAAACCGCATCGGCGACCAGTTTCGAAGCTTTCATATGGTCGGGGTGCCGCTCATCCGGAGGATTGGCAAAAACCACCTCAGGCCTGAACCGACGGATCACCCTGATTATTGCGTTCAGATTTTCCTCGTTATAAAAGAGCTTGCCGTCACCAAGATCGAGCGATACCCGTGCTGCATAACCCATGATTTGCCTGGCTTTTTCCGCTTCGGCTTTTCGGATTTCTATACTTCCCAGCGTTCCAAGTTCACCTCTGGTGAGGTCACAGACCGCTACGCGCCTACCCTCTTTCATGATTTTCAGCAGAGTTGCGCCGCAGGCAAGTTCAACATCGTCGGGATGAGCGCCGAATGCCAGAGCATAGACTTTTTCAGATGATTGTTTCAAAACGCAGCAAGTTTGTATTGTTATATTCATTTCCATCAGATCACGATCACGAACAGAAAAACATGAAACGATGATAAAAGTAAAAATTGTCAGAGTAAACAAAAAAGCGCATTTACCTGTTTATGCCACAGTTCATGCCGCAGGAATGGATGTTGCCGCTTGTCTTGACGAGCCTGTTCTGCTCGAACCCTTTTCGACAGCGCTTATTCCCTCAGGATTCGCCATTGAACTTCCGGAAGGGTATGAAGCCCAGTTGAGACCGAGAAGCGGTCTGGCTCTGAAGCATCTCATATCACTGCCGAACAGTCCCGCAACGATCGATGCCGATTATCGCGGAGAGGTCAAGGTGATTCTGGTCAACTACGGAAAAGAGCCATTTACTGTATCGCATGGAGACCGTATAGCACAAATGGTTGTTGCCCGTGTCGAGCGGGTTGATTTTGAAGAAGTCGAAGAACTGTCTTTCTCGCAGCGGGGGGAAGGCGGATTTGGACATACAGGAGTCGCGGCGCAATCCTGAAATTCACTAACTGTTTTTCAGGTGCTGCAGATTGAATTTATCGAGTTTTCTGTACAGGGTAGCTCTTCCGATGCCAAGCACTTTTGCTGTTCTTGTGAGATTTCCTCTCGAAACGCCATAAGCCTTCATGATAGCTTCGCGCTCATGATCTTCAAGAGAAACTGCCGCTGCCGGTGGCGCTTCCGTTTGTTCCTGTTGTTGCTGCTGCTGTTGATGCTGTAAAGGAGTTTTTCCATGAATTCGGGGCGCCTGCAGTATATCGATGGTCGTGCCCTTTCTTGTAACTGCAGCTCGTTGAACCGCATTTTTCAGTTCACGGATATTGCCGGGCCACGGATAATCCATGAGATCAGATAACGCTTCCGCACTGAATTTCAGTGGTTCGAGATTGTTGGCACTTGCGAATTCACCAAGAAAATGATTGGCGAGCAGACTGATATCGGCCTCTCTGTCACGCAGAGGGGGGATACAGAGGGGGAACTCTTCGAGACGGTAATAAAGGTCTTCACGAAACTGGTTGTTCATAATGGCTAACGAAAAATCCCGGTTGGTGGCTGATATGACTCTGAAATCAACCGTTTTTTCCGATTTTTCGCCTACTTTGCGAATTTTATGCTCCTGCAGTGCTCGAAGTACCTTGGCCTGAATATCTGAATTCATGTCACCGATTTCATCAAGAAAAATTGTGCCTTTGTGAGCCTGCTCGAAGAAGCCTGTATGATCATTATTTGCCCCGGTGAAAGCGCCTTTGACATGACCGAATAGGAGGCTGTCCGCAAGATCGCTTGATATTGCCGCGCAGTTGACCGAGACGAAGGGGCCGTTTTTCCTTTTGCTCCCGTTATGAATGGACTGGGCGAACAACTCCTTGCCTGTTCCGCTTTCACCGAGAATCAGCACATTCAGATCCGTTTCCATTACCTTCATGACCTGTTCCATCGTATCGCGAATAGCGAGGCTTTTTCCGATGATATTCTGAAAAAGCTCCTTGCTTTTCAACTCTTTCTGAAGCTTGAACACTTCATTCTGCAGTTGCGATTCGGCAAGTGCATTTCTTAAAACGATTTCCAGACGTTCGATGCTGACCGGTTTGGTAAGGTATTCAAACGCTCCCATCTTGATGCACTTTACGGCAAGCGGGATCTCATACGATGAGGTTACCACAATGACCGGCATGGTTATGCCATTTTCCTTGAAGTAGCTCATCACATCGAAACCGTTTTTCTTCGGCATCGAGATGTCGAGCAGGAGCACATTCATCTCCTGCTCCTGCGCTATCTTGATGCACTCCTCACCGTCTGAAGCGAGATGGGGCTGATAACCCATTTTACTTACAAAATGGCTGACAACCCGACGAGAGGTTTCATCATCATCGGCGATAAGTACATTGCATTTTTTCGTTCCGGATGCTTTAATTCCGGAATAACGCATATCCTGTTCTGCCTGCTGCACAAAAATTCCTTTCTTGCTTATAGAGGGTGGGGGCTCGTATACGTAACATAAAGGGTAATCCCTGATATGATTCAAACAATCAGGGATTACCAAAAGTTCAGGCTGGGTTTAAGAGTTCAGGCTTCAGGTGCCTTTTTTTCCGGTTTTGGTTTTTCGGGAACTGTGGCCGGCTTCTGGCAAAAAGGAATCTGCTTGATCTCTTTTTTATGTCTCTCATCTCCACCGCCCATGTGCATGCCCATTCCCATGCCCATTCCCGGGGAAAAAACGTTGCTGACGAGCTGGCCAAGACCGGAGCTGACATTATCGAAAAGGTGCTGTACCTGTCCGGAACTGACCGTCTCATTAAGGGTGCTTACTGTTGAGTTGAGATTTTCCAGCAGATTTTTCCACAGCTTTCCAAGCTCCTGAACAGAGGACTGCACCTGCTCCGATTTGAGCGTTGCCGTAACGCCTTCTATAAGCTGTCCGGAAACCGAATTCACGTTGTGGATGATCTCCTTGACCGGTTCCGAATTTATGGTCGAGGTAACGCCCTCGATTATCTGTCCGGTTGCGGTGCTGACCGAACTGATCATGCCCTGGACAGACACGATGGTTGAGTCGATCAGTATACCCATATTTCCGATTAAGTTGGCCATATCGCCATTGCCCACATTGCTTGCCGGGCTTGCTTGTGGAGCGGGTTTTGCCGCTGCCGGTTTGTTCAGTTCATCAGCTGCCATATTTCTATTATGATATTTAGAGGATTGTGTGGTAAGATTTTGTTGTAATATAATAATCTATCCGTTTTCATTTTTCAGAAAACGACGATAAAACCGATTATTTAGCCATCGTTCCTCTTCTGGCTTATCAATTCGGGTACCTATTCGGATATTTTTGCTCCTGCTTCAGGATCATCAAAAAATTCCGTACCCTTTTCGTAATATGAAGAACATTCGTTAAGCCCATTTTACAGACGCAGAACCCAATGGCCATGAACACGATACGCTTTTTTCCCCTGATCCTGCTCTCTCCGGTGCTGGCCGCCGGCTCGCTTGTCCTCGTGAATTTTTTCTTGCGCCGGATAAAGGGCAGGAAAATGCCGAAACGCGAGATCCTGTACTGAAACACGATTCGCTATTCGAACTTTCGAATCTGTTTTCAGCTCTTTTTTCCGAATCCCTCATGCCCCGAAATTCTTCCTGTAAAACAGGAGGATGCCGTTTTTTTATCAAATTCTGATTCGTACATAAAGGAAAAGTGTCGAACATCGCCTGAAAAACGCGATACGTCGTTTTTTTTGAACAGAGTGTATCCTGCCTGATTTCCGCATCGAACTGATTCGGAAATCTCATGCATGGCCGGAGTATCCACTGCGTTCAACTGCGTGGCGGGTACTTTTTTCAAACGGCACCGATGATGGTTTTCCTGTTTCCGATTTTTCCGGCGATCCAGGCTTGGGTGTTGCTTGTATGATTGGGGTTACTGAACGTTTATGATTTTTGCTTTGTTGTATAAAGGGAACCTCTATAAATTCTGATTTCCGAAAACGAGTCGACGAGAATATCT
>DYNE01000134.1 GCA_020721225.1 Pelodictyon luteolum | reverse complement strand
TTCTTCATCCCCTCGGTAAAACCATTCCTGCTGAAGAGCATAAACCGTTCCTGGCGGTTTTCTCTGCCCCATTGAACCAACCCGGCCTTACGCTGCAGGTCACGGTACAGATCCTCGCCAACCGGGTTGATGCTCCATTTGCATTCACCGAACCAGATGGTGTTGTTTTCTTCATCCAGCGCCACCAGGTCGATCTCTTCGTTCTTCTGCCACCATCTGCCGATGGCGGAGAATGACATCACTCCGGATTTCATCAGTTCCAGACAGCGTTCCCGGCAGACATCCTCATAGACAAAGGAGAGGTGCTGGTCAAAGCTGTCGTTGATCTTGTTCAACAGATACTCGGTATTGCCGATTTCCAGTCTGCTGCGGTGAGGAAAGACATACTTGAACCAGAAGGAAAAAAAGCGGTCGTGCAACCGGTACAGGCCAAGGCGGCTCTTGTCGGGATATTTTTCTGTCACCGGAATTTCTTTGTCCACAAAACGGAGTGAACGGAGGATGTCCAGATAGCGGGCCAGGTGACTCTTGTCAAAGCCGGTGTCATTTATAATCTCTGCCATTTTCCGCTTGCCCTGGGCAATGGCGCGCAGAATCACAAAGTAATTGCGCGGTTCCCGCAGCTCTTCCCGCAGCAGAAATTCCACTTCATTATGGAGGAACGAACCGCGGTCAAGGATCAGTTCGTTGATGTTGTCCAGCATATCCGCAGCAGGATTGACCTGTTCGATATAGGCCGGAATGGCGCCGAACACGCCGTAGATCCCCAGATGCTGCTGCAGGTCGGCATCGGGGAAAAACTCAGCCAGAGCAGAAAATGGCATTTCCCGCACCTCCAGCGAAGCAGTGCGCCGGCCATAAAGCGGCGCTTTGTAAAACAACACCTCTTCCTCCATCATGCCGATGCTTGACCCCAGCAGGATCAGAAACAGGTTGCTCTCCTTCAGATGGCTGTCGATCCCTTTCTGGAAGATGGAGGATATTCCCTTGTTGGAATTGACCAGATAGGGAAACTCGTCAATCACCATAATCAGGCGTTCATGGTCTGACTTTTCTGCAAGGTAACGAAAAAACTGCTGCCAGTCCCGGAAACCGGATTCCGCAAGGATGGTATCACCGAACTGTTCGCCGACTTCAGTGCCAAGGTTACGTAGCTGTTCGGCCTCGGTCACGCTATCAGCCATACAATAGATCGCCCGTTTGTCACGGATGAATTCCCGCACCAGGCGGGTCTTTCCTACCCGTCGCCTGCCGTAGAG
>DYNE01000133.1 GCA_020721225.1 Pelodictyon luteolum | reverse complement strand
TGAACCACTGATTACG
The DNA here is from genome assembly GCA_020721225.1 of Pelodictyon luteolum. Taxonomy (GTDB): domain Bacteria; phylum Bacteroidota; class Chlorobiia; order Chlorobiales; family Chlorobiaceae; genus Chlorobium; species Chlorobium luteolum_C. The sequence continues at coordinate 1,248 of DYNE01000133.1, read as the reverse complement.
CTGATTATTCTGATTACGCTGATTATGAAAATCATTACAATCAGGGGAAATCCGGTGAATCAGCGGTTCAGACAGTTTTTCCTATCCACCCTTCATTCTGCTTTGCAATATTAACAATGCGCTCTGCTATATGCAGATAACTCTTGGTGCTTGAAAACCCGCCTGAGTCATGGCAGAGTCGGGTAAAAACTTTGAGAGTTTCCAATTCCAGCCGCAATTCAAGCAGATGTTCTTTTCTGTTTTCGGAGTTGTTTGCCTGTATGATTTTTTCCACAATGTTCCGGCTTCTGTTCCGCAATTCCGTACCGAGCGTATATTTGTGATACCGGCTGAAATTCCGCACAATTTTTTCGATATGCAGAGCCATATCATACGCATCCCGATAAATCGGAAGATGGTCATAACGTGCCAACCTAACCCCCCGGCCCCCTTCCCTGAGAGGGAAGGGGGAGAAAAGCAGAATCTCTCCCCTCTCCGTTTCGGGGAGGGGCAGGGGAGGGGTTGATGATTTCGGCAATATGCCGCTCTTTCTGCTCATTCTGAAACGCAATGGCAACCCCATGCCCCGCACGGACAAGCTTTCCCACATAAGCGTCAAGACCGGATTTCGGAAAACCGCCCGAAATCACAGGAGCGTCAATCTCACCGGCAGCCATAAGCTTCAGACCCGTAATGCCGGAAACAATACGCGCGTCTTCATTCATCACCTTCATGAATGCGCCGACCTGCATGAGCAGAATGCAATCACCCGCTTCCTGTTTCAGTTCATTGTAACGGTTCACTATTTTTTGTGAAAACAACATATCCCTCCGAATACCCGAAAAACAAAAAAAAATTTCGACAGGGGGAATACCCCCTGTACCCCCACCGTCAAAGCGCCCAAATAATCAAAGCCCCAAATTTTCTATTGCCCGCCGCGAACGGGCCAAACATAGTAGGCGTTCGACTTACCGACAGCGCCCACGCCGCCATCGTCCAGATCCACGCCCCACGCGTAGGCCGGATTGCCAGCGTAGGTAGTAGCCGACCAATAGTAGTCTGACTGCACACTTAAAAACGGATGACCTGTGGGTAAAGCAGGATTGACTTTCTGATCATCAATCAGGCTCAGCAATTCCCTCCTGTTCGGCAGCCGCCACTGACCCGCTGTAGAACCGTCTGTAAGTCCGCAGACGCCGCTTGCCAGACTGTTGCAGCTCGTCAACGCATCTGCCCATATTTTCGGTGATACGGTTGCACAATTCGCAT
>DYNE01000091.1 GCA_020721225.1 Pelodictyon luteolum | reverse complement strand
GAGAAACATAATACTTTGCTGACGTATATCAAAATTATTTACGAATAAGATCTAAACCAGAAATACAATTCGTTTTACTTTTCAAGCAGATAAAATACAATTGATTTTCAGATTTCCGTCAGCTTCATGCCGAACGACTCAAGCTCTTCTGAATTACCTTATTTTTCATTAAAATATCCTTAAAGCAGGATTATCAACCCCCTCACTAAAAGATCAGTAACCATGAAAGCCATCATCCCAGTTGCCGGTGTAGGAACCCGTTTGCGCCCTCACACCTTCTCACATCCGAAAGTACTTCTGAATGTAGCCGGTAAGCCTATTATCGGGCACATCATGGACAAGCTCATCGACGCCGGTATCGACGAAGCAATTGTCATTGTTGGCTATCTCGGAAATATGGTAGAGGAGTGGCTCAGAAAAAACTACTCCATCAAGTTCACCTTTGTCAACCAGCACGAACGCCTGGGCCTGGCTCACGCAGTCTGGATGTGCAAACCCTATATCAGCAACGATGAACCACTCCTGATCATTCTCGGAGACACCATTTTCGATGTCGACCTCCAGCCCGTGCTTGAAAACGAGGTTTCGACCCTTGGAGTACATGAAGTCGACGATCCGCGCAGATTCGGAGTGGCGGTAACGGAGAATGGAAAAATCATGAAACTGGTAGAAAAACCCGATGAACCGATCAGCAATCTTGCCATTGTCGGTCTCTATTTTCTCCGGCAGGCCGCGCCTCTTTTTTCCTCGATCGATCATCTGATACATAAGGATATAAAAACCAAAGGAGAGTACCAGCTCACCGATGCCCTGCAATACATGATCGAGCATGGGGAACCGTTCACGACTTTTCCCGTAAACGGTTGGTACGACTGCGGAAAACCCGAAACGCTGCTCTCAACCAATGAAACCCTGCTTCAGAAAAAACCGAAATCAAAAGCATACCCCGGGTGCATCATCAATGATCCGGTATTCATTGCGGAAAACGCGTCGGTCTCAAACGCCATAATCGGCCCTAATGCCACCATCGGCGAACATGCCGTTGTCAGCGACGCAATTATAAAAGATTCCATTATCGGCAATGACGCCAGAGTAAGCCAGATCATGCTTGACAATTCGATTGTCGGCAACAATGCGTCAATCAGCGGTAATCCTCATGAAATCAATATCGGCGATTACTCGGAAATACGGGTGGGATAAGAGATTTTTTGCATGAATGCGGGCGATTGCTTACATTTTGCCTTTATATTTGCAACGGCATCCCCATTACCTATGGACACGGTGCCGCAGGCTCTTCCGGAAAATTCTTTTCCGGATCCTGCAGGAAAAATTTTCCGTGTCCAGAACTGTTTCCCGCTGACATCCCGTTCACTGAAAATCCATCTCCTGACGCTGCCGCTCTCAGTTGTTTCTGTTGTTCGTTTAACCAAACCATTACCAGAACTATGTCACAGTCAAGGTATTTCTTTACCTCCGAATCCGTATCAGAAGGACATCCGGACAAGGTTTCCGATCAGATTTCCGATGCCGTACTTGATGAATTTCTTCGCCAGGATCCCAATTCACGAGTAGCCTGTGAAACATTCGTCACCACCGGTCAGGTGATTGTCGGCGGTGAAGTCACCACCAAGGGTATTGTCGATATTCAGAAAATCGCCCGCAGAGTCGTCACTGAAATCGGTTACACCAAGGGCGAATACATGTTCGAAGCCAACTCTTGCGGTGTTCTCTCCGCCCTGCACAGCCAGTCACCGGATATCAACCGCGGCGTTGACCGTAAGGAAGAGATTGCCGATGAGTTCGACCGGGTCGGAGCAGGCGACCAGGGCATGATGTTCGGTTATGCCTGTACGGAAACTCCCGAACTGATGCCCGCAGCTATCCAGTTCGCTCAGCAGCTCGTCAAAAAACTTGCTGAAATCCGCAAGGAAGGCAAAATCATGACCTACCTTCGCCCTGATGCGAAAAGCCAGGTGACCCTCGAATATATCGATGATAAAGTTGCCCGCGTCGATGCCGTGGTTGTTTCTACCCAGCACGATCCTGAACCGGCAGGCATGAGCGAAGCCGAGTTCCAGGCAGTGATCAAGAAAGACATTATCGAAAATGTCGTCAAGGTTGTTATTCCGGCCGAACTGCTCGATGAAAACACCAAATTCCACATCAACCCGACAGGACGCTTTGAAATCGGCGGACCTCACGGCGATACCGGTCTGACCGGTCGCAAGATCATTGTCGATACCTATGGTGGCGCAGCTCCTCACGGCGGCGGCGCATTCAGCGGCAAAGATCCTTCCAAGGTCGACCGCAGCGCGGCATACGCTTCACGCCACGTAGCAAAGAACATCGTTGCGGCCGATCTGGCCGATAAATGCACCGTTCAGGTCTCCTATGCAATCGGCGTCGCCCGTCCGGTATCGATTTACATTGACACCCATGGCACCGCAAAACACGGCCTCGACGATGCCGAAATCCAGGCAAAAGCCGAAAAAATCTTCGATCTTCGTCCGGCGGCCATCATCAGAAGATTCAACCTCGACAGGCCTCATGGCTGGTGCTACCAGGATACTGCCGCTTATGGTCATTTCGGCCGCGACATCTTCCCGTGGGAAAAAACCGACAAGGTCGAAGAGCTGAAAAAAGCCTTCAATCTGGCCTGAGAAAACAAGGAACCCTCCGGTTACCTGTCGAAAGCGAAGCAATCAATCGTCGCCGTCAGGTAACTGAGGGTACCGCACCTGAAAATATCTTTTAAACCAATCGAATCCTATGACAACAGAAGCAACTGCGCTTGCTTATAAAGTAGCGGATATCACCCTTGCCGAATGGGGACGCAAGGAAATTGAGATCGCAGAAAAAGAGATGCCCGGCCTGATGGCTACGCGACGGAAATATGCCGGCCAGAAACCCCTCAAAGGCGCACGTATCACAGGATCGCTGCACATGACCATCCAGACCGCAGTGCTGATTGAAACGCTCGTGGATCTTGGAGCCGAGGTACGCTGGGCAAGCTGCAACATCTTTTCAACCCAGGATCACGCCGCAGCAGCTATTGCAGCGGCAGGTATTCCTGTGTTTGCATGGAAAGGCGAATCACTCGACGAGTACTGGTGGTGCACCCGCCAGATCCTTGAATTCGAAGACGGCAAAGGACCGAACCTCATCGTCGACGACGGCGGCGACGCTACCCTGATGATCCATCTCGGCTACAAGATCGAAAACAACCCGGAACTGCTTGAAAAAGTCCCCGGCAATGCCGAAGAAAAAGCCCTTTACCAGCAGCTCAGAGAGGTGTACGGCGAAGATACACAGCGCTGGCACAAGGTTGCAGCGGAAATGAAAGGCGTATCGGAAGAGACCACCACCGGTGTTCATCGCCTCTATCAGATGATGGAGAAAGGTGAACTGCTCTTTCCTGCCATCAACGTCAACGACTCGGTAACCAAATCAAAATTCGACAACCTTTATGGCTGCCGCGAATCGCTTGCCGACGGCATCAAACGGGCGACGGACGTCATGATTGCCGGAAAAGTCGTTGTGGTCCTCGGTTACGGCGACGTCGGCAAAGGGTGCGCCCACTCCATGCGTACATACGGCGCACGGGTGATCGTTACCGAAATCGATCCTATTTGCGCCCTGCAGGCATCGATGGAAGGTTTTGAAGTAACCACCATGGAAGATGCTGTGGGAGAAGGCAACATTTTCGTCACAACTACCGGCAACAAGGATGTCATCACCCTCGAGCATATGAAGCAGATGCGGGATGAAGCCATAGTCTGCAACATCGGCCATTTCGATAACGAAATCCAGGTCGAGCAGCTCAACAGTTTCGCTGGCGCAACAAAGCTCAACATCAAACCGCAGGTCGACAAGTACACTTTTGAAAGCGGCAACTCGATATACCTGCTGGCCGAAGGCCGCCTGGTGAACCTCGGCTGCGCAACCGGACACCCGTCATTCGTGATGAGCAACTCCTTCACCAACCAGACACTCGCACAGATCGAGCTCTGGACAAAAGAGTACTCCATCGATGTGTACCGTCTGCCAAAAGAACTTGACGAGGAGGTTGCCAGACTGCATCTCGGACAACTTGGCGTCAAACTCACCACTCTTTCAAAGGAACAGGCTGAATATCTCGGTATTCCCGTGGAAGGGCCCTACAAACCGGATCATTACCGCTACTGATTTGCAGGCAAATCCGAAAAACAGCAAAAGGCAGCTCGAATGGCTGCCTTTTGCTGTTTTTCTTTCTGATCAGTCCGATCGGTCAAATCAGTCGGATCAGACTGATCTTGCTGATTATATGCTGGGGCGGCAGGATTCGAACCTGCGAATGTCGGCTCCAAAGGCCGATGCCTTACCACTTGGCGACGCCCCACCGTAAAACGGGCTTTGATAATACGGATATAATTGGAAATTCCCAATAAGGAAAGGAAGAACAAAAGCGTGAAAGAGGTTCTGAAGCGGTACTATTAATTAGGTTTTGCTGAAAAAAGCACAGCGGCAACAAAAGTAATCAGCAAGCAGA
>DYNE01000011.1 GCA_020721225.1 Pelodictyon luteolum | reverse complement strand
AGAACAATATAAAGCTATTTATACGACTTTACATTTGTGACGTGACACTAGTGAAGGATAAAGTGCAGGAACGGTATTTCTGAAAAAAATATTTGGTTTTCTACAAAATATTTGGTTTTTTGTAGAAATGACATTCCAGAGAATCATGGAGGATTTGTGGAGGTAGGGATAAAAAATATAGCGAATGTGCAGGTGGGGTACTCGTTCAGGTCTCGTCTTGAGGCCTCGAAAGGCGGGGCGGTAGCGGTCATCCAGATGAAAGATCTGCTCGACAACAACACCGTTGGTTGCGATGAGCTGATCAGGATAGATATGGATAAAGTAAAAGATCACCACCTTGTCCGTAAGGGAGATCTTGTATTCCGGTCACGTGGGCTCGTAAGCAATGCAGCGATTCTTCTTGAAAATCCGGGTATGGCCGTTGTGACCGCTCCTTTGCTGAGAATCAGGGTTACAAAACCTGACAGGGTTTTGCCTGAGTATCTGAACTGGTATCTCGGTCAGCGGGAAGCGCAGGTATTTTTGACAAGCAGAGCTATCGGGACGGCTCAGAAGATGATCAGCAAGGAGGTTCTTGAAAATCTGGAGGTTTTATTGCCTTCATTGGAGAAGCAAAAAAAAATTGTAGAGCTGGTCTCGCTCTCCGCTCGTGAGCAGACTCTGCTGAGCGGACTTGCTGATAAGCGGAAGCAATATATTTCAATGGTAGTAACGCGTTTTGCAAAAGGAGAATAAAGAATGAGTAGCAAGATTGACCAGAAGGATATTAACAATGCTGCATGGGCAGCGTGTGACACTTTCCGGGGTGTTGTCGATCCGGCACAGTACAAAGACTACATCCTCGTGATGCTGTTTTTAAAGTACATCTCGGACGTCTGGCAGGATCATTACGAAACATACCAGAAGCAATACGGCAGTGATGATGCCCGAATCCTTCGCAAAATGGAGCGGGAGCGCTTTGTGCTCCCGGTTATCAGACTGACCGAAAAAAACAGGGAGACCGGCGAAGAGGTGCTTCTTGATGAGTTTCCGGCAACATACTACAGCCTTTATGAACGCAGGGCTGCGTCTAATATCGGCGAGCTGATCAATATTGTTTTCGATCACATTGAGGAATCCAACAAAACCAAGCTCGAAGGGGTTTTCCGGAATATCGACTTTAACAGCGAATCAAATCTCGGCAAGACCAAGGATCGTAACCGGCGTTTGAAACAACTGCTGGAGGACTTCTACAAGCCGCAGTTGAATATGAAGCCAACTCTTGTTTCAGAGGATGTCATTGGCAACACCTATATCTACCTTATAGAGCGGTTTGCCTCGGATTCAGGTAAAAAGGCCGGAGAGTTTTTTACCCCGCTAAAGGTTACAGAGCTCGTTGCCAAACTCGCTAAACCAAAACCCGGTGACCGCATCTGTGACCCGGCCTGCGGTTCCGGCGGTCTTCTGGTACAGGCAGCCAAAGTGGTCGGTGACCGTAATTTCGCTCTGTTTGGTCAGGAGTCCAACGGGAGCACATGGGCACTTTGCCGCATGAATATGTTTCTTCACAGTTTCGACAGTGCCCGCATTGAGTGGTGCGACACCCTGAACAGCCCTCTTCTGGTGGAAAATGACCGCCTGATGAAATTCAATTGTGTTGTAGCCAATCCTCCATTCTCGCTCGACAAGTGGGGCGCGGAAAATGCCGAAAACGATCAGTATAACCGGTTCTGGCGCGGTGTTCCGCCAAAGGGTAAAGGAGACTGGGCTTTTATCAGTCATATGATTGAAACAGCACTTGAAAAAGAGGGTCGTGTTGCGGTGGTTGTCCCTCACGGAGTGCTGTTCAGGGGAGCTGCTGAAGGGCGTATCCGCCAGAAAATGATCGAAGAAAACCTGCTTGATGCGGTAATCGGACTGCCGGGCAATCTCTTTCCAACCACCAACATCCCTGTTGCCATACTGGTGTTTGACCGCTCCAGGGAAAAAGGCGGACACAGGGAGTCATGCAGGGAGGTTCTCTTTGTTGATGCCAGTCGGGAGTTTGTATCAGGCAAAAATCAGAACACTCTTTCCGAAGAACAGGTCGAAAAGATCATGCGGGTCTACAAAGAAGGCAAAGAGGTCGAAAAATATGCCCACGTTGCCAGCTTTACTGAGATACAGGAAAACGACTTCAACCTCAATATCCCTCGCTATGTGGATACCTTTGAAGAGGAAGAGGAGATCGATATTGATGCCGTTCAGGCGGAAATTGACAAGCTGGAACAAGAGCTGGCAGATGTGCGCCTGAAGATGGCTGAAAAGCTCAAGGAGATTCAGCGATGAGCAGCAAGGAGATAGAAAAAAAACATCACCAGACTTTTGAGGAGATTAAGCAGACTGGTGGAAATGGCTCAGACTATTGGATGGCTCGGCAACTGGCCAAGATTCTCGATTATGCGGAATTTCGCAATTTTTTACCGGTTATTGAGAAAGCTAAAAAGGCTTGTCAAAATAGTGGGCAACCGATTGAAGACCATTTCGTGGAGATGCACGAGATGGTTCCGATTGGATCGGGTGCTGAGCGCAAAATGGAATCCTGTGCGTTTTCCCGTTATGCCTGTTATCTGATTGTGCAGAATAGCGATCCTTCCAAGCCTGTTATCGCCAACGGTCAGACCTATTTCGCCATCCAGACCCGTCGGCAAGAGTTGGCTGACGATGAGGCTTTCAAGCGACTCAAGGAGGAGGAAAAACGACTCTTCCTTCGTAATGAAATGCGTGAGCACAACAAACAATTGGTGGAAACTGCCCAACAGGCGGGGGTGGAAACCACTCTCGATTTTGCCATTTTTCAGAATCATGGTTACCAGGGGCTTTATGGCGGACTGGATGCCAAGTCCATTCATCAACGCAAAGGGCTGAAAAAAAGTCAGCATATCCTCGATAATATGGGCAGCACAGAGTTGGCTGCCAATCTCTTTCGTGCTACGCAGACAGATGAAAAACTTCGCAGGGAAAATGTTCAGGGAAAGACCAGAGCCAACAAGACCCATTTTGATGTCGGCAAAAAAGTACGCCAGACCATCAAGGAACTGGGCGGCACCATGCCCGAAGATTTGCCGAAACCTGAAGAGGATCTGAAAAAACTGGAGCGACGGGCGCAATCGCCGGAGAAAAAGCTGGGCGGAGGCGTGAATGAACTGGAATAGAGAGGAATCAAGAATGGATAATGGATATGGCTTAAGGAGATTATGCGATGAGAGGTAATTACAAACATGTTGTTCTTGGTGATATTGCGGTAATTTCATCCGGAGGTACGCCCTCACGCACTAATCCAAAGTATTGGAATGGCAATATTCCCTGGGTGAAAACAGCACAGATTCAGAATTGCGCTATCAACGAGCAGGATGTTGATGAATGGATAACAGAAGAAGGTTTACATGAGTCATCGGCGAAGATGATTCCTGCCGGTACTCTTTTAATGGCGATGTATGGTCAAGGAAAAACCAGAGGCCAAGTAAGTATTCTCAATTTTGATGCATCTATTAATCAGGCCTGTGCAGCCATTGAATTGAAAAATGGTGTCAGCAGGGATTACGTATATCAATTCTTACTCGCGAGTTATTCCCGAATAAGAGCTATGAGCAATACTGGTGGTCAGGAAAACCTCAGTGCAGGCTTGATAAAGGAAATACCCCTTGCACTTCCACCCCTCCCCGAGCAAAACGCCATTGCCGATTTGCTTTCCATCTGGGACAAGGCAATTGAGAAAACCGAACGGTTAATTCAGTTGAAGGAAAAGCAGTTTAAGCGCCTCCTGAATAATCTGATTTTATTGCCAACGATGAATGGGAAATGGCAGCAGGTTCTGACTAAATCGCTTTTTAAAGAACGAACAGAATCAAAACGAGGTGATTTGCCGCTTCTCTCCATAACAAATGGTGATGGAGTGATTCCCCGTGATGAGACGAACAGGAAAGACTCATCCAACGAAGATAAATCCAAATATCTTCGAATTTGTCCTAGAGATATTGGATATAACACTATGAGGATGTGGCAAGGAGTCTCTGCTCTTTCAACCTTGGAAGGAATTGTAAGTCCTGCTTATACCGTGTGTATCACAGGAGAGAAACTACACCCTCCATTCATTGCGTATTTGTTCAAGATGCCGTTTATGATTCATCGATTTTATAGATATTCTCAGGGCTTAACATCAGACACGTGGAATTTGAAGTATCGAAATTTCTGCGAAGTGAGAATGCCTCTTCCTTCTCTGGAAGAGCAAACGCAAATAACTGAGATCTTGAAATCTGCCCAGAATGAAATTGAACTTCTCAAGCAATTACTCGAAAAATATAAAACTCAGAAGCGCGGGCTGATGCAAAAGATGCTCACCGGTGCATGGCGAATGAAAACTGAAATCATTAACCAATACATGGAGGTATAATTATGGCAAAAGGGAAAAATCAGCATGTGGTTCCTCATTCTGATGGATGGGCAGTTAAAGGAGCTGGCAACAGCAGAGCTACAAAAGTAACAGGTACACAAGGTGAGGCGATTCAAATCGCGCAAACTATCGCCAGAAACCAGCAATCAGATACAAAGATTCACGGTGAGAACGGCAGGATCAGGGCTGGTAACAGCTATGGCCCCGATTCATGCCCACCAAGGGATAATAAATAATTTAGAGGCGCTCATATGTGGAATGATGTAGAAACAACTCAAGACCTTTTGAATTTTAAGGTTGTCGCAGATACTGCAGCCCAAATGATCAAAGACGGAAATGGTCAGCCTGTCTCTATTGGGGTTTCAGGAAGTTGGGGTGTTGGCAAGTCTTCTCTTGTGCAAATGATCGGTGAGTCACTCAAAAATCTTGACGGTGGAAAAAACTACATTTTCATCAATTTCAATGCATGGCTGTATCAAGGCTATGATGACGCTCGCATGGCACTTCTCCAAAAGGTTGCTGACAGAATAATGGAGGAATCGGAAGCAAGAAAAACCTGCGTCGATAAGGCCAAAGATTTTATCAAGCGGATCAAATGGTTGAGAACTGCTAAGTTCATAGCCCCGGTTGCCACTGGAATCATTACCGGTGGTGCTGTAGCTGGCCCTGTTGGCTCTTTTATAGGTGCGATCAGTGGTTTGTTAAGTCAGAACGGAGTGCCGAGTCAGGAGGAGCTAAACAAGGTTAAGGAATCCTATCAGCAGGTTGCTCCCGATTTGCTGAAACTCCTGAATGAGAAAGAAGAAAAGTCAGTACCGAAAGAGATTGAAGACTTGAGGTCACTATTTCAGGAGTTATTGGAAACGCTCGAATTGACCCTGATCGTTCTGGTCGATGATCTCGATCGGTGTTTACCCAATACAGCGATCTCCACACTTGAGGCAATGCGGTTGTTGCTGTTCATTCCTCAAACGGCATTCATCATTGCTGCTGATGAGCAGATGATCCGTAATGCTGTGAGAGCCCACTTTGGTAATATCGACCTCAGTGATGAGCTTGTAACTAGTTACTTCGACAAGCTGATTCAGATTCCGCTCAGAGTTCCGCGTCTCGGTGCCAATGAGGTCAAGGGATATCTGATCTTGCTCTTAGCTGATCTTGCTCAACGTCGTGGTCATATTACACCAGAACAGAAAGAAAAAGGTCACGATACAATTGTCAGTGCAATCAAGAAATCATGGGCTGGTGGACTTACCAAAAAGGTGATCGAAGACGCTTATGGCGATGCTGCGTTAAAACTTTCTGTTCAAATCGATCTGGCGGACCAGCTTGCCAATATCATGGCTACATCTGAGCACATAGCAGGCAATCCACGACTCATTAAAAGGTTTCTGAACAATCTGATCATTCGGGAATCAGTTGCTAAAGCTCAAGACATGAGTGTTTCCTTTGAGGAGCTGGTCAAACTGCAACTATTTGAAAGATGCGCTCCTGCAGCTGCGTTTGAATATCTCGCCAAACAGGTCGGCGACAGTGTTGACGGTAAACCGAAATTCCTTCAAGAGCTTGAAGAAAAAGTTGCCAAAGCTGAAGAACTCACATCTCTGCATGAGTCTTGGAAAGGGCCATTTATTTCTGACTGGTTGAAGTTAAGTCCACCATTGTCTGAAATCGATTTGCGACCATTGCTCTATTTAAGCCGGGATAAGGCTATATCTCTTGCCAGTTTCGATGAACTTTCTCCTTCGGGCAGAGAGCTATTATCAGCTCTTTGTGAAGCCAAGGGACTATTGCAACCGCTTATTGCCCATATCAAGCAAATCGGAGTGATTGAATCAGAAAAAATCCTTACTCGAATGAAACGCAGAGCCAGAAACCAGCAATGGGATTTCGGCGTTATCGCTCAAGCATTGCATTTACCTAAAGCATTTCCCGATTTGGCAACGTCTTTCATTGCTATGCTTGACGAAATCCCTGCTGTCAAAAGACCAGTACCATTGATCCCTCAATTACGAAATGAACCATGGGCAACGGAGTTATTGGCTCGCTGGGAGCAGGATGACCTTTCGCCTATGCCGGTAAGGAACGCGATCAATTCAGGCGGGAGGAAAAAGTAATGGGAACCTCTTCGTCAAGTTCAGGCCCAGGAGGCGGAGTTTCATTTGATCCACCTTGGCTAAGTTCTGTGGCTTCGGAAATCGGTTCGCCATTGGAGCATATTTCCGGTGAGCCTACGCCTCTAGGTGAGAATCCTCAGCAAACACCACCGACAGCACAACCTTTGGAGGTTGCACCTCCAAGGCGATTTGGCAATGCTCGGCTGTATTTGGGTAGATATGCCAGCAGTGGTGATCGTAGTGCTTTAAAGAAAGCGCTAGGAAGCTACTCTCGAAAAGGTATGGGAGGAGCCTCAAACGTTGCCAGTCGAATGCGGACGTCAACTGCTGTCGGCGCAGGGCTTTACAATTTTCTTCAAGGAGTTCGTGACAGCACTGACACCAGAGTCAGAGATTGGGTAAACCAGCTTACTTCGCAGGATCTTTCAGCAAATGAAGTTGCCGATGAAATCATAGATCAGTTGATATCAACTGGAGGCAGCCTTGAAGAGGAGTCTTGCAGGGATTCCATGGCTCAAGCTTTGTCTGACCTTTTGACGATCAACCCAGATGTTGACTTGCTCAATATGGATAACGACAGCATTTGGAGTGTGGTAGAGCTGTTTATGGCCAACGAAGCATTCAATCGGCTAAACTTGGATATCGGTCAGCTTTTTGAGAGTGACAGATATTCCCCAAGAGAAGTCGTATCCAGAATGAATGATATTCGAGAGTATCTTAGATCAGAAATTTCGGCACAAATACAGGAGCTGAAGACAGATGCATCCAATCCGACAAAAGCAGAAATGAACAATCTGCTTCAAACAGCCATAAAGATCACTTTCGAAGTGTTCGAGGAGGAAGCATGAGGAAGATCGTTTGTTCTCCTGAAAACCTTATTCCTCAGCAACTTGAGGAAGACACGAAGTATTTTTCGATATACTCGAATTCTCGAAGGGAAAATGTCGGCTCTTTCGGGTCCACTTTGATAAAGGACGTTCAAAGAGCTGGGCTCCGTCCTTCAGAAAAGATTTGGGATTTCAATACGATCGCTTTGGCAGTAGCGGCCGCCGACAATTCGCTGACGAGGAAAAACAGTGCTGATGGGTGGACACGGCAAATAGATTTAACCATTCACCTCTGTAATCCAAGTGTCTGGGAACCTGTAAAGCTGGAATTCGAGAAAATATTGAGATTTCTCACCGGGGATTTTTGGTCTCTTACTTTCCAAGATGGCGGGGTCAATCCTCCAAGAGCAAGAAGACTGAAACGATTTGATTGTGACTGTGTTTCTCTGCTGTCCGGAGGTGTTGATAGCTTAGCCGGAGCGATTGACCTGATAGCTAGCAATCACAAGCCGATATTTATATCACAAGTTGTGAGAGGAGATGCCAGGACACAAAGAGAGTATGCAGGAAGAATCAGAGCTGAAAGTCCTCATTTCCAATGGAGCCACAAAATTCATCCACCTAAAGGGGAGTCTGAAGGTTCGACAAGAGGCCGATCTATCATTTTCTTTGCTTTTGCTGCTTTAGCTGCGTCTCAGATCGAGGTACAGCCTGGCTTCAAAGCTAATATATACGTTCCTGAAAATGGGTTTATCAGTTTGAATATCCCGCTTAATTCAGGTCGAATGGGCAGTTTCAGTACCAAGACTACGCATCCTGTTTACCTAAAAGGTATTCAAAATATATGGAATGAAGTCGGAATCAGTTTGAATCTCATAATGCCCTATCAGTTCAAGACAAAAGGAGAAGTGCTGGCAGAATGTAATAATCAACAGCTATTAAAAGAGTTGGTATTTCGATCTGTAAGTTGTGGAAAATATAGGGTATACCGAATGCAGCATTGTGGTCGATGTTTGCCATGCTTGGTTCGAAGAGCTGCATTCCATCATTGGGGAGAAGTCGACGAAACGATAGGCGGCTATTATTCGGATCAACTCGAACGGATAAATCATGGGAATCCCGACGATGTTGGGGCCATGGCTAATGCTTGCTTAGTGGCAGAACAATCAGGAATTCATCGATTGGTTTCTGGGAATTTGTCTTTTACAGACCACCAAAATCGAACAGCCTTCCAAAACGTCTTTTTACGAGGCATTAATGAGGTTAGACAATTTTTACAAGGGAAAGGCGTGATATGATCGATCTTCATACACATCTTGACTTATACCCCAACGCTCTTGATATCCTTGACCGGGTCAATAGAGAAAACCTTTTCACCCTAGCTGTTACAACGAGTCCAAGGGCATGGGTGGCGACCTCAAAAGTTTTCAAGAGACATAATAACATCAAGGTCGCTCTCGGCTTGCATCCAGAAGTGGCTGACCAAAAGTTCAATGAACTCGAACTTCTTTTAAGTTCAATCCACAAGGTTGATTTTGTTGGAGAGGTTGGTATTGATGGCTCTGCGAGGTATTCAAAGACATTAAGCAAACAAGAACTGATTTTTGAAAGCACTATCCGGGAATGTGAAAAAGCGGGTGGTCGAATCATCAGCATTCATTCGAGAGGAGCCGTGTCAAAAATATTGTCATCTATCAGAACGTATAAAAATTGTGGAACCCCTATACTTCATTGGTTTTCTGGTTCGGTAGAAGAGTTAACAACTGCTATAAGGATGAAATGTTATTTCAGTGTTAACCCGGTTATGATTAGTAGCGAAAAGGGAAAAGAATTAATCTCACGAATACCCTATAATCTTGTGTTGCCGGAGTCCGATGGTCCATTTGCTAAATTGGCTGGTAGGCCCGTTATGCCTTGGGAGGCGATGAATATTTGTTCTGATTTAAGCAGAATTTGGCAGATGCCTATAGAATTAGTGAAAAATATAATTGAACAAAATTTTAAAAAGTTACTTCAAGAGATGCAAGTTATTGTATGACAGATGACTATGCCTAATTTCAATATACTCGATAACCTCAAGCAATGGCTTGACTCCTATCGGCCGCTGCCGCCGGAGATTGTCGCCAATCTTCATGAAGACTTGGTTCTGCGCTGGACGTACAACTCGAATGCCATCGAAGGCAATACCCTGACTCTCAAGGAGACGAAAGTTGCCCTTGAGGGAATAACGGTTGGTGGTAAAACCATCCGGGAGCATTTCGAGGCGATCAATCACCGGGAAGCTATCTATTATGTTGAAGCGCTTGTTCAACAGCATGAGCCTCTCACCGAATGGCAGATCAAGTCAGTCCATCAGTTGATCCTGAAGAATATCGATGATACTCATGCTGGCGTGTACCGGAAAACCAATGTGATCATTGCCGGTGCTGATCACGTTCCGCCAGACGCCCTGCATGTTGAAAGCGAAATGCAGGGGTTCATCAACTGGTACAAAGAACAAGCGCCTTCGTTTCATCCGGTTGAACGGGCGGCAAGAATTCATGCCGATTTTGTGAAAATTCATCCGTTCACTGATGGCAATGGCCGAACATCTCGCCTCCTGATGAACCTTGAGCTGATGAAGGACGGCTATCCGCCAGTGGTTCTTCCGGTAGAAAAGCGACTGGAGTATTACGAGGCTCTGGATGCCGCCCATACGAAGCAGGATTACGAACCATTTCTGGCTCTGATCGTCGAGGTTGTCGAGGCTGGATTCAAACCGTACTGGCATGCTTTGGGGGTAAACTCATGACCAAATCCGACCTTCTCATCTATCAGGCTCCGGACGGTAGAATAAAAATAGATGTGCGGCTTGAAGATGAAACGGTCTGGCTGACGCAGGCACATCTATGTGAACTCTTTCAGAAGTCAAAAGCGACCATCAGCGAGCATATCAAGCATATCTTTGAAGAGGGTGAGTTGAACGCAGAGTCAGTTGTTCGGAATTTCCGAACAACTGCGAGCGATGAGAAAAGTTATGATGTACGATACTACAATCTGGACGTCATCATTTCTGTCGGCTACCGTGTCAAATCGCAGCAGGGTACGCGGTTCCGGATATGGGCGACGCAGCGGCTCAAGGAGTATATCGTAAAAGGTTTTTTGTTGAATGATGAGCGGTTCAAGAGTGGCAGTTCAATGAACTATTACAAAGAACTCCAGGAGCGCATCCGTGAGATCCGGTTGTCGGAACGTTTCTTTTACCAGAAGATCAAAGATATCTACACCACCAGCATCGATTATGATCCCGGAGCTGAAAGCACCATCGCCTTTTTCAAGGTGGTGCAGAATAAGTTACTCTGGGCAATCAGTACACAGACAGCAGCGGAACTGGTTTATCACCGTGCTGATGCTTCACTGCCACTGATGGGAATGCAATCTTTTGACAAAACGGGCGTACCTCTCCGCAAGGGCGATGTGAGTATCGCAAAAAATTATCTCAATGAAGGTGAAATCAAGTTGCTTGGCCTGCTGGTGGAGCAATATTCTGTTGTGGTATATTGCTGTTTGGTTGCACGAACGCTTTAACTGTTATTGAAAATGAGTAGAATACGCATAAAAAATTTTGGCCCCATCAAGGATGGTTTCTGTGAAGATGGTGGCTGGATCGATGTGAAAAAAGTTACTGTTTTTATCGGTGAACAGGGTTCCGGAAAAAGTACTGTGGCTAAATTGATCTCTACCTTTGCATGGATCGAGAAAGCATTGGTCAGAGGCGATTACAACGCTAAATGGTTCGAGCGGAAAAATAGGTTCCGAAAGCAATTTTTGGGTTATCATCGACTGGAAAATTACCTGTCGGAAGGAGACGATAAGTGCGTTATTGATTATCGTGGCGATGTATATGCTATCAGATATGAAAATGAAGGACTGGTTATCGATGAGATTTCTGATGCATTATACCCGCTTCCCCAGATTATGTATGTGCCAGCAGAGAGGAATTTTATTTCTTTTGTAAAAGAGGCAAGAGAGTTAAAGCTCTCTTCAGATTCGCTGCAAGAGTTTCTTGTGGAATTTGAAAAAGCCAAAAATGATTTAAAAGACTTTGTCGAGTTACCGGTTGTAAATGCAGGAATCGAATATGACCGGTTAAATGATATGCTCAATCTCAAGGGTAAGGGATATAAAATCAGGTTGACTGATGCATCAAGCGGGTTTCAGTCTTTAGTGCCGTTATATCTTGTTTCAAGATATCTCTCTGCTTCGGTTTTGAAACAAAGTGAGAGTAATCAAGAACCGATGAGTGGTGAGGAAAGGAAGAGATTTAACAAAAGAGTAGAAGAGATTTTCGCAAATGAGAGTATGACGGAGGAGCAGCGACGACTTGCTCTTTCTGTGCTCTCTTCGAGATTCAATAAAACATCCTTTGTCAATATCGTTGAGGAGCCTGAGCAGAATTTATACCCTTTTTCGCAGTGGCGGATGCTACAGAGTCTGCTGGAATTCAATAATCTGAATTCTGATAATCAGTTGATTATGACAACTCATAGCCCTTATGTGATTAACTACCTCAGCATCGTTATTCAGGGGTATGAACTGAGAAGAAAGATTGAAAAGTCAGACAAAGCCGGGTTACTGAGAGAAAAATTGAACGAGGTCGTTTCTGAGAAGTCATTGGTTTCATCGAATTCAGTAGCGATTTATGAGCTGGATGCAAAAGGAATGATCAGACGTTTGCCCGATTTTGAGGGGATTCCTTCAGATAGCAATGTTTTGAATGAGATGCTTAAGGAGGGAAACCTGATTTTCGATGTGCTACTGGAAATCGAGGAGGAGTTGTCGTTATGAATTTCTTCGATCGCAAATGTCAGGAGCCTGCAAGAAAAGACGTTCTGTTCGGATTGTGCGATGATCAGGACGGGACAAAAGCATATACCGATACAGAGAATTTATCGAGATGGATCGCTTCTGTTCAAAATAATTCCAAAGTCGATTTGACCTTTACCGCGATAGATAATTGTGTCATTAAGTGTCATGAAGAAAGTGGACGAGGACGGTGCGATGGAATGCTGACATCATCTGAGCATATCTATTTTGTGGAACTGAAAGATCAGAAGGGTAAATGGCGAACAAAGGCAATAGACCAGCTTGAATCAACGATACTATTTTTTCGGGAAAATCATGATCTGGGTGTATTCAGGCATAAAAAAGCATACGCTTGTAATAAGCAGCACAAACCTTTTCAGGAAATCGATCAGGAAACAAGACTTCGTTTTTTCAGAAGTTGTGGTTTTCACATTGATGCACAGGCACAAATCATTGTTGTGTGACCAAAGCGGATTCCTGTTTATGAGCGATCTTGAATGCCTGATATACTATGCAGCGGATGGGCAAGTTATAATCGAAGTGCGGTTGGAGGACGAAACGGCATGTCTGACGCAGGAACATATGGCGGAACTGTTCGGTATAAGCAAAAAGATCATATAACACTATGCCGAGTGGTTATCCGGAAATTCCGGACAACCACTCGGCATAGTGTTATGGCAGACCCAATCAATAGAGGTTTTTTCCCTGAATCAGGATGTGAACAAGGCCGTCCATAAAAGATGTCGTGGAAATGAGTGACTTTCAGGTAAATGAAAAATATCTTTCTCACATTCCGGCGCTGCAATTGCTGGTTGCGATGGGCTATACATATCTTTCTCCGGTTGAAGCGCTTCGTGAACGTCAGGATCGGACGTCAAATGTCCTGCTGGAAAATATTCTGCGCAATCAACTGAAAGAGATAAACAGCATTCGTTACAGAGGGGGCGATTACCTCTTCAGTGAGGAGAATGTTCAGTCTGCCGTACAGAAGTTGAAAAACATCAAGTATGACGGGCTCCTGAAAACCAATGAAGCGATTTATGATCTGCTCACGCTTGGGACAGCTATGGAGCAGACCATCGAGGGTGATTCAAAAAGCTTTAACCTGAACTATATAGACTGGCGGAATGTAGAACGTAACCGGTTTCATGTAACGGTTGAGTATAGTGTTGAGCGTGCCCGAAGCACGGAGACTGCCCGTCCGGACATCGTGCTGTTTGTCAATGGCATTCCGTTTTGTGTGATCGAATGCAAGTCGCCGCAAGTTGAGATCGAGCAGGCAGTTTCGCAGTCCATCAGGAACCAGAACGACGACCATATCCCGAAACTGTTCATCTATACCCAGATGGTGCTTGCATTGAACAAGAACAGTGCAAAGTATGCCACAACGGGAACGGCAGCAAAATTCTGGAGTGTCTGGAAAGAGCTGCTGCTTGATAGTGAAGGCAGGGAGTTCGTGAAACTTCAGGAGATCGTTAACAAGGCGCTGCACAAAGACATTCTTTCCAGCATTGCTTACACTCTTGATGTCAAACCCACTCTGCAGGATGCCGATCGACTTGTTTCGGAACAGGATAAAGCCCTTTATGCATTGTGCCGCCCGGAGCGGCTGCTAGAACTGGCATGGAAGTTTACCGTCTTTGATGGCGGGCTGAAAAAGATTGCCCGTTATCAGCAATATTTTGTTGTCAAATCCACACTGAATCGAGTTAAGCATTTTGACGGAACCGGTTCACGAAAGGGTGGAGTTATCTGGCATACGCAAGGGTCCGGAAAATCCCTGACCATGGTCATGCTGGTCAGAAACCTTGCTCTCGACCCGGAGATTCTCAACCCGCGGATTGTGCTGGTTACAGACCGGGATGATCTGGATAAACAGCTCGGCAATACCTTTGCCGCCTGCGGGCTTGACGCTGAAAGGGCAACTTCAGGCCGTAACCTTCTGGAGTTGGTTGCTGAAAAAAAATCCGGGATTATCACCACTCTCATCCATAAGTTCGATAAGGCTTTTGCTGTAAAGAAATATCAGGATGACTCTCCGGATATTTTTATCCTCGTCGATGAAAGCCATCGTACCCAGTTTGGATCATTTTCTGCCCGTATGCGGCAGATGTTTCCCCATGCCTGTTATTTAGGGTTTACGGGTACTCCGTTGTTGAAAAAGGAAAAAAACAATTTCACGAGATTTGGGGAATTGGTTGAGCCTCATTACTCCATTTCACAGGCGGTAGATGACGGTGCAGTTGTTCCGCTTTTATATGAGGGCCGGCATGTTGAAATGAGCCAGAATCAGGTGGCTGTGGATTTGTGGTTTGAACGTCATACACAGGGTCTTTCCAATAAACAGCAGGCAGATCTCAAACGTAAGTATGCCAGGGCTGAGATGCTCAACAAGGCAGATCAGGTGATTTACATGAGAGCATTTGATATCTCTGAACACTATCGTGCAAACTGGCAGGGTACCGGGTTCAAGGCACAGCTTGTTGCTCCCAATAAAGTTTCTGCTCTTAAATACAACGATTACCTCGATGAGATCGGTATCGTTACTTCAGATGTTGTTATTTCTCCGCCCGATATGCGGGAAGGTTATGAAGAGACCGATGATGAAACGACCGATGAGGTTGTGAAGTTCTGGCAGAAAATGATGAAGCGCTATGGCAGTGAAGAGGAGTATACCAAGCAGCTCATCAACCAGTTCAAACACGGCAGCGAACCCGAAATATTGATTGTTGTCGACAAGCTGCTGACCGGCTTTGATGCTCCAGGAAATGCGGTTCTCTATTTGTGTCGGGTCTTGAGGGAACACACGTTGCTTCAGGCCATTGCTCGTGTCAACCGGCTCTATGAAGGCAAGGAGTTCGGTTTTATTGTCGATTATGCGAATGTTCTCGGTGAACTGGATAAAGCCCTGACCATGTACAGCGCCTTCGAGGGTTTTGATGAGGCTGATCTTGTGGGCACACTCGGCTCGATCAACAGCGAAATAGAAAAATTGCCGGGACGCTATTCGAATTTGTGGGATCTTTTTAAAACGGTAAAACACTCTTATGATGAAGAGGCTTATGAAGTGCTGCTTGCCGATGATGAGCTGAGAGAGGAGTTCTACAGTCGTCTGGCCGAGTTTGCCAAAAACCTGGCAATAGCTCTTTCATCTGAAAAATTCCTGTTCAAAACTGACGGAAAAACCTTGTCGCGATACAAGGCTGATTTGCGAAAATTTCAGTCGCTGAAGGCTTCTGTGAAGCTGAGGTATGCGGAGGCTATTGATTACAGGGATTACGAGCCGAAAATCAAGAAGCTTCTCGATACGCATATTCAGGCCAATGAGGTTATTCGGCTCAATGAGCCGGTCAATATTTTTGATGACAAACTCTTCAGTCAGGTCAAGGAGGAGCAAGGGGTATACAGCACAAAGAAAACCAGCGCCTCCAAAGCTGATACGATTGCTCATGCCACAAAAAAGGTCATTACGGAAAAAATGGATGAGGATCCTGCTTATTACGAGAAATTCTCAAAACTTGTGCAGCAGGCCATTGACGCATTCAGGGCAAAAAGAATATCCGATCTGGAGTACCTGAACAGGGTTGTCGATATCAGGAATAAGGTTGTCGGCAAGGTGCACGATGACGTGCCGGATATGCTTTCCGGGAATGAAGATGCCATGGCGTACTATGGGGTATTGAAGCCGTTCATCGAGCTGGCCGGCAAGGGCGAAGAGTGCGTAAAGAGTGAAGCAGATCTTGAAGTGATTGCTGCAAATACCGCAACAGCAGTACACCGCATTCTTGAAAAGCACAACAAGGTGCATTTCTGGTATGATGATGATGCCCAGAAACAAACTGCCAACGAGATTGACGACTACCTTTATGACGAGTTGAAAACAAAAAAAGGTATTGAGCTCTCACTGGATCAAATGGACCGTTTAATTGAAAAGGTCATGCAGGTTGCCAAACACAGGAGCGTTCGATAATGGGTAATGGGTAATGGAGAGTGGATAATGGAGAATAAGCAAAGTTGTCAATTATCAACTGTTAGTGGTCAATTGCTCTATGGTTTTCATACAGTCGATTATGGTATTGTGTATTGCGAGAGAAAGAGTATGGAAATTGCAGTTCATCCTGACTGCACTGTTGTTGTCAAAGTGCCGACAGGATCGGGGATTTCATTGATTGAGAAAAAGATAATTAAAAGAGCACGATGGATTCTTCAACAACAGAACTACTTCAGGCAGTTTACGCCGAAGACCCCTCCGCGATGTTATGTCAACGGCGAAACCCACCTTTACCTTGGCAAACAGTACCGCCTGAAACTTGTTCAGGGTGATGAAGACAGCGTCAGGTTATCAAGAGGTTTTTTTCTCATCACCATGCAGGATGAGGCAAGCCCGAAAAGAGCAGAAAAGCTTTTGAACAAATGGTATGCGGCGAAAGCTTCTCTTCAGTTCAATGAGAGCATGGAGCGTTGCTGGCCCAGGTTTTCTCGCTTTTCATTCTTCATGCCAGCTATCGCTATCAAACGAATGCGGAAGCGTTGGGGAAGCCTTTCTGACAAAGGCATGGTGACGCTCAACCCGGAACTGGTAAAAGCACCAAAGGAGTGCATTGATTATGTGGTAATTCATGAACTCTGCCATCTGAAGTTTCCTGACCATGGCTCCGAGTTTTATAAACTTCTCGATACGGTACTCCCGGGATGGGAAAAAGTAAAACATAAACTCGAGTTGGGTATGGTGTAGGAGGTATTCAGAGAATAAACCGCGAAGTGCTCCATAATCGCGCCCTGCTTCGGTAATTCGGGCTCAAATCGTTAGCTTTCAGGACAAGTGAAGCGGATCGTTGCTCCGGAGCGGGGAAGTCATCAGGGTCTGCGATTATTGGAGGTTCAATTTTTTTAAAAGCCAGTTTATCCAGTTATATGAACGACAATACGAATAAACCGGTAACCGGCGCCGAACTTGGCGAGCTCGAGGATTTTCTGCTTTCCGCATCGGTGCCGAAAAGCGCTATGGATCTCGATATGCTCGACGGCTTTTTTGCCGCGCTTGCTTCCGGTCCGGAGCCGCTCGATCCGGAACGGTGGCTCCCGCTGGTATGGGGGCCTGAAGCCGAATCGGCTCCCGATTTCGCTTCGATAGACGAGATGCAGAAAATCCTTTCGCTCATGGTGCGGTACAAGCAGCTTGTCGAAACCGTGCTTTCGTTCGACTCCGAAAGCTATCTGCCGCTGTTCAGACGGTGTTCGTTCAGCGACACCTCGGAGGAGAGGGCGGCCGTCGGGAACTGGGCAAAGGGGTTTCTGGTGGGCATCGAACCGTTGCGGGAAACATGGCAGCCGCTGTTCGAGGAGGATACGGAGTTTTCCGCTCTGGCGCCCTTGTTTCTTCTTGCTGATATCGGGGAGGAAAGCGCTATCGATGAGGTGCAGTGGTTGCAGTGCAGGGATGCCGTTGCCGAATCAGTCAGGGCGATCCACCGTTTCTGGACCCCGTTCCGCGGAAAAACCGGAAAAATCGAGCGCCCTTCAGCGCAGGATGCTGACGACTGGCAGGACGACGATTTCAGCCAGGAGTGTCAATGCCGTCGCGACAAGCAGTAAGCTTGCACGTGATCTTATAGAATCAATAATGGATAACATCGCCAGTATGGCCGAAACGACCGTCGTCATTACCGGAAGTTCGCGAGGCATAGGTTTCGGGCTCGCAGAGCAGTTTCTTATGCGGGGATGCAGGGTTATGGTGAACGGCAGCTCAGCCGCAACCACCGGTGCCACCCTTGAACGGTTCCGCCGGTACGGAGACCGGGTACGAGGCGTTGCAGCGGACGTGAGCAGCCGTAACGGATTGCTTCTGCTGCATCGTGAGGCTCTCGCTCATTTCGGAGGTGTCGATATCTGGATCAATAACGCAGGGATCAGTCACGAGACCATGAAGGTCTGGGAACTCGATGCCGGAACGGTGGAACGGGTGCTGCGCTGCAATATCGATGGCGTAGTGCAGGGTACCATCATTCCCTTTCCTGAAATGCGCAAGCGGGGATCAGGTAAGATTTTCAACATGGAGGGATTCGGGAGCGACGGGTTCATGCTCGACGGGATGACCGTTTACGGCACCACAAAACGGGCTCTGACTTATTTCACCCGATCATTTGCGCATGAAGCCCGATCGTCGGGAGTACAGGTCGGAACGCTCAGTCCCGGCATGGTGGTGACCGATCTTCTGCGTATGACGGCAGCGGAGAGCTCGCCGGAAAGCCTTAAGAAAAGGAAGTTTTTCAATGTGATGGCCGACGATGTCGAAACCGTATCGGTGTTTCTTGCGGACCGAATGCTTGCCACGCGGGAGCCTTCGCCTGAAATCAGATGGCTGACGAAACCGAGAATGCTCGGCAAACTGCTGCTCGCACCGTTCAGAAAACGGGATTTCTTTTCGCAGCACGACAGCGCAGGCTCATAAGGGGAGCCCGTACTCTTCGAGAATGACCGGCACGTGGGCGGGAACAAGTCGCTCCAGATGATCCGGAAGCCGGTACCTGACGTAGTAGTAGTGGCGGATCATGTGGTAGTCGGCCGAATAATGGGCAAAGCCGATGCCTTTCGGGCCGATGAAGCCCATGGCGCTACTGAGCAGGTGTCCGATCCATTGGGGTATGAGCGGTTCGGCAGAATAGGTTTTTCCGATATCCTGCATCTGCTCGATAATTCCTCCGGCTGTCTGCCTGATAAATCCGTCGCATTTCCACTCCCCCCATTCGGGAAAACGGTCGAGTTCGTCGTTTACGAGATCTAGCAGCTCTCTGCCTTTCTCTGTGCGCACCAGCACCCATTGCCGATCCTGTTGCGGCGTCAGTTCGGCGGCAAGGTATCCGATCGTGATGTCCGACAGACTGTTGAGGTAGTCGAAGCAGCTCATGCAGGCCTTCGGAAAAATTGCGGGGTCCGAGAGCTCCTGGGGCAGGCTGAAGTAGGGTATCTTTTCCGTCGAGCCGTCGCTGTGGCGGATGTGAATCCGGAAGTCCTGCATGAACTCCATGTGGCGGGCCGTCGAGGGAGATGCCGATATCCGTTCGAGAACCCAGGGCCACCGTTTCCGGTCCATGTTATCGACACAGGGTATGCCGATGGTGCAGATCTCCATCTCCTGCAGATAGGGAAACCGTTCACGGAAATCGCGAAGCATGTGCAGATGGCATGCCGCGCCGATGACCAGAATTTTTTTCAATCCCTGACGATATGCCGTCTGCAGGGAGCGAAGCACCGGAGAGAGTACCGGCTTGTTGCCTTTTGACTCGTATATCTCCTCGCTGCTGCAGGCGAGCACGGGAACGGAAAAAAAATGTTGTTCCGGATGTCGGTGCAGCGTGATAACTCCATCAACAAGCTTCCGCTCGAAAGCTCTGGTCGCCATTGCGGTGATGATGCCGCTCCACTGGGCATCGGGGATCCTTTTTTTCAGTCGTGCGGTAAATCGTTCTGTGGTAATGCCGAAACGCATCTCAACAGGGTCATCGAGGCTTCTTTCGCGGCCGAACAGCTGCCGTTCGAGATTTCCGAGCCAGCCGTTTTTGAAGACGCAGCTCTGCAGGCTTTCATGCATCGGCCATTCCTGAATCGAGCATAGCCCGCATGAGCTGCAGATTTCCTTTTCTGTTTGAGGCATATCCGGTGGTGAGGTTATGATGATAGTCCTGTGAATCGTGCAGGGAAAACAGCTTGAACAAGAGTTCGCATTTGCCGATGAAAGGTAGAATTCCTTCAGGGATTTCAGAGATAGACCGCGTAGTAGTAGATGTTTTTTTTGATTTCGCTGATGACGAAACGGTAGCTTGTCTTGTTTTTCCACCAGAGCAGGGTATTCCACCAGTCGGGTTCTGTTGGGACAAGAATGATTTTTTTTGATGTTCCTTCGAATACCCTGCTCCAGGTCTGGTGAATTCTGAGCATATGGGGAGGATCGCTGACGACTATGGCGCTTTTCCATCGGAATTTTTGCAGGGTTTCCGATGCGTTGACGGCCTCTTCCCAGGTGGTTTCGGATTCGGTATCTACCTTTATGGCTTTTTTTGGAACGCCAAGCGCTCTCATGCGGCGTTCGCGCCAGTTAGGCCGTCCGGGTCGGTAAAATCGCGCATCGATACCGGTAAGAATGACGTTTGGAGCGAATCCGTTATTGTAAAGTTCCGCCCCTTTTTCCACCCTCAGGCCATCGTCTCCGCCAAGTACCACAATCACATCGGCTTTTTCCGGTTTTTGCGCCGGATAAGAGACTGCGAATCCAAGGCTGAGGAACACGGCCGCCGTAACCGTTACAACAGAGAGAATGAATATCGACAGGTATCTGAAAAAGGCTTTAATCATGCTTGAATTGCTAAAGCACTCCTGGTGCCATTATTCGCGAAACGTTTCTCATCAGTGGTTTTGTCTGTTGAGCGCTGTTGCCGGAGGCTTGTTGATGATGGCATTTTTTACGTTATCATGCAAAAAAAATCGATCATGAAAAAATGTGCCCACACCTCTCCGGACATGTTTTACTGCTGATTGCGACCTGTTTTATTCCATTTCCAATACAAATATGCAAGTATCGCTTCGCCGGAGTATCGGTCGGGTACGCCCGACATAAAATTATGTTTTTTTTCAACTCCAGCCTCTTCAACCCAACCCGTAACACTCAGCACGTTCTTCCGATCTCCACTCAGAACTCAGAACTCAGAACCAGGAACTAATTCCCCAATCTTCTCCCGCGAAGCGATACTCCAGCAATGCGAAGCGAGCTATACTCCGCGATGCGACAGCGAGCATACTCCCGTTCGCCCGCGAACGATACTCCTCATCTTCCCATTTCCTCATCGCTTGCTCCTGGATTACAAGCGCATTAATGAAATAGAACTGGAATTATTCCTGAACGCCGGATACGCATTTCATATAGCGTCAATCCGGAAACGATGTCCCGCCGGGGTTGTTCCGTGAACATGAATTATGTACTGATCGTGTCCGAATATGAGACGTATTGCCTCCTTTTGTGTCAGTTGTAACAATTTTTTTATCTGTTTTGATGTTATTTATTTGTATTAAAGTGGGTTTATAGGTTTTTTTTTGTTCTGGTATGTTTTTTGAAGATGAAGAGGTATAGAGAACTCTCAACCCAAAGAATACCCCGTTATGCTCTATCTTATCTCTTCAGTATTGGTTTACTCCCTCATCATGGGGGTGCAGAATGTGTATCAGGAGGGAACAAAATTCAAGGTTGCCGCAGCAGCTGATTTTTTAGGAGTATTCCTCATTTCGTTCATGCTTCTCACCGGGATTGTCCGATAGGAGTAGCAGTTTTTATTTCTGATTTTTTTTCTTTATAGGGACGGCATTACCTTGTTTGTAGTGCTGTCTTTTTTTTTGTCATCGGTAATTTTGTTTTGCAGTATGGATTGCTATGACGTGCGGTGCTCGATATGCTCGTGAGGTTCTGATTGCATAACGGTTTTTTGCACGATCTTTCCATTGTGTCGATACGGCTTGCCACTGGTAAAAGAGAGGTTATTTCCGGATTTTTCTGAAATGCTTATGAACAGATTTCTATCGCGATTTTTCGTGTTGTTGCTGGCCTGCTCTGTTTTGTCGGCAATTCCGCTGGAAGGTGCTGCTTACCGGAGCGGGATCGATGTACTCGATGCATCGGGTTGTCGTGAATTGCAGGGCAAGAGGGTTGCCCTGATCACCAACGCTGCAGGGGTTACGGCAAGGGGCGAGAGCAATTATGCCATGCTGTTGAGGAACGGTATTTTTCTTGCGTTTCTTATGGCACCCGAGCATGGTTTTGCCGTGAATGTCGAAGCCGGAAAAATTGCGGGGGGAGCCGTGATCGGCGATACGCTTCGAGTCTATTCTCTATACGGTGCATCAAAAAAACCCTCTGCCGCTCTTCTGAAAACCGTCGATCTGGTGGTATTCGATCTTCAGGATGTCGGTGTACGCTGTTACACCTATATTTCAACGATGAAGCTGGTTATGGAGGCGTGTATGGATGCCGGTGTCCCGTTTATGGTATTGGACCGTCCGAATCCGGTTGCGCCGCTTCCACCTGCAGGATTCATGCTTGAAGAAGGGTTCGAGTCGTTTGTCGGCTCGGTTGGTGTGCCGTTTCTTCACGGGATGACCGTAGGTGAAATCGCGCAATGGCTGAAAAAAAAACGCTTTCAGCGACTCGATCTTCAGGTGGTGAAGATGGAGGGATACCGGAGGGAGTTGTTCGGAGATGAACTTCCGGGATTTGCGTTTGTGAGTCCCTCTCCCAATATCAGGAACATCGAGACGGCGCTTGTCTATCCTGCAACGGTTATGCTCGAAGCCACGGCGGTGAGCGAAGGGCGGGGAACCGATGCGCCCTTCCAGCAGTTCGGTGCTCCGTTTATCGATTCGGCCCAACTATTGAAGGAGGTTCAGGCATACCGGCTGCCAGGTGTGGAGTTTTTTTCTGTCACCTTTATTCCGAAGTCCGGAAAATTCAGGAATGAGCACTGTTTCGGTTTGAAGTTGAGGGTTTCGGACAGGGAGCGTTTCTCGCCGTTTGCCACTTCGGCGGCACTGCTCCTCGCTCTGCAAAAGCTCTACCCGTCCAGCCTCGGTTTGAAGAATGGCGCTGTTTTTTTTGACCGCCTTGCCGGCACACCGCGTTTCAGGGAGATGATTCTTGAACAGGTACCTCTTGAGGTTATCGTGGAGGCAAGTCGCAAAGAGGTGCAGGAGTTCCAGCGAATGCATCCCTTGCGTTTTATCTATCCTGAACCGTAAAGCTTTACGGTATTGCGTTCAGCGCGGTACGCGGTATTCCCCCCTGACACCCTGTTTTGAAAGCAGAATTTGCCAGAGCTCGATGGATCGTGCCCTGAAAGCTCCCGCGAAGCTGAGAAGGTAGTATTGCCACATGCGGTGAAACGTTTCAGTGTAGCGTGATTGCAGGGCCTGCCAGTGTTTTTCGACGTTCTCATGCCAGGCCTTGAGTGTCAGAGAGTAGTCGTGGCTGAAAACGTGCCAGTCTTCGAGCTTGAAGAGTCCTTCATAGTTCCGGGTGATCTGGCTTGCGCTTGGAAGCATGGAGTTCGGAAAGATGTATTTACAGCTCCAGGGATCGCCATTGGTGGTGGTCGTATTACCTCCTATAGTGTGCAGCAGTGATAATCCGTCAGGTTTGAGACAACGGCTGATCACTTCGAAATAGGTTCGATAGTTTTTGTGCCCGACATGCTCGAACATGCCAATCGAGTATATTCGGTCGAACACTCCCTGCAGTGTGCGGTAGTCGCACAGCTCAACAGTGACAGGCAGTCCTGCGCACCGCTCTCGGGCCACTTCGGCCTGTTCGGATGATACCGTTATCGCCGTTACGGAAACGTTATACTGTTCAGCTGCAAATCGGGCAGCTCCCCCCCAGCCGCATCCGATGTCGAGAACCTTCATTCCTTCCCTGAGACACAGTTTGTCAAATACCAGCCGGAGTTTCTTCTCCTGTGCTTCATCGAGGTTGTCCGCTTCTTTCCAGTATCCGCAACTGTAGATCATTTGTTTGTCAAGCATGCATGCAAACAGGTCGTTTCCTGTATTGTAATGATGTTCTCCGACCTGAAAAGCTCTTGACGGGTGCTGGAGATTGCAGGTTTTACCGATCAATCTGCCGATCACCCACTCCGGGGTAATGACTTTTTCATCGCATTTTGCCGAGAGCAGGCGGAAAAAGAACTCCTCAAGATCATCACACTCCCACCATTTTTCCATGTATGACTCGCCAAGACCAAGACTTCCCTGCGTGATTACGCGCCGGAAAAATCTGCTGTCATGAACATGAATATCCCATGGCCTGTTGCCGTTGATATGGATATCTCCTTTATTGAAAATGAGTTCAAGCTGCTTTTTGAAAAAGCTGTCAAGCGTTGCACTGCGATGCTGTGTCTGAATGGAGTTCAATGGATATTCCATGGCTGACGGGTGTTTATCGATTGTCCTTTTATAAACAACAGGGATTTTTTTTGTTTCATGCAAAAATCCGGCTCTGTCGGGGGACTTCAAACGGCCCTTCAACGCCGTTCTGCGAGTATAAAATCTGCCAGAGCTGGACGTTTCTTGCCCTGAAGGATCCGGCCGCGCTGAGCAGATAATAGCGCCACATTCTGAAAAACCGTTCGTCGTATGACCTCGCAAGTGTCGGCAGATGCTTTTCGATGTTGTCGTTCCATGCTTTAAGGGTCAGCGAATAATCGTGCCCGAAGGAGTGCCAGTCTTCCATGACGAGCACTCCTTCCGATGCTCTGGTGATATGGGTGGCGGACGGGAGCATCGAGTTGGGAAAAATGTACTTGCTTGTCCATTTGTCGGTATTGGTGCCGGTCCGGTTGCTTCCGATGGTATGCAGGAGAAAGAGGCCGTCGGGAGCGAGAGCGTTGCGTACAGTCTGAAAGTAGGCGCGGTAGTTTTTGTGACCGACATGTTCAAACATGCCTATCGAGCAGATGCGGTCGTATGTGCCTTTCAGGGAACGGTAATCGATGAGCCTTATCTCTACAGGGAGGCCGGCGCAGTACTCCCTGGCCAGTTTTTCCTGTTCACTGGAGATGGTGATGCCGGTTACCCTGACTCCATAGTTTTCGGCGGCAAATCTGGCGGCGCCTCCCCAGCCGCAGCCTATATCCAGCAGGTGCATGCCGGGCTTGAGCTTGAGTTTGTCGAAGACCAGCCGGAGCTTCTGTTCCTGGGCTTCGTCGAGGTTTCTCGCATTGTGCCAGTATCCGCAACTGTAGATCATCTGTTTGTCGAGCATGGCCCGATAGAGATCGTTGCCGATGTTGTAGTGGGTTTCGCCTACGATGAATGCCCTTGCCGGATGTTGAAGGTTTACGATTTTTCCGACGAGAGAACCCAGCAGGCGTGGCATGGCAGAGACCTTTTTATCGAGGCCCTTGCGGAGTATCCTGTAAAAGAACTCGTCGAGAGCCTCACACTCCCACCATCCGTCCATATAGGCCTCTCCGATACCGAGATGCGCCTCTGTGAGGACTCTTTTGCAGAACCGGTCGTCAAGTACCCTTATATCCCAGGGGTTGGGTCCGTCGATGGTAACACCGGCACTCTCCAGAAGAGAACCGAGCTTCTGCCTGAAATAGGTTTCTGTCATGTTAAAAGCTGATTTATCGGCTTAAAACGCTGTAATCAGATAACCGGTCAGCGATAATGATTTCTTTCGTTTTTAACAGTCAAAGCGTTAAAAAACGTTCATTTTTATAAAAGGGCAGAGAACGCAGAACCTTCAGTTTCGGTTGTTCATGTGCGCATTTTTTTTGGCTCCTCGCTGATTCAAAAACATTCATTCTTTCGGGGCGGTGAGCCGATGCCGTTTGCCGAGAGGTTTCGTAATCTCCCGGAGTTCGGATTATTGACAAGAAGGTTCTTGCCGGTGTCGTGCGGCATCAAAAGGTGTAGTCAGAAAGATTGGGGGCATGAGCTTATGCCGGTCGGAAGGGGTGTTATTCGCTGCTGTTTTTTCCTGGTTTCTGTTTTTTCGGTCTTCCACGTTTTTTCTGGGAGCAGTTTTGCTTTGTTTCGACTTCCGGCTCTGTTTCATCTTCGTTTTCGGGAGGATCGTCGTTTATCTCGGCGTCAAGATTGTCAACGGTGATGATTTCATCGTCGAGGAGAACAAGTTCGTCACAAATGTCGTCAATAACTTCATCGACATGAATCTGTGCTTTCCCTCTGCCCGCCCGTTTGTTTTTCATGGCAGGTTCAACAAGGGTCATGACTTCGTTGATGGATGAGAAAATGTAGAGCTGTTTGTCGAGATTGGTGAGTTTGAGAAGGTCTTTGATCTGCTGGCAGAGAGAGACGAAGATGGCCAGACCCTGACATTGGTTCGAGAGCTGGTGGGCAATGAGCATCGAACTGATTCCACTCGAGTCGATGGCCTTGACCTGCGAAAAATCGATAATGAGATTTCTGCTGTTTTCCTGTAGTAGCAGGGTTTCGATTGTTTGGCGGAAACATGCGGAGTGACGGAAATCGAAGACTTCTTCTTCGAGTTTCAGAATGGTCAGCTCCTTGCGGGACGATACCGAGTTTTTCATGGCAGTACTTCTGTTTAGGTCTTTGCAGAGCAGGATTCTCTGCTGCCTTCATCGATCAATGGGGCAGCGTTGCCTGCCTCCATTCTGTCGGGTTCAGCCGGAAAAGGAATGTTACAGCTCTATCAAGGTAACCGGTATACATGTATTCATGATGCGGCAAGCTCTCTGCAACATGCGGCTCTCAGGAGATCCGGAGTGGCATGTTCTTCGAAAGCGTCCACCCACGTAACATTAAGCCTATTTTTAAAAAAAGTCAACTGCCGTTTTGCATAATTGCGGGTATGCTGTTTAATGAGCGTAACTGCACGATCAAAGTCGGTTTTATTCTCGAAAAAGTCGAAAAGCTCCTGATACCCCACAGTTTTGAGTGCGCTGTTTCTTTCCGTTCTCAGAAGAGAATAATAATTTTTATATAAATATTCAGCTTCTTCGACAAGTCCTGATGTGATCATTCTGTCAACTCTTGTATTGATTCGTTCATAGAGGATCGGGCGAGGCATCGACAATCCGACAATCCGGTAGTCGAACGCAGGAGTCCGGCGGTATTCCTGAAGGCTGGTAACGGTTTTTCCGGTTATTTCCATGATTTCAAGACTTCTGATCAATCGCCGGGTTTTTGTGGGATCGAGCGTCGCCGCCTGTATGGGGTCCAGTCTTCTGAGCCGTTCAAACAGCTTTTCGCCGCCGGTGAGTGCGAGTTCTGCGGTCAGCCTGCTGCGTATTTCCTGATCGCCGGGAGGAAGATCGCCAAAACCTTTAATCAGGCCTTCAAGATAAAGGGTTGAGCCTCCGGCAACAATGGCATATTTTTTTCGGTTATGAATATCGAGAATTCTTGCATTGGCAGCTTCAGCGAAATCACCGGCAGTAAATGGCTCACCTGTCGTTTTTTCGTTGATGAAATGGTGCCGTACCATGCGGAGGTCAACTTCGGAAGGTTTTGCCGTGCCGATAGTGAGCTCCCTGTAGATTTGCCGGGAGTCGGCGGAGATGATTTCCGCATCGAGATATCCGGCGATGTTCATCGCCAGAGCGGACTTTCCTGAAGCTGTTGGCCCGAGTATTACCAGTACCGGTTTTTGTCGTTTGTCCGATGTCATGACAGGCCCTGGTTCAGATTTCCGGAAAGTAGCGTTTCAATGCAAGACAGAGTCTTGAAACAGGAAGCCCGACAACATTGTAGTAGCATCCATCTATACGCCGGACATGGCAGGCCATGAGCGGATCCTGTATGCCGTATGAGCCGGCTTTGTCGAACGGCTTGACCTGGTCGAGGTACCGTTTGATATCATGCTCGCTCATCGGTTCGAATTCCACGGCGGTTGTTGCGCATTCGCTGTAAGAATATCCTGAAGTGAGCAGGGCAAAGCCGGTATGCACCTTGTGCGTTGTGTTCTGCAGCTTTTTCAGCATGAGCAGAGCCTCCTCGTAGCTCCCGGGCTTGCCGAGCGTCGAAGAGCCGAGAGCTACGACGGTATCGGCACCGATCACCATAACGTTTTCACGCGGTTCGTGCAGCATGTTCCAGGCTGCTTCGGCTTTCTGCATGGCGATTGCCTTGACATTTTCTTCAATGGTTTTCAATGGATCGAACGTCTCGTCCGTATCGACAGGCAGGGTACGGAAGCGCATGCCAAGCAGCGAGAGCAGCTCCTTGCGCCTTGGCGATTGTGAGGCGAGAATGAGTACGGGTGTTTTCATGGATATGTCACTGGAGGTTGTTCCAGCCTCTCCGGTTCAGGTCGCTGTAAATAAGCCAGCCGGAAACGGCTGCCGCTATGAAATAGATTGCCGCTGCTCCCGGTTCTCCGAAGATAAGTTTACCGGTACCGAAGAGCGCCGAGTACACCAGAACGATTCCAAGAAACCAGTCGGCGAAAAGCCTTGCGAATCCTTTGTCCGATTCCACTTCGGGCATGGCGTCGGAGATTTTTTTCCAGAATATCCCGCCGACTCTCGTGGTACGGTAGAACGATCGGAGGGTTTCCTCTTCGGTCGGAGGCGTGAGAAAGGTGACAAGAAGCGTTGCTGTGATGGTGAAGAGGACGATAATGAAAATCGAATCCGGAAAGGTGATGCCGGTCATGAAGTGCAGCCAGCTGTATGCTACGAAAGGCGCAACCATGGAGGTTATTTCGCTCCAGGCGTTCAGGCGCCACCAGAACCAGCGCATGATGAGCACGAATCCGGTTCCTGCTCCGCACTGGATGATGAATTCCCATGCTCCGGTTATGGTTTCAAGTACAAAGAAGGTGATGTAGAGCGCAAAGAGTGCGGTCAGCAGCGTTACGAATTTCGATGCCATGACGTAGTGTTTCGCATCGGCTTCAGGCTTGATGAAGCGTTTGTAGAAGTCGTTGATGAGGTAGCTTGTACCCCAGTTCAGGTGCGTGGCAAGGGTTGACATATAGGCGGCAAGAAAAGCTGCAACGAGCAGTCCTTTCAGGCCGGGCGGAAGAATGGCCCTCATGACGTGGACAAACCCGTCCTCCTTTTCGGCATCCGGCAGGTCGGGGAACATGACGAGGCTTACGAGGCCGACAATGATCCATGGCCAGGGTCTTACGGCGTAATGGGCAATGGTGAACCAGAGTGTGGCAAGGAGCGAATGCTTTTCGTCTTTGGCGCTCATCATGCGCTGGGCAATGTAGCCGCCGCCGCCCGGTTCCGCCCCCGGATACCAGGATGCCCACCACTGGACAAAAGCCATGGCGGCAAACGATGCGAACGGCAGGGCAAATGCCCCCGGTCTGTCAGCGGATGACGGCGTTGAGGATATAGCCGGGAAAAAGTCGAACATCCATGGGGGAAGCGCATGCCTGAGTCCGCCGGCAGCAGCGACGGATGGATGCTGCATGGCGAGTACCGAAAGAATGATGCATCCTGCCATGGCGATGACGAACTGAACGGCATCGGTTACGGAGACTCCCCAAAGGCCGGAAAGTCCGGAATATACGGTGGTCAGGATGACAAGAGCGATAATGGTGAGTTCAGGGTTCAGTTCCGGCATCATGATCCTTATGATCTTGAACATGGCCAGGTTGACCCAGCCGATGATGACGGCATTGATGAAGAGTCCGAAATAAACGGATTTGAATCCACGAAGAAAGGCGGCGGCTTTTCCGCTGTACCGCAATTCGATAAATTCAAGGTCGGTCAGGATATTGGCGCGCCGCCAGAGGCGCGCGAAGAAAAAGACCGTCAGCATGCCTCCTGAGACGAAGGTCCACCAGACCCAGTTGCCGGCGATGCCGTTTTTTGCGACGAATCCCGCCACGGCAAGCGGGGTGTCGGCGGCAAAGGTAGTCGCAACCATTCCTGTTCCGGCAAGCCACCAGGGCAGTTTGCGACCGGAAAGAAAGAACTCTCCGACATTTTCAGAGGCTCGCGATGAAAACAGCAGGCCGATTACCAGCGTCAGAATCAGGTAGCCGGCAATGAACGCATAATCGAGAACGGTGAACTGTTCCATAGGTGTTTCGGCTGTTTTGTTCTGCAGGATGGCATACAGGCATGCCGCTCGCTGTTTTTATCGCTTTTCCGGAGGCTGTTATTCCATTTCCAATACAGATATGCAATGATATTGCCCGCGACCATCCTGAAATTATTTCCCATTAACCAGTGAAAAAGGAGTATCGATCGGGTACGCCCGGGAGTATCATTCGCTCCGCGAATGGGAGTATAGCGCGCCGCGCGGCATAAAATTATGTTTTTTTCAACTCCAGCCTCTTCAACCCAACCCGTAACACTCAGCACGTTCTTCCGATCTCCACTCAGAACTCAGAACTCAGAACCAGGAACCAATTCCCCAATCTTCTCCCGCGAAGCGATACTCCAGCAAAGCGAAGCGAGCTATACTCCGCGATGCGACAGCGAGCATACTCCCGTTCGCTCCGCGAACGATACTCCTGATCTCCTCCAACCAACTGCTCCCTACCCGTCAATTCTCGAAAGGTCAAGAAAACTCTGATAACGATCCTCGATTTCCAGAAGGTCGAGTCCGGTAAGTTTTTCGGTACCGAATTTTTCAACACAGAAACTTGCCATTGCGCTTCCGTATAGCACGCCTTTGCGCAGCTCCAGATCGGTGATGGTTCCGCAGCGGGTCAGGTGGCCGATAAAGCCTCCGGCAAAGGTGTCGCCTGCTCCGGTCGGATCGTAGATGGATTCCAGAGGATATGCCGGGGCAGCAAAAATGCCGTTGTCGGTAAAGAGCAGCGCGCCGTGTTCTCCTTTTTTGATGATCAGGATTTTCGGTCCCATTGCACGAATGATTCTGGCCGATTTCACAAGGTTGGGATCGCCGCTCAGAATACGGGCTTCGCTGTCGTTGATGATGAAGATGTCGACGCGTTCAAGTGTTTTTTTCAGCTCTTCGGGTTTTCCCTCGATCCAGAAGTTCATGGTGTCGCAGATCACCATTTTCGGTGCGGTTATCTGGTCGAGCACCTTGATCTGAAGTTCGGGGTCGATGTTACCGAGGCAGACAATCTCCGATGAACGGTACTGCTCGGGAACCTGGGGATCGAAATCGGCGAAAACGTTGAGCTGGGTATCGAGGGTGTCGCGGGTGTTCATATCGTAGTGGTAGCGGCCGGCCCAGCGGAAGGTTTTGCCGTCCTCTACTTTCTGTATGCCATTGGTGTTGATGTTTCTCGAGTGGAGAAGCCTGAAGTGCTCGTCGGTGAAGTCGGAACCAACCACCCCTACCATATTGATGTCGCTGGTGAAGTAGCTTGCCGAAAGGGCAATATAGGTGGATGATCCGCCAAGGGTATCTGGGGAACTGCCGAAGGGCGTTTCAATATCATCAAATGCAAGGGAGCCGACCACGAGAATGGACATAATGGTATGTGTGTTTCAGGGTTAAGGGAAAAAGTGAAGATAATGATTTCAGGATTTAATTCTGTTTTGGCAGTTCAAAAAGCATGCTCTGGCCGGGCTGGCAGCAAATGGAGAGTTTATGGTCGAATACCTCATGGTTCCGTTCCTCGATCAGGTCGAAAAGTGTGCCTTCAGGGAACGCAAACTCGATGACACCGCTTCTGGATGTTTCGCCGTTGCTGTTGCCGATAAAGAGCAGGGATCGGGTTCCGTTTTTCCGCAATACGGCAAGCAGCTCCGGTTCTGTGACGTAGGGAAGGACAATGGAGCCTTTTTCACCGCACCGTATAAGTTCCGTATACGTTTCTCTGATGGAGAGAATCGTTCTGATATATCGGATGAGCGGTTCGACACGGTTTGTCGTTTCCCAGTCGTAGCTGAAGGCGCTGAAGAGCGGCAGTGTTTCGGCAGGGAATCTTGATCGGTCGTTTTCGTCGAAATTGAGACCGAGATTCACGGGATGCCACTCACAGATCTCCATGCCCGAGTGAAGAAAGGGTATTGTAGGCAGTATGGCGCTTAGGGTGAAAATGAACATCGCATGATTCCGTCCGGTTTCGCTGCAGGGGTTCCGGTGGCAGACTCTCGGCGTGTTGTGATTTTCTCCGGTTCCGAAAAAAGGAAGGGCTACACCGGTTTTGTTGAGATAGTTCAGGAGTCCCCTGATAAAAACCGGATCATGGATAACGAAAGGGAGCGAGCCGAATACCGCATCGAACCCTTCATCCCGAACTGCGGGCGTCGGGTCGAAGTTTTCATCCCAGAAGGCAAAGTCCGGGCGGTTTTTTCGTGCGGATGCCACAATCATTCGTTTGAGCTCGCCCGGAAGCGCATGGCCCATATCGATCATGGCCCCGTCTATGCCGTAATTCTCCTGATACCAGGGAATGATCGACAATATGGTATCCCAGAGCTCCCTGTTGAAGGTATCCGGGTCGTCAAGGGCTGCGTCGTACATCCTGATGGTGTTGTATGCAATGTAGTTGAACTTCGGATGATCGTGCATTTTCAGATAGGTGACATCGGTCCATGCCGGCTGTCGGTCGTCAGGGGGCCAGTCTGAAAATGCGCTTGCTACATGGCAGGGCTCTCCGTTTTTTCCGATACCTTCGATGCTGCCGTCATGTTCTTCCAGGGAGGCTGGAGGAGGCACGAACATGCCGGTATACTCCCGGGATGGCGCCGGAAGGTTTTGGAGATCGTGCCGGTCTATTTTTTCATAGATGGTATTCAGGGTTTCCTGATCGAAGAACGGAGGGCCGAACCGGTTGTCGCCCGTGGTTCCGGAAAGCCAGTAAAACCATGAAGGGTGTGTTGTAACCCAACTGCTGTCTATTGCAGCGGTTCTGAAGACGAATTCGAATACGACCCGGATTCCGAGAATATGCGCAGCTTCCACAAACGCTTTGAGAAGAAAATCCGGGGCAAGAGCGAGTGCCGGTTCATCAAGCATGGGATCGATTGCAAAGGGGTCTTTGACGGCATACGGTGACCCGAGATTGCCTTTTCTGTTTCCTTCGCCTATGGCTGTCAGTGGCAGAAGGTAAACTGTATTTACACCGAGTTTCTTTATATAGGGAAGCAGGGCGATTGCCTTGAGAAGGGTTCCGGTCTCTCTGAAGCCGCATTCCAGAGGCTCTTTTCCGACCGTTCCGTCGAGGTTATGATCGAATGCTGCGGTCAGTCTGACAAAGAGATTATAGACAACGGCCGATTCGCTCCATCGGCATTTCTCATCTGTTTCTGCAGAATCGGTTCGGGGGTGTTCGAGTATGCGACCGATGATGTCGGAATAGTATCTGCCAGGCTCTACTGCGGTGATTCCCGGAAGGTCGCTTGTCCAGAGTTGCGGGATATAATAGGCCTGATCTTCAGGCAGGGAAGGGAGCTGCCGGAGAAGATGAAAGACGGTTTCAAGATGGGTGGTATGCAAGGTAGTGGTATTTCGGGTATAATCCCTTATTATTAAAAAGAGGCTCCGTAATGTTTTGATCCCGATGTATTCCGGATTGGAACGATACGCGGGAGGTGCCGTGAAAAATAACCGGATAAAGATAGCGATTTCCCTGTTATGAAGAACATACGCTTCGATGTTGAATATGACGGCAGTGACTTTTATGGATGGCAGAGGCAGCCGGGCGGGATTCAAACCCTTCAGGGTGAACTTGAAGCTCGGCTCGGCCGGATTCTTCAGGAGAACATCTCCCTTACTGCAGCAGGCAGAACCGATAAAGGGGTACATGCGCGTTTTCAGGTCGTGAATTTCATGACAGGATCGGCTATGGAGCTTTCGAAAATGGCTTATGCGCTCAATTCGCTGCTTCCGGTAACTGTCAGGGTAAGAAATCCCCATGTTGTCCCGCTCGATTTTCATGCGAGGTTCAGTGCGCAAGAGCGGGAATACCGGTATTTTCTTCTTGAAGAACCCTCCGCTTTGCGATGCAGGTTCACCGGCTGCTCAAAAGGTGTTCTTGATATTGGTGCCATGCAGGCTGCCGCAGGCTTGCTGGTTGGCGAACATGACTTTCGCCTTTTGTCAAGAGAGCCGGCAGATAAAAAAAATTCGGTTTGCCGGATAAAAGAGTGTGTGTGGCGAAAGGATGACGGTACATTTGTTTTCCGGATACGTGCAAACCGGTTTCTTCGTTCGATGGTGCGGTATCTGGTTGGCGTGATGATTGCCGTCGGCAAGGGCAGAGCTCTGCCGGAAGATCTCGGTATGCTTCTTGAAGAGGGTTTATTGACCTTTCCGCTTGTTCCTGCAGAGCCGAACGGTCTTTTTTTGTGGGATGTTTCCTATTGAGCCGTTCAGAAATACCTCGTTATTTATTGTAATAATCGGGAACTGTTTTTATGTTAACACTTATTTGCCGTGCGAGAATGAAAGATAGAGTTTTGTCAAATTCCCCCCTAATACCGGATTTTCTGTGAATATCAGTTTTTTATATAGAGTATGTACGGTTTTATTTGTGCTGTTGTCTGCTCATAACTCGTTTCACTGCGCAATTGCAAAAGAGTCCGGGTCAAGTGACGGTTTCCAGTCCGGAAAATCGTCTGTAGCTGAAATCCTTGACAGTCTTGTGTATGCGACCTATTTCAAGGATGAGTATTTTTCCGCTTCAGCGAAAATGCCGGACAGACCGGGTTTTCCATCCCATTTCGTTCCCCAGTACACTGATTCGGTATATGCCGCTCGAATAGCCGCTCTCGATCGTAAAACCCCCTTCAATCTGGTTTATAACGAACATGTCAGAGGCTTTATCAGAGTCTATGCTGTTGACAGACGGAACAGTACAGCCAAGATTCTTGGTTTGACGAAGGTCTATTTTCCTCTTTTTGAAGAGCATCTGGACCGGTATAACGTTCCTCTTGAAATGAAGTATCTTGCCATCGTCGAGTCGGCTCTCAATCCGACGGCGGTCTCTCATGCCGGAGCGAAAGGGTTGTGGCAGTTCATGTATGGCACCGGAAAAATGTACGGGCTCGAATCGTCGTCCTTTGTTGAAGACCGTTATGATCCCTATAAAGCAACACTTGCCGCAAGTCGTCATCTCCGTGACCTGTACAAAATCTATGGGGACTGGTTTCTTGCCCTTGCGGCTTACAACTCCGGACCCGGCAATGTGAACAAGGCGATCAGACGAGCCGGCGGAGTAAAGGATTACTGGGCTATCTGGGATTATCTTCCTGCAGAGACAAGGGGGTATGTTCCTGCATTCATTGCCGTGAACTACATCATGAACTATTACAAGGAGCACAATATTCATCCTGTCGAGCCGGGATATATCTATCAGGACATCGATACGCTGCGTGTATCGAAGATGCTCTCCTTCGAACAGATTAACGAGACTATCGGCGTTTCCAGGCAGGATCTCGAGTTTCTCAATCCTCAGTACAAACTCGGGATTATACCGGGTTCCGATTATTCATCGAACGTACTCAGGCTTCCGCGCAGATATATCGGGCAGTTTCAGCGGCGGGAGAAAGAGATTTATGCATACAAGTCGAAAAGTGTAATGGAACGGGAGCAGCTTCTTGCACGGTTGCAGAGTTTCGAAGCAGCATCTCCATCTCCTGTGAGTCAGACAACCGGAGATGGTCAGGTTCGGAAAGTTCATTATGTTCGTCAGGGACAGGATATCGGGATGATCGCGCGTTTTTACCGGTGTGAAGTCAGTGAAATCGTTCGCTGGAATAACCTGAAAAATCCAAGTGTTACCCCAGGTCAGCAGCTGGTTGTTTTTGCGGGAAATGATGCCCCCGCTGAGCCTTCGGTGGTAGTTCCTCCGCCGGTTCAGAAAGAGGTTCCCCTGGTAAAAAAGGCAGAGCGGAAGAAGGAAAAATCGGAAATGCACAGGGTTGAGCGAGGAGAGACGGTTGCCTCTATTGCCAGGGAGTTCGGTGTGAGCATCGAGAGCATTGCCGATCTCAATGGGCTGAAGGGCAGTATGAACATTAAACCCGGTCAGAAGCTGAAAATTACCGGTTCTTCATCGGACAAATCCGGTTCGAGAAAACATGCATCTGCAAAGGTTAAATATCACAAGGTCAGGAAGGGCGACTCGCTTTACTCTATTGCCGATCGTTACGGTGTGAGTGTCGGCGATCTTACTGACTGGAACGATATCGGCAGGAAAAAATCACTGCAGCCAGGCCAGAAGCTCAGGGTAACATCCAGGTGACACTTTGCGAGAGCGCTGCATGTTTTTTTGATGGTCGGCTCATCTGTTCAAGGGTGTTAATTGTTATTGTGCCATGTTCCTTTAAAGGATAATTTTATTATCTTAAGCCTTTTCAGGTTACTCAACTGCGGAGAACAATGGTTGGTCGGAACTGATTTGTTAATTCTTCAATAAGAGAATAAAAAAAACGTATGCGTAATATCATCTTTACCGGAAAGGGCGGCGTAGGCAAAACCTCCGTTGCAGCAGCCACGGCACTGAAAGCTGCGGACATGGGTTACAAAACCCTGATTATGTCCACCGATCCGGCACACAGTCTGGGTGACTCGCTCGATGTTCAGTTAGGCCCGTCTCCTGTCAAGGTAGCTGAAAATCTCTGGGCTCAGGAAGTCAGCGTTTTCGGCGATCTCAATCTGAACTGGGATGTTGTCAGGGAGCATTTCGCACATCTGATGGCTTCCCGAGGTATTGAAGGCGTCTATGCCGAAGAGATGGGAGTCCTTCCGGGTATGGAAGAGCTTTTTTCGCTCTCCTACATCAAGCGTTATAACGAAGAGCAGAAAGACTACGATCTTCTCGTTGTTGACTGCGCTCCTACCGGTGAAACCCTTCGCCTGCTTTCGCTGCCTGAAACATTCGGATGGTTTATCAAGTTCATTCGCAATGTCGAGAAATATATGGTAAAGCCGGTTATCAGACCTCTTTCGAAAAAAATCAGAAAAATCGATGATTTTGTTGCTCCTGAAGAGGTGTACGAAAAAGTTGACAATCTGTTCTCTTCAACCGAGGGGATCATCGAACTGCTTGCCGACGGTTCCAAATCGACGGTACGCCTTGTCATGAATCCTGAGAAGATGGTCATCAAGGAGTCGATGCGTGCATTGACCTACCTCAACCTCTACGGTATTACGGTTGACAGCATTACCATCAACAGGGTTATGCCCGACCAGAGCAGCGATCCCTATTTCCAGAGATGGCGCGGTATTCAGCAGAAGTATATCGAGCAGATCCAGGATGCTTTCGCACCTATTCCGATTGCGGAAGTGCCGTTGTTCGAAAATGAGGTTGTCGGCCTTGAGATGCTTCGCAAGGTTGGTGCCAAGGTCTATCCCGACCAGAACCCCCTTGACATTTTCTTCAAGGAGGATCCTATAAATATCACGAAGGTGTCGGAAGGTCATTACAAGGTTCGCGTAAGGTTGCCGTTTATGGAAAACATGGGTATGGAACCCAAGATTCTCAAAATGGGTGACGATCTTACCATTCGTATCGGCGATTATCAGAAAATTGTGGCTCTGCCGATTTTTCTTGCCGGGATGGAATCCACCGGTGCTTCGTTCGAAGATAAATGGCTCAATATCGATTTCGCCAAAGAGGCTAAATAGAAGCAGTTGTTCGATTTTCGACAGCAACAGAAAACCTGCCTTTCACGGCAGGTTTTTTGTTGCTGTTTTTTTCCGGCAGTTTCTTCAGATGGAGACGATAGCGGCATCCGAGACGCCGTCAACCTGTTTGATCTCATCGAGCAGCGAAGTGTTTACGCTGCCATCAACAACGATAGCGGTCATGGCAAGCAGCTTCTCCTCGTCCCGGGAGAGTGCGACATAAGCGACGTTGAGGTTGTGCTGCAGCAGATGCTGGGTTACATTGGCAATGACGCCGGGTTTGTCGATGTTGTTGTAGATGATGATGTTGCCTTCAGGTTTGAACTCTACAAGAAACTGATCAATCATGACGATCCTTATGGCTTTGTCGCCGAACACGGTACCGCCTATCATCCGTTTTTTTGTACCGTTTTCAAGTTCCACGCGGATCAGATTGGTATAGTCGGGATTTTCTTTTTCGAATTTCTGTTCGAGGGTGATGCCCAACTCTTCGGCCAGGGTAAATACATTGATATAATTGGTGTCGCTTGACTGGCGGACATCGAGAAATCCTTTGAGCGCGGCAGCGGCGATGACTTCACTGAACTTCTGGAGATATTCACCGGAGGTTTTTATGGTCAAGGTATTGGCTTCAAGCGATGTGATCTGGGC
The DNA here is from genome assembly GCA_020721225.1 of Pelodictyon luteolum. GTDB lineage: Bacteria > Bacteroidota > Chlorobiia > Chlorobiales > Chlorobiaceae > Chlorobium > Chlorobium luteolum_C. The sequence continues at coordinate 18,175 of DYNE01000011.1, read as the reverse complement.
AAGCGTGGATCCAAGCTTTTCGGCAAGCATGAGGTAAGCTTTTACACCGGGAGTCTGTGCAAGCTCAACGGCTGAAGCGTTGACAGCCCCCTCGAGTTTGCCTTTCTGTTTCCATTCGACAATCTGTTCGGCAATCTGAACGGCGACTTTCTGCTGGGCTTCGTTGGTTGATGCGGCAATGTGCGGTGTGACGATAACCCGTTCCAGTTTTAGCAGGGGGTTATCCGGATTGACCGGTTCGGATTCAAAGACGTCAAGTGCTGCAGCGGCAACTTTTCCCGATGTAATGGCATCGGCAAGATCAGCTTCGTTTACAATGCCTCCCCTTGCGCAGTTGACGATGATCACCCCATCTTTCATCAGGGCAAAGGTCTCGTTGGAAATAAGGTTCCGTGTCGATTCGTTCAGAGAGGAGTGAATGGTGATGACATCTGCCCGGCTGAAATTCTCATGCAGCGGGAGCAGTTCGATATTCAGATGTGCGGCATACTCGTCGGGAATCATGGGATCGTAGGCGATGGTTTTCATGCCGAACGCCTGCATGCGGGATGCTACCTCTCGTCCGATCTTGCCAAGTCCGATGATGGAGATGGTTTTTCCTTCCAGCTCGATTCCTGTGAATTTTTTCTTGTTCCAGAGCCCGGCTTTCAGTTCCGCCGTTGCCTGGGGAATCATGCGTGCCGCAGCCATGAGCATGCCGCATGCATGTTCGGCAGCCGAGACGGTATTGCCTCCCGGAGTGTTCATGACGATGATTCCGTGCCTGGTTGCCGCTTCGATATCGATATTATCGACTCCGGCGCCGGCTCTGCCGATCAGTTTCAGGTTTTTGCCGCATTCGATGATTTCCGATGTGACTTTGGTGGCACTTCTGACGATTAGTTTGTCGAACTCGCCAATGATCTCTTTGAGTTCTTCCTTGCTGATTTTAGGCTTTTCGGTAACCTCAAAACCGTTTCTTGCAAGAATTTCAGCGCATTGCGGATCGACGCCGTCAGTGATCAGTACTTTCATGTTGCATTTCTGATTGGGATTCACGGAACTCTGTAAGGCAGCTTTATCTGCTGTGTTAGAACAGTTTCAGCCGATGCCTTTTCGTTTGATCAATATATGTTTTTTTACAGGTAAAAGCGGTGCCGGAAATTGCGGGTGGACACGTTTACACATTCAGAGAGGCTTGTCATATCCGCAGCTTTGGTCGGATGACAAATACCAAAGGAATTTATTGGGGTATTTACCAATTATATATTCGGGTTTTTTTTATCTTCCAAAGCTATAAATTACTAAAAAAAGATTTTTTGCAGTATTACGGATGGAACAGTTACATGACTTGAGAGTTTCACGCATCAAGCGCCTCTCTTCTCCAGGGGCGCTCAAGGATAAATTGCCGGTTAATGATCGTATTGCATCAACCGTCAGCTCCGGTCGTCGTGAAGTAGAGAATATATTGAACGGCACAGACAATCGCCTGCTTGTAATCGTCGGCCCCTGCTCGATCCATAATGTGGATGCCGCTCTTGTTTATGCAGAAAAGCTTTCAGGAATGAGGAGTGAGCTCAAGAGCGAGCTTTGTATCCTGATGCGGGTCTATTTTGAAAAGCCGAGGACAACGGTGGGGTGGAAAGGATTTATCAACGATCCTCATCTCGATGATTCATACGATATAGAACATGGTCTCTATTATGCCCGCAAGCTGCTGATCGATATCAATGCGCTTGGTCTGCCCGCGGCGACGGAGTTTCTCGATCCCATTACGCCTCAGTATGTTGCCGATGTGGTCAGCTGGGCAGCTATAGGCGCCAGAACCATAGAATCACAGACGCACCGTCAGATGGCAAGCGGTCTTTCAATGCCTGTCGGGTTTAAAAATTCGACCGACGGACGTATCAATGTTGCTGTCGATGCGATTCGTTCGGCAATGCATCCGCACAGTTTTCTGGGAATCGATCGTGAGGGTCACAGCAGTGTCATTACCACGAAAGGAAATCCTTATGGTCATCTCGTGCTCAGAGGCGGAATGACGCCGAATTATGATGCACAAAGTATTGCTGCTGCGGAACAACTGCTTGAGAAAGCGGGGCTTACCCAGTCTCTTCTGGTGGATTGCAGTCATGCCAATTCAGGCAAGAAACACGCTCAGCAGCTTAAAGTCTGGGAAGATATTCTCGAACAGAAAACCGGCGGCAACAGGAGTATAGCCGGGGTTATGATCGAGAGCAATCTCTGTGCGGGAAACCAGCCCTTTCCTGAAGATCCTGAAAAGCTCAGGTATGGCGTTTCCATAACGGATGAATGTATCTCCTGGGAGGAGACTGAACGGATGCTCCGTCAGGGGGCTGATGTTATCGGAAAACTGGTTTCAAATGCAGTTTAACATCATAATAAACAATATAATATACCTATGAATATCGATCGTCTTGTCTTCGCTTTCGCGGGATGCTTTATACTCCTCAGTGTGCTTCTCTCGGTCTATCATAATCAGAACTGGTTGTGGTTTACCGGTTTTGTAGGGCTCAACCTTTTTCAGGCAGCGTTTACCGGCTTCTGTCCTCTGGCAAAGATACTGAAAGCCGTTGGCGTGGCGCCGGGAGAAGCTTTTAAATAAGGTTTTTTCTCCTGATTGATTTTATCGGAAACTTCTGTCCCCCTTTTGAATGGGGGACTTTTTTCTTTAACCGGTTTCGCTGCTCAACATGACTATAGAAATCAGGGAGGTTACCACCAAAAAAGAACGCCGGCAGTTCATAACCTTTGCCTGGCAGGTTTATCGGAACGATACGGAACTCAACAAATATTGGGTTCCGCCGGTCATTGCCGATTACATGAAAACCCTCGATAAAGAGGTTTTTCCGCTCTACGATCATGCCGACCTTGCCATGTTCACCGCATGGAAAGACGGGAAGCTTTCCGGAACGATAGCTGCGGTCGAGAATCGCAGGCACAATGAAGTGCATCAGGATCGAGTCGGGTTTTGGGGTTTTTTCGAGTGTTTCAACGATCAGCAGATTGCCGATGCGCTGTTCAATGCAGCTGCCGGATGGTTGAAAAAGAAGGGGCTCGATACCATGCGCGGCCCGGTCAGCCCTTCGATGAACGATCAGTGCGGTATGCTCACCAGAGGGTTCGACAGTTCGCCGGTTTTTCTCATGCTTTACAATCCGCCTTATTACAACGACCTGGTTAAAAAATCGGGTCACGTTATCGGTCAGGAACTGCTTGCCTGGTATATCGATCAGAGCATCATCGATATCGCACGGCTGAGAAAGATCGCTGCACACGTTATGAAACGGGAGGGCCTGTCTGTCCGGATCATGAACATGAAGGATTTCGACCGGGAGATCGAACTGGTCCGGGATATCTACAACAAGGCGTGGGAGAAGAACTGGGGGTTCGTGCCGATGACCGACAAGGAGTTCGATTTTATGGCAAAGAGCCTCAAGCCTATCGCCAATCCGCATTATATTTACTTTGTCGAAGACCGCGACAAGCGGACTATCGGTTTTTCGCTTTCGCTCCCCGACATCAATCAGGCGCTGAAGCATGTCAACGGCAATCCTTTTTCTCCTTTCGGTTTCCTGAAATATCTCTGGTACACCCGGAAGATCACCATGGTGAGGACCATTACGATGGGGGTGCTTCCTGAATATCGCAACAAGGGTATAGACAGCATTCTCAACACCCATATCGCCGATTACGGCGGCAGGCACGGGGTGTTCGCCAGTGAAATGAGCTGGGTGCTGAAGGCCAACGAGGCGATGAGCAAGCTGGCGAAGGTGATTGGAGGAAGACCCTACAAGGAGTATGTGATCTACGAGAAAGCTGTTTGAGGCGAATGGGCATGGTCAGGTATAGAGAACAAAAAAGGAGCCGTTTCGGGCTCCTTTTTTGTTGAACACACACGGAGAAAAGAACAGTTGAAAAACTCAGAACGATGCCATGAAGACGAGGTGCGACTTCTCGGTATCGGGATTGTAGATGTACGATGCGGTATAGCGGTCTTTGGAGACAGAGATACCGGTGTTGACGAGCGCAAAGTTGTCGCCTTCGAAATCGCCATAGAAATCTTCATCGCCAGCTCCGATAACGCCTTTTGCTGCAAAGCCGTCCTTGTCGTAGAACTTGTAGCTTGCTTCACAGTATTTTGCATTGTCGGTATCCAAACCGGCGATATTCATGGCAACAAGCAGGTTCAGGTTTTCATATGAGTACCCGATGCTGGCTTCTACTATGTTCGGGCCGTCATCGCTGAAATCAAAGGTGTCGCCAGTATCCGGGTAATGGTAGTCGGTCAGGGTGAAGCTGAACGGGCCTACCGGGACGGTGACATAGAGATCGATCTCCTTGTAACGGTCTCCGTCGTCTTCTGCAATGGCATAGGAACCCCATGCGCCAACCACTATACCCATTCCCGGGAAGGTATATGAAAGGTTTGGCTGAATAGCTGCAGAGTTTCCGAATTCGCTACCTCTGAACACATAACTGCTGACCACGTCGGCACCGATCTTGAACCCTTCAGCCTGTGCGGTGCTGCCGAGTCCTGCGAAAAGGGCTATGGCAAGTGATGCGATTTTTACGTATTTCTTCATGCTGTGTACTCCTGTTTCTGTTGTTGTGGTGTTGTTTCAGGCGTCTCTCGTGCATTTTTCCGAGAGACGCCCGCTGGTTGTTGTTGCGTGAAAAAAATAACTTCAGCCTATGGCATCATGTCCGGTTTCTTCGGTTCTGATGCGGATGCACTGCGGCAGATCGAAGACGAAGATCTTCCCGTCGCCGATCTCTCCCGTTTTAGCCCCCTTGACGATAGCCTTGACTGTTTTGTCTGCGAACTCGTCATTGACGCCGATCTCTATCTTCACCTTCTTGAGAAGGTTGACCTCACTCGGAACACCGCGATAAACTTCAGTGTACCCTCCCTGGGCGCCGCACCCGAGGGCATTGGTCACCGTCATCTTTCTTACCCCTACTTCCGCGAGCGCAGCCTTTACGTCGGGAAGTTTGTAGGGCTGAATCATTGCGACAATATATTTCATGCGTAAGCTCCGGTTTTAACGTTACTGTGTTGTAAAGATTTCAAATCCATAGTAGGCTTCTTCTTCGTGCTCGGCAATATCCAGGCCTTTCATCTCGTCCTCTTTGTTGACCCGAAGTATGCCGAACGCTTTCAGTATAAGGAAAAGCACAAGCATGGTTCCAAATCCCCAGAGCGGAATGACCGTTGAACCGATGAGCTGCGCCACCATGGGTTTGCCGCCGAATATCCATGCGGCGATCCCTCCCCAGATACCGTTCAGACCGTGAACGGGCCATGCGCCTACCGGGTCGTCGATCTGCAGCTTGTCGAGCAGTTTGATACCGAGTACGACCAGCACGCCGCCGACAGCGCCGATTACCAGAGATTCGTCATAGGTAACGGCATCGCAGTTCGCCGTGATGGCAACCAGACCGGCCAGCATGCCGTTGAGGGCCATGGTAAGATCGGGTTTTTTGAACAGAATCCATGCGAAAATCATGGCGACACAGCAACCTGCACATGCAGCGAGGGTGGTGTTGGTTGCAATCATCATGACGGCATTGGTGTTGTCGGCTCCCACTATGGCAAGCTGACTGCCCGGGTTGAACCCGTACCATCCGATCAGGAGGATGAAGACGCCGAGCGTGCTGAGCGCAAGGTTGTGGCCGGGCATGGCGTTCGGAGAACCGTCGGCGTTGAAGCGTCCGATACGAGGGCCGAGCACGATCGCTCCGGCAAGACCTGCGAATCCTCCAAGTGCGTGAACGAGGAGTGAACCGGCAAAATCATGGAACCCGAGCGTGTTCAGCCATCCGCCTCCCCATTTCCAGAAGCCGCTCAGCGGATAAACAAAGCCGCTGATCACTGCGGAATAGATCAGATAGGCTTTAAAATGCATTCTTCCTGCAACGGCACCCGAAACAATGGTCGCTGCCGTAGCGGCAAACGCTACCTGAAAGAGGAAGTCAACGGCAGGGTAGAGGTTGCCTCCGGCAACGTCAGGAGAAACAGTGCTGATACCAGGACCTGCAAATCCGAACCAGCCGCCTGCGAACATTTCGCCGGGATACATCAGGCCGTATCCGATGAAATAGAAAAGAATGCCTCCGATGACCATGTCAATGAGATTCTTGAACAGAATGTTGACCGCATTTTTTGCTGCATTGAGGCCTGTTTCCACCAGCGCGAATCCTGCCTGCATGAACAGGACGAGTACCGCGGAAATCATGAGGAAGAAGTTGTCAATCGCATAGGCGTTGATGGCATCTGCCGATGGTTCGGCAGCAAAAAGCGGAGGACTGAACGCCGCGGCACCGAGAAGAGCGCCTGCAAGGAGCATTCCTGGCTTCAGTTTAAGATGTTTCATACTGATCGAGGTTTACTGTTTAAAAAAGCAAGGTTTCTTATTCATGTAAAATTCTTTCTTGAATTTCTGTTTAAATATAAAATTATAATACAAAAATACAAATAGGTAGTAATTATTTAATGTAATAAGGCTGAAGGCTTAATAATTTAAGTCGATACTCTTTCTGTGCCGGGTTGTGAAGATGAGCTCGTATTGGTAAATTCGCTGGTACATTCGCTGCCAATTACTTGTCTTGCGCACTATGAGAAACTGTACGGTCATATTGAAAAGCAGGGTTGCCGGGTATGGGTTGCTTCGCCGCTCGATGATGGCGTTCGGCGAGGCCCAGGGATACAGTTCAGGGTTTCTCGGTACGCTCGAACTCACGCTGAAAGAGGCGTTCGTCAATGCCGTCATGCATGGAAATCGTGACAGCGGGGAGTTGCCGGTAATCGTTCTGTTCCGGCCTGCATCAGCGGGAAAAAGCCTCGAGGTAACTGTAAGGGATTGCGGAGCGGGCTTTCGGCCAGATGACCTTCCGGATCCTACCAGTCCGCATCTCTTGCTGAAAACATCGGGCAGAGGTGTTTATATTATCCGAAGGTATGCCGAAATCGTTAACGTGCAAACCGATTCTTCAGGCTTTTCTCTTACACTGCGTTATACTCCCTTCTGATTTCATCAATTAAACCGGTACATAAACTGATATGGATATTTCGAAAAGCGCTGCCTGGAGCGCCCTGCAGCTTCACAGAGACGAGATGGCGAACGTGTCAATGCGTTCGTTATTTCAGGACGATCGATCGAGGTTTGAGCGTTTTTCGCTGAGGCATGGCGGCATGCTTCTTGATTATTCCAAGAACCGCATTACCTCCCGTACGATGGACTATCTCTGTGAACTTGCCCGGACGGCGGGACTTGAAGAAAAACGGCGCCGGATGTTCGAGGGCGAGCCGATCAATCTTACCGAAAACAGGGCCGTGCTGCATACCGCTTTACGCAGGCCGTCGGGTTACACGCTTGTCGTGGAGGGTCTCGACGTTTCTGCGGAGGTTGCCGACGTGCTGCAACAGATGAAAGCGTTCTCGGAAAGGGTTATTTCGGGCAGCTGGAAAGGATTTACGGGAAAAGAGATAACCGACGTGGTCAATATCGGCATAGGAGGTTCCGATCTTGGTCCCTATATGGTTACCGAAGCGCTCAAGCCATTCGCGCATGGAAAGATAGCGGTTCATTTCGTTTCAAATATCGACGGGACGCATATCAGCGAGACGCTGAAAAAGGTCGATCCTGAAACAACCCTGTTCATTATCGCATCAAAAACCTTTACGACGCAGGAGACCCTGACCAATGCCCTGAGCGCCCGTGCGTGGTTTCTCTCCTTTGCCGGCGACGAAGGGCATATTGCAAAACATTTTGCTGCCGTGTCCACAAACAGGGCGAAGGTCGTGGAGTTCGGTATAGACGAGTCGAGCATGTTCAGGTTCTGGGACTGGGTCGGGGGTAGATATTCGCTATGGTCATCCATCGGGCTCTCCATTGCCCTCTATCTTGGTTTCGAGCGTTTTTCGGAGCTGCTCGCGGGTGCTCATGCCATGGATGAACATTTTCTCTCCGCACCGCTCGAAGAGAATGCTCCGGTCATCATGGCCCTTCTTGGCATCTGGTACAACAACTTTTTCAATGCGGGTTCTCACGCGGTTATTCCTTACGATCAGTATCTGCATCGTTTTCCCGCCTATCTCCAGCAGCTCGATATGGAAAGCAACGGCAAACGGGTTGACTGCGAAGGAATGAGTGTCGCATATGCTACAGGGCCGGTCATCTGGGGCGAACCCGGTACCAATTCCCAGCACGCTTTTTTCCAGCTTCTGCATCAGGGCCCCGGTTTCATTCCCGCTGACTTTATCGTGCCGCTGAAGAGCCAGAACCCGCTGGGGGAGCATCATGATATGCTCATCGCGAACTGTTTTGCCCAGACAGAGGCGCTGATGAGGGGCAAAACCGGGGAAGAGGCACGCGAAGAGCTTGAAACAGCGGGTTTCGATGCCGATACCATAGCGATGCTGGAGCCCCACAAGGTGTTTCCCGGAAACCGCCCTACAAATATGCTGGTTTTCGATGAACTGAACCCGTTCTCGCTTGGCAGCCTTATCGCGCTTTACGAACACAAGGTTTTCGTTCAGGGCGTTATCTGGCAGATCAATTCATTTGACCAGTGGGGAGTCGAGCTCGGCAAACAGCTTGCCAAAGCGATTCTTCCCGAACTGCAGGGAGATGGTGAGGTGAGCGCGCATGACGGTTCGACCAACGCCCTGATCAACCTCTATCGCGAAAAACGTCAGAAGCTTTCCTGAGCGGTGAATTCTTCGATGTAATTCGCCAGATTCGGGCTGCGGAGGACCCTGTTCTCCCTGTCTATCAGGATAAAAGCCGCCGAAGGGTCCTGCCGGATCACCTGCAGGGCCTTTTTGCCGCCCATTATGAAAAAGGCTGTCGCATAAGCATCGGCTTTTGCCGGATCGTCGGAAAATACCGTTGCGCTTTTCAATCCTTCGGCAGGGTAGCCGGTTTTCGGATCGATGATGTGATGGTACCGTTTTCCCTTCCAGGTGAAATAGTTTTCATAGTCCCCGCTTGTGGCAATACCGCACGGTTTTTTCACCCTGAACGCTACAACCGGCATCTCCTCCTTTTTGTCAGGGTTTTTTATTCCCGAAGTCCACAATCCCTCTTTTTTTCGGCCGCTGAGATAGAGATCGCCTCCGGCATTGATGATGAAGTTCGTGATGCCGTGCCTGCGCAGCACCTCTCCGGCCTGCTTTGCGGCATAGCCCTTTGCGATGCCGCCGAAACCGATTTTCATGCCTGCTTTTTTCAGAAAGAGGGTGCGCCTGAGCGTATCGAGTTCGATTTGCCGGTAATCGACCTTCGCCATCGCTGTGGCGATGCTGTCGGCGGAAGGGGGAATTTTCCTGCTTTTAACGTTCCAGAGCTTTCCGAGCGGCAGAAAGGTGACGTCGAAAGCGCCTTCAGTGATCCGGGCTATATCGAGAGAGGTCAGGGTAACGGCAACAACCGGAACAGGTACGGTTACTTGTTTCACTCCGGCTTCCCTGGCGACTTCTGAAACCGGACTTGTTTCCCGCCATTCGCTCAGATCGGACTCCAGTTCGGATATTTTACGGAATGCCGCGTTGAACGCTTCACGGGTTTTTACTTCATCGGGATCCGCAGTTTCGGCTTTTATTTTCATGACGGTGCCCATCAGTACCTTTTCCTGTTCGTACATGCGTGGATTTTTCTCCGGAGTGACACAGGAGAAAAGCGGGAAGAGACAGGCAAGCAGGAGGAAGGGAGGTATTATCCGTCGAAACTGCAGGAAGGAGTATGCAAACATCGTGATGGTATATTTGTTGAAGCGTAACCGTAAAGGCAAAGCCGCCTCATGATCATTGGAGGCGGCTCAGAAAAACATTTTGCCGTGGTGGCTTATTTCACGAGACCTGAAAAACCCATGAAGGCAAGTGAGAGGATTGCTGCGGATATGAGGCCGATCGGCACGTTTTTGAACGGCTTCGGAATATCGGCATCTTCAAGCCGTTCGCGTATACCCGCGAATATGACGATGGCCAGAATGAAGCCGACGGCCGAAAAGAATGCGAAGAGCACCGAAAGGAGCAGGGAGTATTTCTCCTGGATGGCAAGCAGCGCGACTCCGAGAATGGCACAGTTGGTGGTGATGAGCGGCAGATAGATGCCAAGCGCGCTGTAGAGCGATTTGCTGACCTTTTTCAGGACAATTTCGACGAGCTGCACCAGTGACGCGATGACGAGGATGTACATGACGGTCTGCATGAACTCGATTTTGTAGGGTACGAGTATGCCGTAGTAGAGCACATAGGTGATGGCGGTCGATATGGTCATGACGAAGGTGACGGCAAAACCCATACCGAGAGCGGTATCGAGTTTTTTCGAAACGCCCAGATAGGGACAGATGCCGAGAAAGCGCGCGAATACGACGTTGTTGACAAATACCGCGCTGACGATAATGAGCAGATATTCGGTCATGCTGCAGCTCCTTTTTTCTTTTCGAGGGCGTTCATCAGGGCGATAATGGCTCCAAGGCTTGCAAATGCCCCCGGAGGAAGAGCGAAGACAAGGATCGTCGAGGCATCTTCACCGACGAGCGGTATGTTGAAGATGGTGCCTGCTCCGAGAATCTCCCTTATGGAGGAGAGCAGGAGCAGCGACAGCGTGAACCCGGCGCCCATCCCGATGGCGTCGAGCATCGAGTACCAGAGCCCCGAACGGCTGGCAAAGGCTTCGGCTCTTCCGAGAATGATGCAGTTGACGACGATCAGGGGAATGAAGATGCCGAGCGACTGGTTGAGCTCGGGCGAAAATGCCTTGATCAGCATATCGACAATGGTGACGAAGGTCGCGATGATCAGCACGAAGGAAGGGATGCGAACGGTGTCGGGTATGAGCTTCGAGGTGAGCGAGATGACCATGTTCGATCCGAGCAGTACGAAGGTTGTCGCCAGACCCATGCCCAGCCCGTTGACCGCCGATGTCGTGACCGCAAGTACCGGGCAGAGCCCAAGCAGCATTTTTGTGACCGGGTTCTCCTGAACCAGTCCCCTTGTAAGAATATTCAGCGATTCTTTCATTGTTCGGCAGTATTGGAATAGTGTTCGTTGATCTGTTCGAGCCCATTCTGCACCGCATCGGTTATGGCTCGCGAGGATATGGTTGCCGCAGTGAGCTCATCGACAAACCCCCCGTCCTTATGGACTTTCCAGATGGGGCCCTCAAGAATTTTTTCATGAAACTGTTTACGGAATTTCGGCTTGTCGATTTTGTCCCCGAGTCCGGGCGTCTCAAGATGGGAGAGCACCTTGTAGTCTATGACCCGGTGTTCGGGCGATACGCCGAGCAGAATTTCTATGGTGCCGCCATACCCTTTGTCGGTATCGGCTTCTACGGCAATTCCCCTGAGAGCGTTTTCGCTGTCATAGACCTCGTAAAAGACGCTTTTTCCTTTTGTAACGGTTTTCATGCTCTCAACCTCGAACGGAAAAATCTGCTCGATTGCCTTGCGTTTCATTTCGGCTTTCGCTGCGGCAATCGGCTCGCGGGTAAAGTCGCTGACAGTCGCCAGAAGCGCTGCGCTTATCAGGGCTGCCAGGGTAAGAAAGATGACGGGTCTCATGCTGCTTTGATCGACGGTTGTTTTTTAGCCTTGATTTCACTGACATCCCACCTGTCGAGGAGGGGAACAAGGGCGTTCATGATAAGGATCGCGAAGGATACCCCCTCGGGATAGCCGCCCCAAAGCCGGATGATGGCGGTCAGAACTCCGCATCCGATTCCGAAAATGATCTGGCCTCTGAGCGAAAGGGGGCTTGTGACCATATCGGTAGCCATGAAGAAGGCACCAAGCACCAGCCCGCCGGTAAGCAGGTGAAAGAGCGGAGAGGCGTAGCCGAGCGGATCGATGAGATAAAAAATACCGGTAAACAGCAGGGTCGTGCCGATAAAGGTGGCCGGAATGTGCCAGGTGATATATTTTTTATAAAGCAGCCAGGCGGCACCGGGAAGCAGCGCCAGTATCGATGTTTCTCCAAGACTTCCGGGTCTTATGCCGTAAAAGGCGTCGAGCGTATTGAAGTCTGCAAGGGCCTGCAGTCCGTCGGTTTTCAGTATGCCGAGAGGCGATGCCGCGGTCTGCATGTCAACCGAAAATGGAGCGTACCATTCGGTCATGGCGGCAGGGAAAGAGATGAGCAGAAAAACGCGGGCAACGAGAGCCGGGTTGAAAATATTGAAACCCAGGCCGCCGAAAAGGTGTTTCGCTATAACGATGGCAACGAATGCGCCCATGATGACCATCCAGAGCGGGAGCCCCGAGGGGAGATTCAGGGCGAGGAGTTGACCGGTCACCAGAGCGCTGCCGTCAAGACATGCGGTCGGTTTTTTCCGTATTTTATCGATAGCCCATTCAAAACAGATCGAACTGACGATCGATACCCCGGTGACCAGCAGCGCCCGCCATCCGAAAAAATAGATCGAGACGAGCGTCGCCGGAAGCAGCGCAACGGCAACGTTGTACATAACCGACTCGATGGAGTCTTTTGAGCGGACAAACGGCGCGTAGGAAACTTTAAGCTTGAGTGGTTCCATGAGAGAGTGGTCTGATACGGTTAAGCTGATTGACGTTGTTTGCGTTTACTTGCAAGAGTTTTGGCGTACTTGATCCAGTGCACCAGTTCCCGTTTCGATGGGCAGACATAGGAGCAGCTGCCGCATTCCGTGCAGTTCGCCATTCCGTACAGTTCGATGGTTTCGAAATCCCGAAGCTGGGCGGTGTTTGCCAGCAGCCAGGGCTGAAGGTTCTGCGGACAGGCAGAGATGCACCTGCTGCAGCGTATGCAGGTTTTTTCCCCCGATTTTTCAAGTCCCCTGTTGTTGATGAACAGAATGCCGGATGTGGTTTTCGTTACCGGTACGTCAAGCGAAAACTGCGCTTTGCCCATCATGGGGCCGCCGGTTATCACCTGGTTGGTCTTTTCCGTCATACTGCCGCAGAATGCCGCGATTTCTGAAAACTTCGTGCCGACGAGTATCCTGATATTTCTCGCCGTATGGATTTCCATTCCCGAGATGGTGACCACACGCTCTATGAGAGGTTTGTTTTTGCAGACAGCCTCATATATGGCAATGGCCGTTGCGATGTTATGCACCAGGCATCCTTTGTCGAACGGAAGTTCTCCTTCGTTGACGGTTCTGCCGGTTATGGCGTTGATCAGCTGTTTTTCAGCTCCCTGCGGATATTTCGTTTCAAGGACGACGATCCCGATTCCTTTCGAATCGGCCTGTTTTTTCAGGGCTGCAACGGCATCCGGCTTGTTCGATTCAATGCCTATATATGCGCTGACTTTTCCCTGAAAAAGGGAGGTGATGATTTCAAGTCCTTTGATGATGGCTTCCGGTTCTTCAACCATGACGCGGTGATCGGCGGTGAGAAACGGTTCGCACTCCGCGCCGTTGAGAATGATGGTGTCGATGGTTTTGTCTTTCGGAGGAGAGAGCTTGACGCCTGAAGGGAATCCCGCCCCTCCCATGCCGACGATGCCGCTGTCGGTGATTCGTTTGAGGATTTCCTCTTTCGAAAGCTTTTTCCAGTCACATTCCGGTGTGTTGAGACCCTCGAGCCATTCGTCCTTTCCATCCGGAGTGATGAAGACGGTCATCGAATACTGTCCGCCCGGATGGGGATGCTGTTTTACCGCTTTGATTTTACCGCTTGTCGGGGCATGGACATTCGCGGAAATAAACCCGTCGGCAGCACCGATACGCTGACCTTTTTTGACCTCGTCGCCAACTTTTACAACAGATTTTGCCGGTTTGCCGAGATGCTGGCTCATCGGCACGGCCAGTTCCTGTGGATGCGGCATGACTTCAACGGCTTTCCCGCTGGTGAGTTTCTGTTCGGGCGGATGAATGCCGCCGGTCTTGAAGGTTTTCATTTACGGGACTTTTTTTGATTTCACGGTTTCCATGTCGCGCTCCAGGAGGATGCAGTTCACCTTTGTAGGGCACACCTCTATGCATTTGCCGCATGAGGTGCATTTTTCCTGGATGATGGAGGCGAGGAAATTATCGATGACGATTGCCTGTTCCGGACACTCCCTGACGCATTTCTGACAGGCCGTACAACCCGCGTCGCAGGCTTTACGGGTCTCGGCGCCCCGGTCGTGCGAGCTGCAGGCAATGAAATACCGTTCGGTTTTTTTCTCCTGCATGGTCAGCACGCCGTACGGGCAGGCCGGAACACAGGCTCCGCAGCCGGTACAGAGCTCCTTGTCGATAACCACCAGGCCGTTCTCGATGCGCATGGCGTTGAAATCGCAGAATGCGATGCATGAGCCGAGGCCTGTACAGGCAAACCGGCACTGTTTGGTTCCCGCAAAGGCCTGGGCTGCAGCCCAGCAGTCGCGAATGCCGACATATTCCGCACTTTCACGGGCGTTGCCGTTATGGCCCTGACAGAGCACAACGCAGGTTACGGGTTTCGGTTCAGCCATGGTTATGCCGAGGGCGGTGCCGAGTTTTTCGGCAAGTTCTCCTCCGCCGACCGGACAGGTCATTGACGGATTTCTTGTTCTGACAAGCTCTTCGGCAAACTGGCTGCAGCTGGGATATCCGCAGGCGCCGCAGTTCACGCCCGGCAGGAGCGCGTTGATCATACTGACGGTCGGATCTTCGGCTACAAAGAATTTCTTCGAAACGAAGAGGATGATGATGCCGAGCACGAAAGCCAGAGAGCCGAGACTTGCTACAGCAGGAATAAAAGATTCACTGTACATGGGATGCTATTTGATACCGGCAATAAAGTAATAGGTCTTTTTCTTGAAGATAAGGTGCAGTGCGGCCAGCGCGACCGAGAGGGCCGCCAGTCCGCAAAGAAAGGAGAGCCAGAGGTTCAGGGTACATGCATTCGCCACGGCAAGCGCGCTCAGAAACGAGAGAAGCGGAATGATGAACAGCATGAGGGCGGCTTTCAGCTCTCCGTGTTCCTTTATCGCGACGGCGACAAAATCTCCTGCGGCAGCCCCGATGGCGTTGTCGGCCAGAACGGTTTCCCTGCCCTTGAGCCGGTTGCCTGCATTACATGCTCCGCAGTGCAGCCCTTTTTCAGCGTCATCGGTGCATACAATCGAAATTTCAGCCTTTCCGTTGTGAGATTTCAAAACTTCTGCATACATGAAAAAAACTATCCAATGTTATTATCGGCAATGATAACCTGTTTATTGAAATATGTGTGGCTGAAGGCGGTTATATGAAAAAGCGGGATGTACAGCCGGGTATCTCCGGGTGATACCGGTACAAAAATCGATATAATTTACAAAGAAACCGTTTCAGAATCAACTTTTGTACCGGTTGTCGCTTTCTCAGAGGCCGTTGCGTTCGAATATGGTATCGACGCTCGCTCTGAGTTTTCCGAGAATGTTCTCGAAGCTGAACAGTTCTCCGATCTCTTCCGGCGTGACATGCTGAAGGATCTCCTCATCCTGCAGGACAAGATCGCGCAGGTGGATTTTTTTCGACCAGCTCTCCATGGCGTTGCGCTGTACCAGCCGGTAGGCATCTTCACGGGTCAGTCCCTTTCCGGTAAGGGCGAGCAGCAGGGTCTGCGATGTCGTCAGGCCGTAGGAGGAGTTGAAATTCTCTTCCATGCGTTCCGGATAGACCAGCAGGGTTTCAAGTGAGTCGCTGAAGGTGCGCAGCATGTAGCATACGGCAATGGTGGAGTCGGGCATGATGATACGCTCTACCGACGAGTGCGAAATATCGCGTTCGTGCCACAGCGCCACGTTTTCCATGGCGGCGATGGAGTTCGAGCGCACGACGCGGGCAAGGCCGGTAAGTCTTTCGAAGGTGATCGGATTCCGCTTGTGAGGCATGGCAGAACTGCCTTTCTGTCCCTTGCTGAAAAACTCTTCGGCTTCGCGTACTTCGGTTCGCTGCAGATGCCGGAGTTCGACCGAGAATTTTTCGATAGACGAAGCTATAATGGCAAGCGTCGTGGCGAATTCCGCATGCCTGTCGCGCTGCAGTATCTGTGTCGAGATCGAGGAGGGTTCCAGTCCGAGCTTTTGGCAGACTACGGTTTCGATTGCCGGTGAAAGATGCTGATAGGTGCCGACGGCTCCCGAGATTTTGCCGACCGAAACCGTATTGACCGCCTTTTTCATGCGATCGAGATTACGCCGCATTTCCTCGTGCCACAACAGCAGTTTCAATCCGAACGTGGTCGGTTCGGCATGAATGCCGTGGGTGCGGCCCATTTCGAGGGTGTATTTGAACTCGACGGCTCGTTTTGCAAGCACGTCGATCAGATTTTCGATATCGGCGAGAATGATATTGCCGGCGTCGCGCATCTGCATGGCAAGGCTGGTATCGACAACATCCGACGAGGTCAGGCCTTCGTGGATATAGCGGGAATCGGGCCCTACGTATCCTGCGACATTGGTGAGAAAGGCAATGACGTCGTGCTTGGTTTCCTTTTCGATTTCAAGGATTTCATTAACGTTGAATGCCGCTTTTTCCTTTATGGCCAGCAGCGCTTTTTCAGGGACAAAGCCGGCCTCCATACGTGCTTCTACAGCGGCGATTTCAAGCTGCAGCCAGCGTTGGAATTTTGCCTCTTCTGTCCAGATCGCCGAAATATCTTCAGGTGAATAACGTGGTATCAACGTAGGATTGATTTACAGGTTGTTTATTCTCTTTGGCGTGAAGAGCTGAATATAAGGTTTGGCACGAAGAAAACCCAGTCCTTGTCTTCAGCCGTTTAGTTCTTCATAAACTTTTCGTATGTAGGTGAGCGCCGCTTCACGCTCGTAGGGTATCAGGCCGTCGATAATGGCATTTTCCATCCGGCTTTTAATAATTCCAATCATTTTTCCTTCAGTGAGTCCGAGGGTTGTCATGATGTCCGATCCGTCAATCGGCGGTCTCCAGCTTGCAAGCAGGTCTTTTTCTGCAACTTCTGCGATTTTCTGTTCCACGTTTTCGAAGTTCTTCATGATGCGCACAACCTTCCGCGGGTTTTTGCTCGTTACGTCGGCCCTGCACAGGTTCATGAGGTCTTCAAGGTCGGGTCCGGCATCGAACATAAGTCGGCGTATGGCCGAATCGGTGATCTCTTCCTTTGAAAGCGGAATGGGGCGGTGGTGCAGGCGCACCATTTTCTGGACGTAGTCGAGAGGTTCAAGCGGCCAGCGCATCGACCTGAAGATTTTAGCGACCACTTTTATTCCGACGGCTTCGTGGCCGTGAAAGGTCCATCCTGTCGAAGGGTGAAACCGTTTGGTGACCGGTTTTGCAATGTCGTGCAGCAGGGCTGCAATACGCAGCCAGAGTTTGTCCGAGTGCCTGGAGAGATTGTCAACCACCTGAAAGGTGTGGAAGAGCGTGTCCTTGTGGCCGAGTCCGTCAACCTGCTCGATGCCTGCCATAGCGGTCACTTCCGGAAGAATATCGCCGAGAATTTCGGTGTCGTAGAGCATTCCGAGACCTCTGGAGGGCTCGGGGCTCAACATTATTTTAAAGAACTCCTGACTGATTCGCTCCCGCGATACTATCCGGATCCGTTCATGCATGGCCTTCATGGCTTCAGCGAGCGCCGGATCGGGAGTAAATCCAAGTTGCGAAACAAAACGCGCGGCGCGCATCATGCGCAAGGGATCATCGGAAAAGGTCTGTTCGGGTTCGAGCGGCGTTCTCAGTATCCTTCGCTCAAGATCTCCGAGGCCGTTGTAGTTATCGGTCAGCGATCCCCGGTTATTGCTGTTGAGGCTTACGGCAAGGGCGTTGATGGTGAAATCGCGTCTTGAAAGATCGTCTTCGATCGTACCGATTTCCGTGAAAGGCTTTCGGGAATCCAGGTCGTACGACTCTTTGCGGGCTCCGACAACCTCGATTTTGAGCGCACCGGCATGCTCGTCGGTCAATTCGAGCTGTGCGGTCCTGAACCGTTCGAATACGACGAAATTTTTGCCCCGCAGTTCGTTTCTGATGATTCTGGCGAATGCCACCGGTTCTCCGACAACCATGATGTCGATATCGGTGCATGGCCGTTCGATGAGAATGTCGCGTACATAGCCTCCCACCAGATAGCAGGGAATGTTTTCGCGGTCGGCAAGTTCCCCGATACGGAAAAGAATATCAGGAATGTCACCTTCTGTGAATTGCTTCATACTGTAGGGCACCTCTATTTATTATGGGGGAGCTTAAATTATTATAAAATATAA
>DYNE01000047.1 GCA_020721225.1 Pelodictyon luteolum | reverse complement strand
TATAAGACTATATTTTATAATATTATAATGGCTTTTCTGTCAGACACTACATAGAACATGGCCGTGAGAAAAACCGTCAGATGCCGGTTATAGCCTTTTTCGATCATTGCAGAAAACATGATGCCCCTCCAGAGGAACTCCTCTGCAAGAACCAGCACGGGAAAGAGGAACAGCAGCGACTGGTTGACCAGAATGTGCTGCATTTCACCCATCGGAACACCGCCGTTTTTGTAGTACATCACCGTATTGATGATATCCATCGCAAAAAGCAGGCCGCCGGCAACGCCTCCCCACACAAGCGATTTTCCGGGATCACCCCCGGCCAGATACATCTCGTTCCACTCCTGAAACGATTTGCCCCGGTAAAGCACCAGGGCGATAGAGCCGAACACATATAAAAACAGTGCAGGCCACTCCAGAAGCGGGGTAAAATGCCCCACAAAACCGACGACCCATATCAGAGCCATAAGGCCAAACGACAATTTCAATCGCTCATCGAGTGAGGAAAATCCTGTTGAATACGCTTTAACCGGTTTCATGAAAATTGTAACTGGTAATTCTTTAAAAAAAGGACTCAAGGAACAAAAAAACCCAAACAACTGACCAACTCCTGACTCTGCCCACTGTGAACAGCCCACAACCTTAAATATACTTCGGCCTGACCTCATATTCAATCGGATCTCGCACTCCGGTCAATTCGAACGCCCGAAGCCTTCTGGCACAGCTGTCGCACACGCCACAGGCCAGCCCTTCGCTTTTATAGCATGACCAGCTATTGGCGAACGGTGCGTTCAGCTCCATACCTTTCAGAACGATATCGCACTTCTGCATAGCAATAAGCGGCGTAACGATTTCGATTGAGGTATCCGGTCTGGTTCCAAGTTCAATAACCCTGTTGAAGTCATCGTAAAATATCTGGCGGCAGTCGGGATAGCCTGACGAATCCTCTTCAACTGCGCCGATAAAAATTTTTCCGGCGCCGATTACCTCCGACCAGCTTACCGCCATAGAAAGAAAGCCGGCATTCCGGAAAGGCACATAGCTTGTGGGTATGTCCGTTCCCTGCAGATCGGCGCCGCTCACCGGCATAGCCGGATCCGTGAGGGACGAACCTCCTATCTGGGCAAGATATCCGGCATCGATTTCAAGACGATGGCGAATCTGGTAATGATTGCAGATGCGGCGAAAACACTCAAGTTCCTTCTGCCATGTTCTCTGCCCGTAATTGACATGCATGGCTGCGAGCTCCAGCTCCTCTTCGGCAGCTATTGCCGTCGTAACAAGGCTGTCCATACCTCCGCTGATCAAGAGTACAGCTTTCATGGCCCGTTGATTACTGTTATTGAAGTTCTCTGTCAAGGTATGAATTCTTTGGTTTTCATCCTGCTGATGACACATAAAAAAAGCCATCCCGAAAAAAATCCGGGATGGCTTTCACTGTTATGGAGTCTGGCCGGGATCAGTACATGCCGCCCATGCCGCCCATTCCACCCGGAGGCATTGCCGGCATGTCGGATTTCTCTTCCTTGATGTCGGTAATGGCTGCTTCGGTGGTAAGAAGAATGCTGGCAACCGAAGCGGCATTCTCAAGAGCGCTTCTGGTTACTTTGGTCGGATCGACAACACCTGCCTCAACGAGGTTCTCGTACTGTTCGGTACGTGCGTTGAAGCCGAAGTCGCCTTCAGCTGCCTTGACTTTCTCAAGCACGACAGCGCCGTCGGTGGTGCCGGTATTGGCAACGATCTGACGGAGCGGCTCTTCGAGCGCACGACGGATGATCTCGATACCGGTTTTCTGATCTTCATTGTCTGCAACCGCATTGGCGAGACCTTTGATCGCACGGATCAGAGCAACACCGCCGCCGACCACGATGCCTTCCTGGACTGCAGCGCGGGTGGCATGCAGCGCATCTTCGACGCGGGCTTTCTTTTCCTTCATTTCAACTTCGGTCGATGCGCCGATGTTCAGCACTGCGACACCGCCGGAAAGCTTGGCAAGGCGTTCCTGCAGCTTCTCGGTATCGTAGTCGGAAGTCGATTTGTCGATCTGGCCTTTGATTTCGTTGATGCGGGCTTTGATATCTTCCTGTGTGCCTTTACCTTCGACAATAGTGGTGTTGTCCTTGTCGATGTTGACACGACCGGCCTGACCGAGGTAGGCAAGCGTAGCGTTTTCGAGCTTGTAACCCTTCTCCTCGGAAATCACGGTACCACCGGTAAGGATGGCGATATCCTCGAGCATTGCCTTGCGACGGTCGCCGAAGCCCGGAGCCTTCACAGCACAAACTTTCAGTGTACCTCTGAGCTTGTTGACCACAAGGGTAGCAAGCGCTTCGCCTTCGATATCCTCTGCGATGATGAGCAGCGGACGGCCTGACTGGGCTGATTTTTCGAGGATCGGAAGCAGCTCTTTCATGTTGCCGATCTTCTTGTCGTGAATGAGGATCAGCGGATCTTCGATTTCGGCTTCCATCGTTTCGGGATTGGTCACGAAGTACGGAGAGAGGTAGCCGCGATCGAACTGCATGCCCTCGACGACCTTCAACTCGGTATCCATGCCCTTTGCCTCTTCGACGGTGATAACGCCGTCCTTGCCGACCTTGTCCATGGCCTCTGCGATCAGTTCGCCGATTTCAGGATCGTTGTTGGCTGAAATGGTGCCGACCTGTGCGATCTCCTTTTTACCGGAGATGCTGCGGCTGATGTTGCGCAGTTCTGCGACAACCTCTTTCACGGCACGGTCGATACCTCTTTTAAGATCGATCGGACGTGCGCCTGCGGCAACGTTCTTCAGCCCCTCGCGGTAGATTGCCTGAGCAAGCACCGTCGCGGTGGTGGTACCGTCACCGGCGACATCACTGGTTTTCGAAGCGACTTCGCGAACCATCTGTGCGCCCATGTTCTCTACGGCGTCGGCAAGTTCGATCTCTTTTGCTACGGTCACGCCGTCCTTGGTAGAGGTCGGAGCTCCGAATTTTTTATCGATAAGCACATTTCGTCCGGCAGGTCCGAGGGTAACTTTCACGGCATTAGCCAGTTTGTCCACACCGACTTTGAGCTTTGCTCTGGCGTCGGAATCAAAAATAATATCTTTAGCAGTCATTGTAACGCGTTCCTCCTGGAATGGGTTGGTAAATGGTTAAACGAATCAGTCAAGAATTGCAAAAATGTCCGACTCACGCATAATCAGGTAGTCTTCACCTTCAACATTGACTTCGGTTCCGGAATACTTGCCGTACAGCACTTTCTTGCCAACCGTGACCTGCATGTCAAGAAGCTGGCCGTTATCGGCAACTTTGCCGGGTCCCACAGCCACAACTTCACCGTACTGCGGTTTTTCTTTACCAGTATCGGGAATAAAGAGACCACCTTTGGTTTTCTCTTCAGCCGGAGCCGGCTTAACAATAACCCGATCAGCTAAGGGTTTCAAGTTCATTGTCTTATCTTGTTTTTATTTGGGTTTAGAGAACGATGCTGTTTCAATCGCACTGGATCAGATCAACCTTTTAGCACTCAACGGACAAGAGTGCTAAAAGGACAACTAAGTATAAAAAAAAATTTCCCCTCTCCAAACAGTTTCTGTACCATGAAGAGAGTATCTGTATATATTTTCAGCGACAAGTAATGCGCGACAATCTTATGAAATCGAAAGAAAAAGAGCTGTACTGCACTATCGGCAAGGTGGCCACGGAAAAACTTCAGAGTCTGCGTTCGAAATTGCGCGACGATACGGCAACTGCCGAAGACCGTCAGCATCTGGCAATGCTTGAGGAAATTTCTGCGCTTGCGGGTAACAGGATATCGGTAACGGAAAACGAAGCGAGCCGGAAAGAGGGTGCCCGGGTATGGGTTGAACGCACTTCCGGATCGCACTATCCTCACATCAGACTGCATGGGGGAGCACTCGAAGACGACCCTGTTGCCTGAAACCGGTCACATATCAAACCGGAGGCGCAAGATACTCCCTCAGATGGAGTCCTGTCAGTGACGTTTCAGAAGCGGCAACAGCTTCAGGGGTGCCCTCTGCAACCAGCTCACCGCCCTGATCCCCTGCGCCGGGTCCGAGGTCGATAACCCAATCGGCCTGTTTGATCACATCCGGGTTATGCTCAATAATAACGAGGGTATTCTGCTGTTCAAGCAGTTTTTCAAAACAACGGATCAACTTGCCGATATCCTCAAAATGAAGCCCGGTCGTCGGCTCGTCAAAAAGAAAAAGCGTATGCTCAATATCGGCCCGCGCTATGAAACCGGAAAGCTTGAGCCGCTGGGCCTCACCGCCTGAAAGCGTGCTGGACGATTGACCGAGCCTGATATAACCAAGACCGACCTCATCAAGTACCTGCAGTTTGCGGACAATCGATTTTTCGCTGCTGAAAAACTCGAGAGCCTCGCTGACAGTCAGATCGAGTACTTCAGCTATGGAAAGTCCCCGATATTTGACGGCAAGCGTCTCCTGCCTGTAACGCAAGCCATTGCACTCCTCGCAGACCGCTTCAATATCGGCAAGAAACTGCATTTCAATTTTCACACTTCCCTCTCCGGCACAGCTTTCGCACCGTCCGCCAGGAATGTTGAAAGAAAAAAAGCCGGCCTTCCACCCTCTCTCTTTAGCCTCTCTGGTCTGGGCAAAAAGAGTACGGATATCATCAAATATTTTCAAATAGGTCACCGGATTGCTTCGGCTCGACTTTCCGATAGGAGATTGATCGACATGCTCCACGCGATCGATCAGTGAGGCTCCCGAAAGGGAGCGATGGGTACCTACTTTTTCACGTCCGCCCTCTTTTTCACGGAGAATGCCGTTTTTGAGGATGTCGTTGACAAGCGTCGATTTTCCGGAACCGCTGACCCCGGTCACACAGGTCATGACATCGAGCGGAAAACGAACATCAATATTTTTCAGGTTGTTCTGAAGGGCTCCCCTGATTTCAATGGATCGTGAAAAAACAGGCTCCCGACGAACCTCGGGAACCGGGATCACTTTTCTCCCATTCAGGTATTCCGCCGTCAGAGAGGTGCCGTTTTCAACCATCCCGGCAACGGTGCCGTGAAACACCACCTCTCCGCCGAGCCGTCCGGCTTTCGGCCCAAGATCAATGACATAATCGGCTGCTTCGATAATTTCACGATCGTGCTCGACCACCACAACAGTGTTTCCGAGATCGCGCAGCTTCCTGAGCAGCTTTATCAATCTCGCCGAATCGCTTTGATGCAGCCCGATACTCGGTTCATCAAGAATATAGATAGCCCCTACAAGGGGTGAACCGATCGAAGTCGATAGATTGATGCGCTGAAACTCGCCTCCGCTGAGCGTGTGGGTAAGACGGTCGAGCGAAAGATAGTTCAAACCTACATCGAGCAGGTAGTTAAGCCTTTTGACGATTTCTTCGAGCACCGCTTCAGCTACTTTGCGGTCAAAGGGCGAAATATCGAGAGAAAGAAAAAAATCCAGAGCCTGCCCGATATTCATACGGGTTACCTCCCCTATATGACGACCTGAAATCCTGACAAGCCTCGCATCGGGATTGAGGCGACTGCCCTCGCAATCGGGACAGGTCGCATAACCGCGATAGCGGCTTAAAAATACCCGATAGTGCATTTTATACCCGGCATCCTTTTCGATTTCCGCAAAAAACGGCCAGATCCCGCTATACCGCTCTTCCTGACCGGGAATGCCTTTCCAGATCATCTCCTTATGCTGGTGAGAAAGCTTTTCATAGGGAACATCGACGGGAATATCGGCCTTCGGCGCTACGGCGAGCAACTGCTTCCAGTTCCATCGGTATTTTTCCGATGTCCAGCAGACAATGGCTCCTTCGGCAATGCTGAGAGATTTGTCGGGAATAACGATATCCTCATCGATTCCGGCAATCCTGCCGAACCCCTGGCAGGTGGTGCAGGCCCCTATCGGTGAATTGAAAGCAAAAAGCTGAGGAGTGGGTTCCTGATATTCGATACCGTTCAGCTCCAGACGGTCACTGAATCTGAACATCCTGCCTCCGAAAACCTTGAGTACCGCATATCCTCCCGATTCGCTGAAAGCGGTCTCCGCGGCCTGTTCGATCCTGCTGAAAACCTTTTCCTCCTGTCGGGCGATAAAGCGATCAACAAGGACCAACAACCCCGAAAGCTCCTGACTCCCCATCCTGCCTATATGTGCGCAATGCGCTTCATCGTTGAGATCGAGCAGAACGTCACCCTCGATAATCCTGAAAAATCCCTTTTTCAGCAGGTTGGCCATTTCCGCAGCTGCCGAACAATCATGTTTGGCGGCATCTTTATGGCAGGGAAAGGGAAAAGCAACAAAAAACTTCGCACCCTCTTCAAAAAAGCGGGCCTGATAACTCACATCCTCGGGAGTGTGTTTCAGAACAAGTTCACTGGTATCCCGGGAGTAGATTTTACCGATACGGGTATAGAGGAGGCGGAGATAATCATAAATCTCCGAAACCGTACCAACCGTTGAGCGGGGATTCTTCGGTATGGTTTTCTGCTCGATCGCGATAGCCGGCGCAATACCTTCGACAACCTCTATATCAGGACGCGGCATCCGCTCAAGGAACTGGCGGACATACGCAGAAAGAGACTCGACATAACGACGGTGCCCTTCGGCATAAAGAGTATCGAAAGCAAGGCTTGATTTGCCGGAACCGCTCACGCCGGTCAGCACGACAAAGCGATTTCTGGGAATGCTGACAGAAATGTTTTTCAGATTATGTGTACGAATCCCCTTGAACACAATATCGGGAAGAACGGTACCGTTACGAACCGTGTCCGATGACTCGGAAATAGGCATTATGATGGTGATACGTTCATTGACAAGAGCAGCTTAATATACAACGGTGCATGAGGAGAACAACGGAGAATCGCCGACATGAAAAACTTATTCCGAAGCTGTAACTTCGGACTCCGGCTGTTTCAGTATATCAGCTACCGTTGTCGATGCCATCAGGCTTTGTATGCGATCCTGCAGGGTATTCATATACCCACGATAATCGCAATGAGCCGATATTTCGCAACTGCTGAGCTTCACGGCACAACGGGTCAGGTGGGGCTTTCCTTCGATAGCAATGCCGATATCGGCAATAGTAATCGCAGTTGGATGCCGGGCAAGACGATAACCTCCCTTTACCCCTTGAACAGACTCGGTGATCCCGGCCTTTTTCATGCTCTGCATCGCCTTTGAAAGAAACTCCTGAGAAAAACCGATAGATTCGGCCATCTCCTTCACGGTAACAACCCGACCCACCCCTTTTGTAGCAAGATAGGCGACGGCGTGAAGGCCGTATTCAAATTTTCTTGAAACCTGAAGCATAATTATCGTGTAAAGCTCTGGGTGATAGTAGAAACCTGTCCGAATGGTATTAAATCACTCTAAATTATTAATAGTTTAGAGCATTGTCTATTTTCATTTTTTAACCCTCTGAAGAATATTCAGGTTTTCGCCATGAACACATCTCCAAAAGACCAGTATTTCGTGTGGGAGTTATCTCCGGAACATGAGGCAAGAATCCGCTATCAGGAATCCGGAATCGAAAAGAACGGAAAACCCCCGCTGCTTTTCATTCACGGTTACGGAGCGATGATCGAACACTGGAACCAGAATATTCCTCAATTCTCCGACGCTTTCAAGATCTATGCCATGGATCTCATCGGCTTCGGTAAATCACAAAAACCCAATGTCCGGTACAGTCTTGAGCTTTTTGCCGCTCAAATCGAAGCATTTCTGCATCTGAAGAAACTCGATGAGGTCATTCTCGTCGGCCACTCGATGGGTGCTGCCTGCAGCATCTATTACGCACACCTCAAACCGGAAAAAGTCAGGTCGCTGGTACTCGCGAATCCTTCGGGGCTCTACGGCGACAGTATGGACGGCATGGCAAAAGTGTTTTTCGGCCTCGTGGGCTCGCCAATGATCGGAGAGGTACTCTTCACGGCTTTCGCCAATCCTGTCGGCGTCAGTCAAAGTCTTCTTCCTACATATTACAATCAGAGCAGGGTGGACCTGAAACTTATCAATCAGTTCACCAGACCGTTGCAGGACAAAGGAGCGATCTGGTCATATCTGTCCCCATCCCGACGGCCCCAGGATTTCACTCTCGATCATCTTGCCAGACCCTGTCGGTATAAAGGAACCGCATTTCTTGTCTGGGGAGCCGAAGATACCGCTCTGCCCCCGCACAAAATCATTCCGGAATTCCAGCAGCTGCTTCCCCAGGCGGGAGCCTTTATCATTCCAAAAGCGTCCCACTGCATTCACCATGACGTGCCAGATGCGTTCAACGAAAGACTCGAAAGCATTCTTGACTCGATTGTCTGAACCGGTAACGGAAGGCTACTCTGTCCACCCCTTTGTTTTCCCCCCGGTTTTAAAGCGAATATCATCGAACTGCGAAGCTTTCAAACCGATCTGGAAGGAGTAGCTGTTGAACTCGCCTGAGGGTACCCACTGAAAACCCATCTGCCAGCAATGAAGATCGCGATAAACCTGAAGCATGGGAAAAACAAACTCGTTCCTTTCGATGTCATAACCTGTGTTAACTCCGACCTGCCAGTTTTTCGACAGGGCAACTTTAGCTGATGCATTGAGAAGAGCCGTCGTTTCCGCATCTTCAAGCGGATTATCTCTCTCTGACCGCAGAAAAAGTGAAAAACGGAGCTTCCATGGCACATCATATTCGACATAGCTGAAATCATCCGCACTGAACCGTTCCCGGAAAATCGCCTGTTCGGCGCGAAGCGCTTCAGGCCTGCCGGAACTGCCGTTCCGGTTCTTTCCCTGCATGTTGAAACTCATATTGAAATAACCGCTCAGGAAGCGCAATAATCCGTTCCCGTCTTCAGCCTGAAAGCGATCGATCCGTTCGCCGCTCAGTCGATCGAAACTGTAAAAATCATAGAGAGCGCCCGCGCTCAACAGAAAATTCGGAGAAAGGGCCGTACTTGAAGCTGTAATGAGCAAAGGAGCCCAGGGCATCTGGCCGGCTTCAAAATTATAGGATGTTGAAGCTGACAACGAAAGCAGCTGGACGGTTCGCTCAGCTCCTTGCGCATCGCCCGAAGAGGCAAACCTGCCATGAAAAATATTTTTGAGCGTTATACCGACACTGCTCTGTCCTTCGGGGATATCGCTGTAGACCGAATGCTCAAACCGGTTATACCGAATATATCCGCTTCCGTCATAAACCGTTCCGTAATAATCATAGTCCGAACCGGTAAAATCAGGATTCCAGGTATAGGAGATAACGGGAATCAACGTATGACGAAGAGCTTTCAGACCGGTCAACCCTTCAAGGAATGGAGTTTGCAGAGTACCGTACAAGCGGGTCGAAACATCGGTATTGAATTTCCAGGTTGAAAATCCCTCTGAGTCGTTCCGTCCGGTATCGAGAATACCTCCGCTCTCAAAGGACTTCAGGAGATCGTTGCCGACAAAATAGTGATTGAAATACAACCCTGTGTTGACATTGAAATGCCGGAAAAGTGTGGACTGCATCCTGAAAGGAAGCGTTAAACGCATACCATAGCGGTTGTCGGAGTAATAATCGTCTGCGATCAGATTTCCCTGAAAAGCGACCCCCTGCGTAAAAAGAATTTTATCCGAACCGGATAAATCGTGGTAATAGCCGACCTGCACGCTGGCGTCGGCAAGATAATCGTATGAATTATTACCGTCAACTGACGAAAGCAGAGCGCGGAACGAAGCCCCGGAAGTTATGGAAACGTTGTCTCTCCAGTCACCAAGAGATCCAAGACGCCCGGAACGGAACGGATAATAACGATTCTGATAAAATTCAGTATGCAACAACTGAGCTTCATCGCTGTTCTGAAGATAATCAGATCTCTGATAACCAACGCCGATAATACTGTTTTCATCATCAGACGTCCTGGCGAAAGAGGCATACGAATCAGCCTGCTCGTTGACAATTGTCTCGGTATTGATGGTATTCAGATCATAATTCCGGTCGCCTCCCTGAAACTGCATACGCATATCAAGAGCTGAAGAGGTATCGAAATCCTGATGATGCTCGAGCTTCAGATTCCAGCTGCTGTACTTTTCAAAATCGGCGTCATTTTCATCTCCTATGAGAAAACGCTCATATTCACCTTCAAGAATGCCAGAGAAAGCATCCCCGTTTTTGTAACGGAGACGTTCGCCGAGACGCCAGCTTCCATTGAAAGCTATATCACCCTCGAAACGCACATCGACATAGTCATTGACAGCCCAGAAATAACCAAGATCGGAAAAATAATATCCTCTCTCGTTGTCATGACTTAAACGGGGAATGATCACGCCTGAAGCCCGGCCTTCCCGTAACGGAAAAACCATGAAAGGAAGCGGCAGAATGGGAATGGCCGGCAGACGTTTAGAAAATATCTCCGGTCGGATATACATGACAAATGGACGAGCGATGATCCGACTGCCCGGAATTATCCTCATATAATCGGAAGAGACCCAGTAATGCGGCTCAGGATCGTCACAGGTAGTAAAGGTTCCGTCCCTGACGATCAGCTCCCCATTCTCTTTACGGGTTACCTGTTCGCCGCTGAAAATAACCTGCGAAGAACGGGATGCGATATTTTTCGTTTCGCCTTTTCCGGAAGTAAACGTATATGTTATTTTTTCGGCATTGAAACTTCCTTCGCGATTTGAAAAAACGGCCGGCTCGGTCAGGATTCCCGAAGAATCCATCGAACCGAATGCATCAAGGGTGGAATCAGCCAGATCAACCACTATTTTCGGAGCTGTAACCGTTGTGACTTCCCGGTCAATGCGGGCTTTTCCCATAAGCTCCATCGACTTGCGGTCGAAATGATACAGAACCGAATCTTTTGCGGAGAAGGTTATAACGCTCTCCGTACCCTCTGCGGCCAACGGCTGCACGCTGGATTCTGATGATGTTTCTTTTCCTGCACCACTGCCGGTTACCACATTCTCCGCACCTGAGAGTTCGTCAAGCGGAAAAAATCCGGTATGGACCATCAGGCAGAGAAATGCCGTAACCACTATGTTCCGCTTAATTTGACTCACATCCGATAACTCCGCTGCTGGATAATGAAACGTACTTGCATAGGTATCTCTGAAAAGTTTGAATATATTATTTTATTGCTGTATAACGGTTGTTTTTCTGATTCACGAGCTATTCGGCACACAGGAAAGCAATGGTGATTTTTGTTATTCAATACCCTTTTTGACACATGTCCTCTTCTCTGTATTCTGCTCCCGATGCCAAGGGACACTTCGGTATTTTCGGCGGAAAATTCATCCCTGAAACCCTGATAAAAAACGCTTCAGATCTTGAATCGGAATATCGGAAAGCCAACAACGATCCGTCGTTTCATGCGACACTTGAAAACCTGCTGCGCGACTACGTAGGACGCCCGACTCCCCTCTATCATGCCGAAAGGCTGAGCAGAACCGCACAAGGAGCTGCAATCTACCTGAAACGCGAAGATCTCTGCCACACCGGCGCTCACAAGATCAACAACGCCCTGGGACAGGCGCTCCTTGCCCGACGAATGGGCAAAAAACGGATCATAGCCGAAACCGGTGCCGGTCAGCATGGAGTTGCAACAGCTACGGTATGTGCACTGTTCGATCTTGACTGCATTGTTTATATGGGCGAAGAGGATATCAGGCGTCAGGCTCCCAATGTAGCAAGAATGAAGCTGCTCGGAGCTGAAGTCCGGCCAGTCACCTCCGGCTCCAGAACGCTCAAGGACGCTACCAGCGAGGCCATACGGGACTGGATGAACAACCCGGAAGAGACTTTTTATATTATCGGTTCCGTTGTTGGCATGCACCCATACCCGATGATAGTGCGCGATTTTCAGGCGGTGATCGGCAAAGAAACAAGAAAACAGATTCTTGAACAGGCAGGCAGACTGCCTGATGTCATTACCGCGTGCGTAGGGGGGGGGAGCAACGCCATCGGCATGTTCCATGAATTTCTCGACGATGTCCCGGCTATTGAGCTTGTCGGAGTCGAAGCTGCCGGCGAAGGCCTCCAAGGCCTTCATGCCGCATCACTGACTCTCGGTACCCCCGGTGTCCTGCACGGAGCGATGACCAAACTGCTGCAAAGCGACGATGGCCAGATTCTCGAAGCCCACTCGATATCCGCCGGCCTCGACTATCCCGGCGTAGGGCCTGAACACTGCCACCTGCAGGAAACCGGGCTGGTCAGCTACACCTCGGCAACCGACCATGAAGCGCTGCAGGCGCTTAAAACCCTTGCTGAAACCGAAGGCATTATCTGCGCCCTTGAATCGGCGCATGCAGTGCATTATGCCATTAAAAAGGCTGCTACCATGAGCCCTGAATCCATTCTCGTCGTGAACCTTTCCGGACGCGGCGACAAGGATATGAAAACCATTATGGACTCCCTCAACCTCTGATGAACGCTATTCCGATATATTACGCAATGCGGCTGCATCACCCGTCTTTTCCTGATGTTTCCGGCCTGAAATTTTTTCGATAAAAAAATTCAGGTACCTCTTGCAAAGTTTTGAAATATCCTTATATTTATGCCTCATAAATGCGGGAATAGCTCAGTTGGTAGAGCACAACCTTGCCAAGGTTGGGGTCGCGAGTTCGAGTCTCGTTTCCCGCTCCAGAACAGGGAAGCCTTGGTGAAAGCCAAGGCTTCCCTGTTTTTTAACATTATATCTGCAATTGCATCTCCCCAATCTCAATTCGTTCCATACACATTATTTTTCTCAAATCGGGAGTTTCTCAGATATACCGTTAAAAATGGTTTTAAGCCTACCCTGACCAATAATCTCATCAGAGTGGCATCAACCTTGAAACCGCAGTTTAACCGGAAGCGGGAGGAGTGAAAATCGCCGTTACTACCATAACGAAATATCTCAACTTCGTTCAGGCGATATTCGAATAGCGCGAGGAATGTGGAGCAGATATTCCGATAGCCTCATACATCAGGAAATATATCAATATTTCTTCATTACGACCTGAGGCTATCGGAATTGGCAATTAAGACCGCCTCACTGTACGAGATAATCAGAGATTTTTCCGCCTGCAGCTTCGACATCCTTAACCCATGCTGGCTTAGGGCCTCTACCAACCCAGGTTTCAGAGTCACTTTTCCGATATTTGATAACAGAAGGTTTTTTTTCCCTTAGACCTCTTGAACTCCCTTTTGACTCAAGATCATCGACAGTAATATCGAACTCAGCCATTTTAGCTTTTACTTCACTGATAGCCTGCTTTTTGCCTACTGCCCTCTGTTCATCAATCTGTCTCTGGATCGCAACAAGCTGTTCCTGTAATTCTGTAATTGTCGGCATAATAATTCATAATTATAATTGAGAGATATTGACAACAACCCAATATAATATTTTTTAATAAAAAAAATCAGCCCATCTTTCCTCATTACTATTACCCGTATCTGATTTTTTGGTTAATAAACACCTAAGCCGTCAAATTTGTTTCCCCCTGAATATTTACTCCCATGTCGCGTATTCCCGCATTGCTCACAGAAAATAAACAAGCGACAGGCAACAGAAATACTGTTCTTCTACGATAGAAGATGAAAGTGCCGAAATGTGTTTATTCCATTTTTTTGGGCCGTTACTTTTTGCGAGGAAACACTGAAAGAACTCCACTCTCTCTACCTTACCAACCTTTTGCATGGAGATCGATCAGCAGAAAAACACTGAATGGAGATCCGGACTATTTCAGCTTCAAGGAGTCCTCATTAATCAACTACCCCGCCGCAAGCAGCGGGGTATGAATTCATAAGAAGATTATTCTTTTACGAAGCAAGCTTCGGGGAATTTGACCCTCAGTGATTAAGTATAAGCTCATCAATTGAGATTCGGATAAATAGTGTCGATTATTTAAAAATACTGAGAAATCAATAAAGCAGTACATAGCCGTTTTAATGAGAAGGGCTGAGATACAATTTATATTTTCAATATCAGCATAATCCTGTTTTACGGCTTCTGTCACATCTTGCATTCCGTTTTGATCCACTTTGGATCAAAATCTGCGCCTTCGTACTTCAATTGATGATTTTACTACAACAAAAAAGTAATTATTGCGTACGGATCAATGTAATTCCAATTCTATTTCAAGAATACGATTATAATCCAGGAGCAAGCGATGAGGGAATGGGAAGATGGGGATTGTGGGCTGTGAGCAGTTTGCGGTGAGCGGGAAGTCTGTATTCGGTAGCCGGAAAACCCAGAGAAGAAGTGACGAGGGAAAATAGAGGAGGAAAATTTTTACCCACGGATTTTCACGGATTGACACGGATGGAAGATGGGTGAGATTGGGTTAAGCGCTATGGGTTATGCTTTTTCGCCATTGAGCTATCGAGCTGTCAAGCTATCCTGCTGTAAGAGTAAGAACGCGGTTCCCGCTTATTGAAATCGGATTTTCACGGATGGAGAAGAGGTGAGCGGGAAGTCGGTATTCGGTAGCCGGGAAGAGGAGTATGCTCGCTTCGCAGTGCTGGAGTATCGCTTCGCGGTAGAAGATTGGGGAATTAGTTCTGAGTGGAGATCGGAAGAACGAGCTGAGTGTTACGGGTCAGGTTGAAGAGGCTGGATGGCTTGTCAGCTGATTAGCAGGAAAAGATTTTGGCTGTTTTGTTGTCTCGCCATCCAGCTATCCAGCCAGGAATTGAAAAAAGAAAATAACCCGATGCAGCGCGGCGCGCTATACTCCCATTCGCGGAACGAATGATACTCCCGGGCGTACCCGGCCGATACTCCCGCGAAGCGATACTCCTTTTGTGCTGGTTAATGGGAAGAAATTTCAGGATTGTCGCGGGCAATATAACTCCATATTTTTATTGGAAATGGAATAACATCAGATCTTCCAGCATGCGCGTTTGCTTTTGCTATTTGAAATTCCCAAGGCTCTTTCCGGGTCACTGAAAAACATGTTCACGACACAGATGAACTATATGCCGTAATTCCATACACTCCCGGATTGGCTTATTTCATTATTTTTTTTATCTTCAGTTCCTCCTCTCGCAGCGAGGAATAGCCGGATTACCAATATCTTCATCCGGCAAAGCGGAATATTATCGCTAAGTTCTTTCAAAATAACACGGAGAGGTGCGAGAGCGGTTGAATCGGGCGGTCTCGAAAACCGTTGTGCGAGTAATCGTACCGTGGGTTCGAATCCCACCCTCTCCGCCGCAAATGAAAAACCCTCGCTTCATGCGAGGGTTTTTTGATTTTCATCTTGCCCGACGCTATCAAGTCGATCCCATGATTCTCTGCAAAAAGACGAGACCAGACTTTTTGTCCTGTTGAACGGGCATTTACCCTGACAGGCCACTGCCAGTTCGATGAAAATACCACTGGCCAGGGCTTCATTAACCGAAAGATTTCCAATCGGATACGATGATAAAGATTAAAAATGTCACCCCCACCGAGGCCTTTGCAATGACGAAAAAAGGCGCATTGCTTGTCGATGTCCGGGAACCACGAGAAATCGCCAGAAAGGCTTTCGATGTTCCTGATATCATGCTGATTCCTCTCAGCGAATTCGAACAACGGGTTCAGGAGATCCCTGTCAACCGTACTGTGATTATCGCCTGCAATAGCGGAAATCGCAGTTTGACGGCAGGCCGACTTCTGTTGCATCGGGGATACCGTAAGGTTGTCAATATGCAGTACGGCATTGTCGGTTGGGATAAAGAAGGACTTCCGATAAAAAGAAAATCGAAACAAAACGTTTGGACTCTGCTGCTGCAGATGTTCCGCAACAAGTCCTGAACCGCATGTTTCATCCCGAAGAGCACAAGCGCATAGAGGTTTATCGAGGAAAACCGGATTCGAAGCTGAGCTCCTGACGTTTCAGTGCCAATCCATCTCTCGATATTGATTGATAATAGAAGAACTGCATATACGTCAATGACACTGCTTCGAATCCGATACCCTTCAGGATTGCCTGCATACAGCATACAGGATTAAACGACCCCGAACAGGCTTCAGGAACAGGGCGAGGATATCGACATCGCTCATACTTTCTGTCGCTTCGTTGATTTCCAGTTCCACATACCTATCTCATCCCTGATATCTTCGCAAACCTTGAGGACATAGTTCAGTTCTTCGATTGAAAGCCCGCTATGCACAGAAAAACGCATCAGGGAACGTTTTTTCGGTGTTGCTGGCGCACAGAAGACAGATCCATACACATTCCGATCTTCAAGGGCATCGCGAAGAATCTCCATATTGGACTCTTCTCCCGGCTCTAAACCGATTATCTGCGACTCGCTGGCAATCGAATAACCGAGACCGCGAAGACCTTCACGAAGATATTCCGCATGCGCATGCAATTGTTTACGGCGCTCATCGCCATCGATAATGACTTTCAGTGTGGCTGCTAATCCGGCGATTTCATGCGGAAGTAACGTTGAACTGAAAATGGCCGGATATGCTATAAAGGGAAAATACTGAGAAAATCGCTTTGAAGAAAAAATAATACCTGCCCGACCGGCAAATGCTTTAGCAAGACTTGCCGTAATGAAATGTACTCTCTCGGTAAGCCCGAGCGAAGCAACAAGACCTGAACCATGAGCACCATGAGTACCAAGCGAATGAGACTCATCAACCACTGAAACACAATCGTAACGGGTTGCAATACCTATAATATCCACGAGAGGAGCGAAGTCTCCTGTTGTACTATAGAGAGAATCCACAAGAATAACACCTTTACCATGCTGCTTCACAAGCCGTTCAAGATGTTCGACATCATTGTGCATAAAGGAATAAAAAGGTGCTCCGGAAGATTTGATCCCCTCCCAAAGAGACATGTGTGTAAAAAAATCGATATAAACCGGCGTATTCTGATCGGCAATTGCCTGCATGAGGCCAATATTTGCAGACCATCCGGACTGGCATAAAACGGAACTTTCAAAACCCGTAAAATCAGCCATAAAGTTTTCAAATATCTCCTTGTCGCTCCCTTCATGAAGAAATACCGCCGACATAACCATTTCCTTCTCAGTATTTTGAAGCCGGGCAATCTGGGCAAGCGAAATATCAGGATGCATAGAGACATTCAGATAGTCATTGCTTTGAAGAATAATTGATCCTTCACCGGGTTTATTGCCTACTACGACAGGCTTCCCTGTCCTGCTGAACTTTACAGCTTCGTCAAAAGCTTGAAGACGCTTTTCAAGAAAATCGGGAACATGCAATAAAGAGCGTCTCTGTCCATAATCAACGCCAGTAGTTTTTAAAGAACAGCTCATCTCGCATCTCCTTTGGGTTTCTAAACCCTGTATTGTTTAAGGTTGTTGATAAAAAACGATCGATTGCATTGAGGTTATTTTAAATATATTCGAAACATGGGTGTCGTCTTTTTTGTTTTCGTACCTTTAACCGGGTAATGACGATTCAATGTCCTCCATACCGTCACAATCCATACGCCAACAGATATCGGGGCGTATTCATCAAGAAGCTCATCGGCGGCTTTCAGTGACAGCTCTCTCTGTGCACAGGAAGACCTCCATAAGTTGCAGTGAATTCCAGCTATTTGGCAATAAGCGTTCCATAACAAATAATTCCGTAGTATAAGGGACAGACAGTAACCAAAAACACATGCCCCTGTATCATGAAGTTAAGCCGCCTGGAATTATCTGCCGACGAGAGAGCAAAGCTACAAGAGGTTGTGA
>DYNE01000090.1 GCA_020721225.1 Pelodictyon luteolum | reverse complement strand
TTTTATATTTTATAATAATTTAAGCTCCCCCATAATAAATAGAGGTGCCCTTAAGTTTTGAGGGCAGTACATTCCTGCAGATCGAAATGAACGTTTCCCGGCAGATTGACGACGAGCAAGTGCAAACCATGCATTCTGATATCAATTGCTTCGGCTGGCGCTATATTCCCAAAGTTGGCGGTCCGGGAGCGGATCTGAGTCAGCCAATTCTTTTTCCCATGCGAACCGAACCAGACGCAGCCTGGCTGGGAAGTGGTGCAATTACATGGACGGAATTGACCTGGGACCAAAACCCGAGGCAATGGCACATAATCCAGGCGCTGGCAAGGCTGCCCATCATCGAAATGTCTTCATTCATAAAAACTAAAGGCCGCGTGATACTGATGGAGTCGCGTGGTCGCGTTCTCGAATAGCTCGGAGCATGCAGAGTCAGGCAGGGCAGGTAGTCGGCCCTGCCTGAAAAACGGAGAGGTAGTCCTACAAAACTCTGAATCTTGGTTTCAGGACAGCTGAAAGTTCACTGTAGGAAAGATCAACTTTTATCGTGCCCGCAGGACGTGCTGCAATTTCATACTGGTTGTATAAAAAACTGACTCCTTTATCGGTAAGAGCGAAGTTGTTGTTAAAATGGATGAAATTTTTGAACAGCTCGCCTTTTTCGCTATTCAGCATGTCCGATGAAGAAAGCCCTTTCATTTCGCGATAACGTTTGTCGATCAGCGTGTTCAGAGCATTTTCAAAATGCTCCTCAAAAACATCCCGCAGTTTGAGCCGGTCGCCCGAGAGTTTATCGAATACGAAGTATTCTGTGCGATTGCTGCCATGGGCCCCGCCGGTAAACGCATAGCTGGAAAGATCGATACTCAATAGTCCCGACCTGTTGAATAAAACCGAACCGTCAAGCATGAATACATAGTGCCAGTCAACAGGAAAATTTTTTCTGCTCTTTTCGTATTCCTTCAGAAAATTATCGGACAGCGATTCGATGGACTTGCTTCCGGTATAGCTTTGTCCCGGAGCGACAGCTGTACTGTCTGCAATCCACTGCTGCAGATGGCTGTTGATCGCATCGGCATTTTTACCGCCTGAAAAGACAGGGTAGCTGCACTTGCAGTACGACTCTCTGTCATCCTTCGTTTTTCCATCATGAAAGAATTTCTCGATACGCTTCATTTCATAACTGAGCGGCTGCGACGAATCCTCCGGACCGCAGCCGACGGTTGCTACAGACAGAACGAAAAGCATGAAAATAAAGGCAGCGGTATTGCGAACACAGGTTGAAATGATATTCATGGCAGTTCAAAGATTGTAACGTAACCGAACAGAACGTTATGGGCAGATGTACAAGAGTTCTGTCGGTATCGTCAGTTACGAGTCGGGCAATTGTATATGCTCACCGCGAATTCTGAAAGAGAGGCCCGGCCACAGACCGGGCACCCTCTGTTTTCAGCCTTATGCATTGAATCAGAAAACCCCTTCGCCGCTTCGGCGTTTACGGGCTATGTTCAACAGGATATCATCAATACCCTTCGCCTCATCCGGGTTGAAACATTGTTTTGCGCCAGACAAATCACCCTCGTCACCCAGGACAAGCCGTTCGTTTTTCGCACTACCAGCAAGGATCGTATGGGCGGATTGTTCTGCCGATTGTGCTCCCGGAGGCGGTTCCACGCCGCCAGCCTCCCATATACCTGTAATCGTTGTGCCAGGTGTAGCGGAAGTTAAACGTATGTTTTCGTCCCATAACTCATATCGCAGGGCAAGCGATAGCCCGTTCAGCGCAGCTTTCGTTGCAGAATACATGCTCTGATATGCCATCGGGAAAAAAGCAATGCCGGATATAGTATTGATAATATGGCCGCTTCCCTGAGAACGCATGACCGGCAGAACCGCACGAATGCCATACAGGGCGCCATAAAAATTCAGAGCAAAAGCCTTCTCCCAATTCTCATTGGTCAGTTCATCAAATGATCCTGCGAATGCGGCACCAGCATTGTTGAACAGAAAATCGATACGTCCACCGCCAAATTCAACGGCACTCTGCATCAAATGCCGTACAGCCGATTCCTGAGTCACATCGCAATGGCACCCAAGCACTTTTCCCGGAAAACCAGCATTAAGCCTTGCTGTCTCTCGAATCAGGCTTTCGTCATTGTAATCGCCAAGAACAACTTTCTCCGCACCGTACGATAGCATGGTTTCAGTAAGCGCCAGACCGATTCCTGAAGCGCCCCCGGTTACTACTGCTATCTTGTTTTTGTAATAAGCAGCTGTTTCGTTCACTGTTCATTCCTCCTTTTTGTTTGAATTGAGGGGCATCTCTATAAAGTGCGATGAGCGATCAAACAAGCAAGCTCCATAAAGGAGCACGATGATAACAACGGGGACAGAGTGCAGAATCCCGAATTCCTGAAGCTATCGGGACAAAGCAGTTATTTGGTTGCCCAATAACTTTTTGGAGATTCCTCACGAACTCCTGTGACTTGCTATTATAGGTACGAATGGGGAATGCGATGAATAACAAAATACGTATAACCCAAAGCTGGAATAAAACGTATTTCATATCTTCAAATATACAACAACATTGAATAAAATAACCTGTTTTTTAAAGAGCCTTCATTCTTCACCTCCTCCTGTCTCCTGAAAAAGCGATACTCCCGGACGCCCAGACTACCGGCTACTGACTAGTGACTCCCGGCCCACCGCTCACGTCCCACAATCCTCCATCCGTGAAAATCCGATTTCAATCAGCGGGAACCGCGTTCTTCCTCTTCCATAAACAAATTGGCGGTTGATTTCCACAGGCAAAGCCTGGGCAAACCAACCGCCTCCGTGAAAATCCGTATTAATCCGTGGGAAAAAATCTTCCATCTTCCCTCGTCACATCTTCTCCATTCACCTCTTCCCCTCTTCCTCAATCCGCGGGAACTGCACTCTCCCTCTTCAAAAAAAACCGACTCCTGGCTACTGAATACTGACTCACCGCTCACGATCTTTACCGTCTCCCGATCCCCCTTTTGATCTCTTATCAGAAAGATCTATATTGTCCTTAATAAAAGGACAAATAAACAACAAATAAACAGTCATGAACGGATATATTCGCAATACTATCCGCCAGAAAATCATCGATTCCCAAGCCGCCAAAATACCGGAATACACCAGACGCGACATACGAACCCCGAACATTTCCGGTAAGGCTGTTGCCATAATCGGCATGAGACGAACAGGCAAGACCACATTCATGCGGCAGATCATGTCCGACAAACTCAAACAAGGCGCCTCCCGAGAAAGCATACTCTATTTCAGCTTTGAAGACGAACGCCTTGCCGACATGCCGCCATCCGAACTCGAACTCATCATCGAAGAACTCTATCGGCTGCAGCCGCATCTGCGAGACCGTAGCAAAACGTTTTTATTCCTGGATGAAATACAGGTAGTAAAAGGATGGGAACTCTTCGTCAGAAGACTGCTCGACACCGAAAACATCGAACTCTATCTCTCCGGCTCCTCATCCCGCATGTTATCGAAAGAGGTTGCCACAAGCATGCGGGGCAGGGCTCTTGAAACCATAATATACCCTTTCAGCTTCAGGGAATATC
Organism: Pelodictyon luteolum; assembly: GCA_020721225.1. Taxonomy (GTDB): domain Bacteria; phylum Bacteroidota; class Chlorobiia; order Chlorobiales; family Chlorobiaceae; genus Chlorobium; species Chlorobium luteolum_C. Next base: position 1,114 of record DYNE01000090.1, on the reverse strand, counting down.
TCCGTCACAAAGGAATGGAACCCCCTCATCCCCCTGAACGATGGAACAAAGCCGAACGCTCGGCAATCTATCATGAACTCGGCGGCTACCTGCAGAACGGTGGATTCCCTGAAACCATCGGTATAGAAGAACCCTATCGACGGGAACTGCTCCGGAGCTACATTGACGTAGCGCTGCTGCTTGATGTCATCGAAAGGCACAACATCACAAACCCTCTCGCCCTGCGCTGGATGGTACGCCATCTGCTCGGAAATGCCGCCGGATCGTTCAGCATCAACCGCTTCCACAGCGATCTGAAATCCCAGGGATTATCCGTTGCCAAAGACACCCTGCATGCATACCTCGGGCATCTCGAAGACGCATTTCTGCTCCATACCGTTTCGATAGCAACCGGATCCGAAAGACGCCGAATGGTGAACCAGAGAAAAATATATCCCGCCGATACCAGCCTTATTCCGCTCTATGAACGCCAGGGAAAAGAAAACACCGGCCATGCGCTCGAAACCGCCGTTTATCTCGAACTTGCAAGACGCGGATACCAGACCAGCTACGTACGAACAGCATCCGGTTACGAAGTGGACTTTCATGCCCAAAACGGCAATGGACCCCCCGAACTGATTCAGGTCTGCACAAACCTTGACGACCCGATAGTCAGCAAAAGAGAAACCAGAGCGCTTCACGAAGCCGCAAAAGAATTTCCCGGCGCCACCCTGCGCCTGATAACCCTCACACCATCCCGGGCAACCAGACTCCCCGAAACAATCACCCCCACCCAAGCCAGCGACTGGCTTCTCACGAGGGGAAGTGAATAGAGGGGCGCCTTATCTGGGCTTCCACCTCACGCTCTTCCATCCGTGCCAATCCGATTTCAATCAGCGGGAACCGCGTTCTTTCTTTCACTTATGGCTTGATGGCTGGATAGCTGAAGAGCTTAACAAAATCTCCTGTCAACGCTCTTCCATCCATCCGTGTCAATCCGTGAAAATCTGTGGGCAATCTCTCTTTCCTTATGGCGTGAAAGCGTGAATGGGGAAGAAGTGAATGGAGGGGAGGTGAATAGAGGGGAAGTGAATGGAGGGGAGGTGAATGGAGGGGAGGTGAATAGAGGGGAAGT
>DYNE01000046.1 GCA_020721225.1 Pelodictyon luteolum | reverse complement strand
TGATCAGCGGGAAGCTTAATTTTGGCTTACCCACTTGAAATAGCGAGGAGCCTCTTTTTTTCATAACCTCTTTCCCATGCCCTCTATTTTTATTTAGATTATTTTTATATAAAAAAACAAAAAAAACACTCCCTTCCACTTAAATGGAAACCATTCATGATACGTCATGAACACAGGATAGCGTTATAAGCCCTATAATCGGCTACTCTTCAGGCCTTCTGAAAGCCGCTTCTTCATGTTTTGGCTTCAACCGTCCGCTGCCGTGAGACGAAAAATCAAACCGGCGCTTTTCCCGTTTTTCGACCTGCACGATTCGCGCATCGTGTATAGTGACAACTACCTCGCCATAGGATATATCACCAATACAGTGAATGATTTCCGAAACGATATGCGGCTCTATTTCACGGGATTTACGGTTCATGGATAGCTGATTGTGTGACTTAAAATCAAAAAAAATATTAAAATGAGGGGATAAATATGAATATCATTTATTTTGACTAAATATAAATAAAAATCAAAAGAATCAAATTTCAATTGAAATAAAAAAGGAAGGTCGTTTTCAGGAAAACGACCTTCCCTATTATTATCGTATCACGTTACCCACATGAAAAATGCGGAAAATTTTCCGGGGCCGGGAGGATATAAAGCAGATGCTGTCAGTAGGTCACGACACGGGCGAGCGATTTGGCCTGTGCCACCCACTCTTTGATCTGCAGAGCCGACGGAAGTTGCTGAACCAGTTTTCTTTTCGCGTTTACTTCCTGGATTTTCGCGTGCAGGTTTGCGGGATTACGCTGAGCAAGCTCAGGAACAGTATCCACTCCAGCCTTCTCAAGCAATTCCGAATACGCTGCGCCGATCCCCTTGATCCTTGCCAGATCGGCACGGTTCACCAGAGTCAGCACAATCTCTTCGTCAAGACCGGTCGATGCAGAAAGCGATTGACGCCCGGCCCTGTCACGTCCTTGCTCAAGAAGGTCGTCGAAGCTTGTGATCCCCGCACTGATGAGCTTCATAGCATGAACTTCCGGAACGCCTTCGAATGAAACCACTTCCGGTTCAGTACTGTCTGACGAAGCTGCGGAAACAAAGACAACAGGATCTGACGGAAGCGCTTCGAGAGCTTTGGCGCCGACCGTAAGAGAGATCTTTTCAGGTTTTATCGAAGGCTGCTGCAGGGCAAGAAACGGCACTTTTACGGGAAGTGCTGCAAGCAGTGCCATCAGCTGCTCCCGAAAAGGTATCATTTTCGGACCTTCGCCGAGAACGAGCTGAACGGCTGCGCCTGCGGATTCGAGCAGATCGCCGAGCGCACCCGCTCCTCCAAGTTCGCCCCGCTGGACCCTGCCGACAAGATTCGACACCCCGGGAACGATCTGCGAAGCCGTGTCCCTGCCCATTTCTGCTCCGTAAGCGAACAGACCAAGCGGATTGTTCAGCAACAGTCTCTTGGCCTGTTCAGGACGGGAAAGCGCCTTGATGGTACCCTCTCCGGTAATGATGGCCTGGCAGGCGAGACGTCCGCCGTTTTGAATCTGCCGCGGAGAGAGAAAAGCCTTCTCGACGTCGGAAAGCGCAGAAAGAAACTCGTTGCCTTCCTGCACGGTCACGTAACAGGCCTGGCATATTCCGTGGCCTCCGCATACATAACCCACATGACTGTGGTTGAACCGGGCAGCCTTTCCGAGAGTCTGACCTACTGCCGCAACACAGGGCAAATCATTGATTACAAGATTCATAACAGGTTTTTTAGTTATTGGCCGTTACATTAAAAAAATTATTGCCCTTGCTGAGCCTTCATGCGCTCCTGCATCTTTTTCATCGCAGCCTCCATCTTTTCGCGCTGCTCGGGTGATGCGTTGAAATTCATCGTCGGAAGTTCTGTTTTCGTGTAACCCGCAGGAACCTTGAAGAGCGATGCATCGAGGCTCTGTTTATCGACCTGAACCAGTTCGGTGGTGATGTTTGAAGGCGTCTGAACCATTTTTACCGGAAAACCATCATATCCCGCTGCTTTCAAACGTTTCGCAAATTCCGGCATATCCTTGTCTCGACTGCTCTGCATCCTTGCATAGGTGGCATAATCAAGCACATCTTTCGAAACCCACATATCCGAAACGCTCTCTCCCCTGGTTACCCTGACATGCGTGCAGGAATAGCCGTTTACGCTCTCCTTGCCGAGATTTTCGATTTTCGCATCCGCATATAAATCGGAATAGCCCTCTTTTTTCATTTCTCTTATCATCTCATCGTTATCGATGACTGTATAGGATTTATTGCTATCGTTGAGGATATAAACGAGATTCGGGGTTTCGGAGGGTGAGACGATAACGATCTGCAGACCGGCAGGCATGTTTTTTATGTTCGATTTCGTCTCCATGCGCACACCTTCTTTTGCAATGAACATCTTCGTCTCGGTGTCGCCAGCTTCAGGGATGGTAGTCCGCATCGTCAGAATGCCCTCGAACTCGCGAGAAAAAGGCAAAAACGAACCACCGCTTTTTGCTGCGGGTTTTTCGCCATCTTTCGAGCCATTGCCACATGCGCCGAGCGAGAACACGGCAAAAAGAGCCAGTACAAAAACAGGAATGAGTTTACGCATGGCCGTAACATGTTTATGTTTTTAATAATAACGAGAAATTCGTGTAATCAGGGACGGGAAATCTGTTGGTATGAATAAACAAATGCGATCGTCCCGATTCGCGCATTCAAACCCATAACCGGCACAAGAAACAGACTGCTCCCCTCCGAAAGAGGATAGGACACGATCTGCTCTGTACCTGCATCCAGACCCGGATACAATCCGGAAAATGCACTTCCCTGGATCTTTCTGTCGGTAGCCACCTTGACGGTACCAGTCGAATCGAGCAGCATTAGCGCGCCAAACTGCTTTTTCTTTACCAGTTCATTGAAATACTCGTCTATCTGCCCATAATTTTCACGTATCAGCTCTCTGCGTACCGACCAGGCAAGCGGCACAGCAAAAAGCCTTATATCCGAACGCTGGATTGCAACCGAGCGCTCATCGAGAACTCTCTCATATCGCTGCTTTTCAAGAGTCGCACGCTCAGCCGCCTGTTTGAGTTTCAACTCGCCCAGATAATACACAAGGACAACGCCACCGGCAAGCAGTAAAAACAAAACCGGGACGGCAATCGCGAAAAACCGTTTGATCGGAGAACGCTTGCCATCGCCAGCTTCAGGAAGATTTACAGTATCCATTCTCACGAAGGTATCTGGTTGAGTGCATCACTGTCACGGTTCAGGTAAAACTCCTCCTTCTGCTGCATCTGAAGTCGCCCGTCAACGGTCTGATCGTCGTAACCGATCAGATGAAGAGCCGAATGGATGGTTACACGCAGCAGTTCCTGCTTAAAATCCACTTCGAAACGACGGGCATTTCCCTCGATCACATCGAGTGATATGTAGAACTCGCCGTCAATCTCGCGGTTATTGCTGTAACGAAAGGTGATGGTATCGGTGGCATAGTCATGCTGCAGAAACTCCCTGTTGATCTTTCTGATCATTTTTTTGCCGCAATAGACCGCAACAATACTCTCTATGCCGAACCCCTCTGAATCAAGAACATCGATAACCGTACGCTCAAGCAACTCTTCAGGAAGCTCTTTCCGGGTTGTATTAAAGATCTGCAGTGGCATACGCTGTGTTTTGGGAAGCCCTTATGAGCGCTTCCATGTGCTTGAGACTGTTTTTGTGAACTCTGAAGGTCAAAAAAATCTCTTCATCAAGATAATGCTTTTCAATCACTTCCGCATGATCATAAAGATAACCTATCAGCTTGTAATTCGATACATGCGTGCGAATACTCCGCTCCCTGAACTCCTGTGCCAGATGGTCGCCGATCGCATCCTTGAGAGCGGATAAATTGATCCCTCTTGCTGCCGATACAAATACTGCATCGGGATAATTCACCCGCAGCTCCCGAAGCAATCCGGAGTCAGGCAGAGCGTCTATCTTGTTGAAAACATCAATAATATTGTCATGCTCAACCCCTATCTCTTTCAGGGTTTGCCGTACAACCTGCATCTGTTCGGCAAATCCTGGATGACTCACATCGATCACATGCAGAAGAAAATCGGCCTGCAGCACTTCATCGAGTGTGGACTTGAAACTTTCGACAAGATCATGAGGAAGTTTTCTGATGAATCCAACCGTATCGGAAAGCAGTACAAGCTTGTTGATTTTAAGTTCAAGCCGCCTTGTCTTCGTATCGAGTGTAGCGAAAAGTCTGTTTTCGGCAAAAGCCTCCGCTTCGGGACAAAGAGCGTTCATCAATGTCGACTTTCCTGCGTTGGTGTACCCGACAAGCGCAACGCCGGGTACAGAACGGCGCCCCCGTGTCTGGGTATCGTGCTGTAACGATACCGCCCGCAGCTTTCGCTTCAGAGACGCAATACGGTTTCGCACCAACCGTCGATCAGTTTCGATCTGGGTTTCTCCGGGCCCTTTTGTGCCGATTCCGCCTTTCTGTTTCGACAGATGGGTCCACTGGCCCGACAGGCGCGGCAGCATATATTCAAGCTGGGCAAGCTCTACCTGCATCTTGGCTCTTGCCGATTTAGCCCTTATGGCAAAAATCTGCAGAATCAAGCCGGTACGGTCAATTACCTTGCACTCAAAGGCCTTTTCAAGATTTCTTGCCTGCACGGGCGAAAGGTCGTCATCGACAATAACAATATCGATAGCCTCATCTCTGACGATCCCGGCAAGCTCATCTACCTTCCCGCTGCCAATATAAGATGCATGATCAGGGAGCTTTCTCTCCTGAATAACGGTAGCAAACACATCGGCGCCTGCGGTATCTGCAAGAAAAGCAAGTTCTTCGAGATACTCCTCGATCTGGGTTCTCGTTACCTCGGGAGGTGAACATAAACCAATAAGCACAGCCCGTTCACGGGGGCGGTTAAAAAGAAATGTATTCAATTATTTCAGAAACGGTTTCGTAAGTACATAATTTACAACAAGGTGCCGTACGGCATTTTGCGATATTTAACGCATTGTTTTATCTTGACACAACGAGAAAAACGGTTTTCCGCCATTAAAAGTTACACATTTTTGCTCTCATAAGCATACCGGTCAACTGCTTCGGACAGATAAAACGTAACTTCATATTTTTTTACTCGGTTACGGCAACATTCCGTTTGGGATGTCCTAACCGGCTTTTCAGCATTGTCCTATGAAGCCGAAGGGCAGGGTGTCAATAGTTAAAGCACGCAAGTTACATGAATTACCATTATAATGGACAAACCGCCGTGCAAGGGAAAGAAAAGGCGCTCACCCTTGAAAATGCATACCGATACTGCCGTCAGATATCAAAACATCACGCAAAAACCTTTTATCTGGCAACCCTCTTTCTGCCGAAACGGCAACAGAATCCAATATTTGCCATCTACGCCCTGCTCCGAACTGTTGACGATCTGGTAGATCTTGCCGAAGACAAGCTCACCAACGGCCAGATAACACGCCAGGAAATCAACAGCATGCTGGAAAACTGGAAAATCAGGCTGAAACAGTGCTACCGCGGAGAAGTGAGCAGCGACCCCATTTTGATGGCATGGCACGATACCCTGAAAACCTATCCCATACCTATCGAACTCCCGCTCGACCTTATGGACGGCGTTGCCATGGACATCGAATTCAGGAAGTTTGAAACCTTTGACGACCTTTATGTGTACTGTTACAAGGTCGCTTCCGTCGTGGGCCTCATGACATCGGAAATTTTCGGATACAGCGATCGTCAGGCACTGCAGCATGCCATCGATCTCGGTATTGCCATGCAGCTCACCAACATTCTTCGAGACATCGGTGAAGATATTGACCGAGGCAGGATCTATCTTCCCATGGAAGATCTGAAAAGATTCGGATACAGCGAGGAAGAGTTCATGAAAAAAACCATGAACAATAATTTTCTGGCAATGATGAAGTTCCAGATTGAACGGGCAAGAAGTTACTACCGTTCTTCTGAAAAAGGGATCCCGATGCTTGAAAAAGAGAGTCGTTTTGCCGTTATGATCAGCAGTCGAAACTACTGCAATATTCTTCAGGCCATTGAAGAGAATAACTACGACGTCTTTTCCAGAAGGGCATACCGCTCTTTTTATCAGAAAATCCGCACCATTCCGGAAATATGGTATAAAACAAGAGTCTCATAACAGCATCTCGCCATCATGTAAGGGAACCGGAAGCAATTCATAGAGAAATTATTTTTTTACTCATCTTAACCGCTATCATGCCGAAAGAGAACCAGCACCAGGAACAACCACAACAACTCTCGCTCAACGATCAGATGCTGCGCCGCCACGAAGAGCGCCGCCATCTTGCGGAATCAGGAGTCAATCCCTATCCCTGCGCCTTCGACGTAACGGCCTGTTCAACCGATATCATCACATCCTTTCAGGATGAACATCGAGAACAGGTATCGATTGCCGGCAGAATCATGACCATACGGAAAATGGGCAAGGCCTCTTTTTTCCATATCCAGGACGCAAAAGGACGCATACAGGTCTATCTGAAGAAAGACGATGTCGGAGAAACCACCTACAGCACCTTCAAGTTGCTTGATATCGGCGATATCGTCGGTGTGAAAGGCTTTACCTTCAGAACGAAAACCGGCGAAATCTCCGTACATGCCGAAACGTTCGAGCTGCTCAGCAAATCGTTGCGTCCTATTCCGGTAGCCAAAGAGAAGGATATAGACGGTCAAAGAGTTATATATGACGCCTTCAGCGACAAGGAGCTTCGTTACCGCCAGCGTTACGTAGACCTGATCGTCAATCCCGAAGTGAAGGAAACCTTCATCAAACGCTCGGCAATCGTCACGTTCATGCGCCAGTTCTTTACCGGAAAGGGATGGCTTGAAGTTGAAACCCCGATTCTGCAGCCGATTTACGGAGGAGCGGCGGCCAGACCGTTTACGACCCACCACAACGCTCTTGACATGCAGCTCTACCTGCGCATAGCCAACGAACTCTATCTCAAACGCCTCATCGTCGGCGGCTTCGACGGCGTTTTCGAGTTCGCCAAGGATTTTCGCAACGAAGGTATCGACCGGTTCCACAATCCGGAATTTACACAGGTTGAACTTTATGTAGCCTACAAGGACTACAACTGGATGATGGAGCTTGTCGAGGAGCTGCTCTACCGTACCGCCCTCAGCGTCAACGGGACGCACACCACCAGCTTCCTCGGCAATGATATTTCCCTTGAGCCGCCCTTCAGGCGTCTGACCATCGTTGACGCGATCAAGGAGTACTGCAATGTTGACGTCAGCGACAAAACCGAAACCGAACTGCGTTCAGCGGCCAAGGATCTCGGTCTGGAACTCGACCCGAAAATCGGTACGGGAAAGATCATCGATGAAATCTTCGGCGAATTTGTCGAACCGAAGCTCATTCAGCCGACCTTCATTACCGACTACCCGACCGAAATGTCGCCGCTTGCCAAGGAGCACCGCTCGAAACCCGGCTTCGTCGAACGGTTCGAGCTGATCGCCGGCGGCAAGGAGCTCTGCAACTCTTTCTCTGAGCTGAACGATCCGGTCATCCAGCGCGAGCGCCTCGAATCGCAGGCGAAGCTGCGCCTTCGCGGCGACGAGGAGGCCATGGTAGTGGACGAAGATTTCCTCCGGGCGCTCGAATACGGCATGCCGCCCTGCGCCGGGCTCGGCATAGGTATCGACCGGGTAGTCATGCTGATTACCGGCCAGGAATCCATTCGTGATGTGATTTTTTTCCCGCATCTGAAGCCGGAATAGGTTTACCGGATTTCGGAAAAGGAGGAAATAACAACAAAGGCTTTTTTCAACTTTGAACAGGCCCTCATGACCCTCCTCTTATCCCGTTTCGAACAACTCTCCCTGCCCGAACTGGTCGGGCAGGGAGAAAACGAGCAGACAGAGTTCAAAAGGCTCGTACACTCGCCCTCCAAAATAGCAAAACCCATCACGGCCTTCGCCAACAGCCTTGGAGGCATCATTCTTATCGGAGTTGACGACGACAAAAGAATCGTGGGCATCCACAGCGAAAAAGAGATCCTTGAAGTCGTCGTCGAAGGAGTAAAACTGCATACCGATCCGGAACCGAAAATCGATATCTACCACGAAGAGTTCAAGCGAAGGCTGGTGCTCTTCGTGATCGTTCCCGAAAGCCCCGACAAACCGCACTACCACCTTGAAAAGACGACGGATCCGCGTACCGGAAAGTCCGTAATGGAAAAACGGGTATATACCCGCGAAGGAAGCCGCAACAGAGCACTCTGCGACGACAGAATCACCCTGATGGAATCGAATAAAAATCCGTTGAACGTTTCGTTCGGCGAGAGAGAAATAATGCTCCTGAACTTCCTCCGGAAAAACAGAAAAATCACGGCGGACGAATACGGAAAAATGACAGGACTGCCACTCGTAAAGGCAAGAGAATCCCTCATCGCCATGGTACGCTCAGGAGCGGTTATCCTGCAGACAGAGAGCGGAAAAAGCTACTATAGCCTGCCTACCTGACGCCATAATAATCCCGGTACCAGGCAACAAACCGGCTGACGCCTTCCTCGACGGTTGTTTCCGGTTTATAATGTACATCCTGTATGAGCTGTTCGACATCTGCATACGTATCCGGCACATCGCCGGGCTGCATGGGCAGAAACTCCTTTTCAGCTGTTCTGCCGAGCTGCCGTTCGAGCGCCCCGATGTAGTCCATCAGGTTGACTGGCTTGCTGTTGCCGATATTGTACACCTTCCAGGGAGCACGGCTCGAGCCGGGATCAGGCTGCAACCCCGACCACTCCGGATTGCCTTCGGCATTGTGATCGAGCGTGCGGATCACCCCCTCGACAATATCGTCGATGTAGGTGAAATCGCGCCGGTGGTTGCCGTAGTTGAACACCTTGATCGGTCGGTTATTGATAATGGCATCGGTAAAAAGAAAAAGCGCCATATCGGGGCGTCCCCAGGGACCGTACACGGTAAAGAAACGCAATCCTGTTGTGGGAATTGCATAGAGATGGCTGTAGGTATGCGCCATAAGCTCATTGGCCTTCTTGCTGGCTGCGTAGAGGGAGAGTGGGTGGTCGACATTGTCGTGCACCGAAAACGGCATGGTTTCGTTCGCGCCATAGACCGAACTTGACGATGCATAGACAAGATGCGCCACGCCATTATGACGGCACCCTTCGAGAATGTTCAGAAAACCCAGAATATTGCTTTCTACATAGGAGTGCGGATTGACAATAGAGTAACGAACCCCGGCCTGAGCGGCGAGATTAACCACTTTATCAAACTGCCCTTTCCGAAAAAGCTCTTCCATGCCCTGTCGATCGGCAAGATCGGTTTTCACAAACCTGAAATCAGCATATGGCCTGAGCCTGTCAAGCCTGGCTTCTTTCAGGTTCACATCATAATAATCGTTCAGGTTATCAAGCCCAGTCACACGCTCTCCTCTTTCAAGAAGCTGTTGACAGACATGAGAACCGATAAAACCGGCTGCGCCGGTAACCAGAACATTCATCGAAAAAAGATGATTAAAGTTGAAAAGGGCCGGAAAATCCTGCAAAAACATCAACGAAAAACAAGAAAAAAAATCGCTTCCTTGCGCTCATAACAATCAATGAAACAGAGGACATGGTTCAATAAAGACCTGCTTCATCCTGCTCCTCCGACTCTGAACTATGAACAGGAGAAAGCAGTTCAGGATAAATACTCACCTCTATGCCCTGCATGATCCGATCAAAATAAACAACAAGCCTCGACTCTCGTCCCTCCTTCACCACAACACCCTCAAGGCCCTTGAACGGACCAGCCGTAACCATGACTTTCTGACCTGGCGGAAGAGAAGCGACGATGCGCCTTACAGCATCCGGTTCCCTCACAAGCTTTTTAATCCAATCAATATCCCGGCTTCTGATGACCGAGGGAGTCTTTCCGATTCCAATAAACTTCACGACGCCATCGGTATCGAGCACCTTGATATGCTCCGCTTTCATATCGATGTTGACAAACACATAGCCCCGGAAAAGAGGCTCACTTACTTTTTTTTTCCTGTCACTCCACTGGCGCCAGGTTTCAAGAAGAGGCAAAAAGGTCTCGACCTCTTTTTCAAGAAACATTCGATGTACCTTTTTTTCATATCTGGATCGCACATAAACCGCATACCAGCATGAATTCCTGTCAATTACTGTCATCCTTCCTGCTACTGAAAATCGTTATCAATGAATTATCTCCGATATAGTAAGGCACACGAATTACTTTTCAAAATAAAGACGGCGTCTTTATGTGAGGATATTCAAGCCACACCCGATAACCCAATTAACGGTAATGTTAAAGAAACACAAAAAAACCTCAGAGTTGCACATGAGATATTCTTGATTGTCCCGCTTCTTTCAATTAACATTTTCATAACACAACACGATCCGTAATGCGACTGAAAGGTCATAGAAAGAGCCGCACCACGCTCACTGCTCTTCTCGTTATTACCGTGCTTTCCGGGGCAGACCTCGATAACGGACAGAAAACAGCTGAAGATTACTACTGGAGCGGCAAGGGAAAATACCGAAACGGCGACTTCCGGGGCGCAATAGAAGATTACGACAAAGCCTCAGAGCTCGCTCCGGACGTCGCAAAAATATTCGGCAGTCGAGCCGCAGCCAAACGTAAGCTCGGCGACAAGGATGGAGCTATCAACGATGCTCGTAAAGCCGCCCGGCTCGGCGACAAGGATGCCCAGCGGATCCTGCGCATGCTCGGCTACGACTGGTAATTTTTTCTGCCTTTAAAACTCAAAAAGTCCTTAGATTGGCGGTTTGAACCCTTTCGGGTACCATTTCAAGCAAGATGCCGACCACATCAACAATGTCACTGCAATTCAGCGTCACCTGCACAGATCCGCACACAGCCGCACGATGCGGAGAGCTCCATACCGATCACGGCACAATCCCGACTCCGGTCTTCATGCCTGTCGGCACGAGGGCCAGCGTGAAATCCGTTCCGACGGATCTCCTTGCAGGGCTCAATGTGCATATCATTCTTGCAAACACCTATCACCTTTACCTGAAACCCGGCAATACCATTATAAGCAAAGCTGGCGGAGTACACCGGTTCATGAACTGGAACGGCCCCCTCTTGACCGACAGCGGAGGCTACCAGGTTTACTCGCTCTCCGATCTGCGCAAAATCACCGAAGAGGGTGTCACCTTCAAATCGCACCTCGACGGCTCGAAACTGCAATTCATGCCGGAAAACGTTGTGGATACGCAGCGCATCATTGGCAGCGACATCATGATGCCACTCGACGAATGCCCCCCCTCGACCGCCGAACGCAGCTACATAGAAAAGTCCGGAGAACTCACCATACGGTGGGCAGAACGCGCCAGATCGCATTTCGCCCGCACCAACCCGCTCTATGGGCATCGGCAGTACCAGTTCGGCATCACACAGGGAGGCGTGCATGCCGACCTCAGAACCATTTCCTCGAAAGCTCTCGTGGATCTCGATTTCGACGGCTATGCGGTGGGCGGAATGGCGGTGGGAGAACCCGCCGAATCCATGTACCGGGTGCTCGAACTCTCGCACACCCTGCTTCCGGAGCGCAAGCCGCGCTACCTGATGGGCGTCGGCACGCCGGAGAACATCCTCAACGCCATCGAACGCGGCATCGACATGTTCGACTGCGTGATCCCGACACGGGAAGGACGTAATGGTCGGGTTTACACCCGCAGCGGCACCATGAACCTCCGCTCGGCGAAATTCGCCGAAGACTTCCGCCCAATCGACGAAGGGTTCGACAACGAGATCTGCCGAAGCTACTCCCGCGCCTACATCCGCCACCTTTTGAACGTCGGGGAGATTTTCGGCCTCACGCTCTGCACCATGCAGAACATATCCTTCTTCATGTGGCTCACGGCCACCGCCCGAACGAACATACAGAACGGCACATTCACTGTATGGAAGGAGGAGTTTCTCCGGCAATTCAACGCCAACACCCTGAAGTAACCATGCGCAACATTTTTCTCCTGAGCCTCGGCTGCTCGAAAAACACCGTCGATTCCGAAAGGCTGATGGCCCAGGCCTCGGCAAGCGGCCTGATCTTTACCGAGGTTGCCGACGATGCCGACATCATCCTCATCAACACCTGCGGCTTCATCCAGGACGCAAAAGAGGAATCCATAGCGGAAACCCTCGCCGCCATACGGAAAAAGCAGGAAGGAGTCGTGCGGAAGGTCTACGTGATGGGCTGCCTGCCGGAGCTCTACCGAAAAGAATTGACAGATGAGATGCCGGAAGTGGACGGCTTCTTCGGCACCCGCGAACTTCCCGAGGTGCTCCGGGCCATTGGGGCAAACTACCGCGAGGAACTGCTCGACCAGCGCATGCTGCTCACGCCGCCCCACTACGCCTTCCTGAAAATAGCCGAAGGGTGCAACCGGCAGTGCTCCTTCTGCTCGATCCCGAAAATCCGCGGACGCTACGTTAGCCTGCCACCGGAACAGTTGCTGCGCGAAGCCGCGCTCCTCCGGCAATCGGGCGTAAAGGAGCTGAACCTCATCGCGCAGGACATCAGCGTCTACGGCTTCGACCTCGAAGGCGTGCCACTCCTGAACGAACTTGTGCTCCGCCTCTCCGACATGGATTTCCGGCGCATCCGCCTCCTCTACGCCTACCCGCTGAACTTTCCGATGGAGGTGATCGACACCATGCGCGAGCGCGAAAACATCTGCAACTACCTCGACATACCGCTGCAACACATCAGCGACCGCATCCTGCTCTCGATGAACCGCGGCATCGACAAAGCCGGAACTATCCGGCTGCTCGAATCCATCCGCGAAAGAAACCCCGATATTCGGCTTCGCACCACCATGATAGTCGGCTACCCCGGCGAAACCAGAGATGAGTACGAGGAACTGCTTCAATTCGTCGAAGAAACCCGTTTCGACCGACTCGGCTGCTTCCCCTACTGCCACGAGGAGTACTCGCCCGCATACCGGTTCGAAGACGATGTGAGCCCCGAAGAAAAACAGGATCGCGTGGCCGAGCTCATGGAGCTGCAGGAAGCCATTTCTCAGGAGAAAAACCGGGAGTTCGAGGGGAAGGAGATCGTGGTACTCGTCGATCAGGTAGAAGAGAACATGGCCTTTGGCCGCACCGAGTACGACGCCCCGGAAGTGGATAACGAATGCATACTCGAAACCGGCGACTTCGACGTCCGACCCGGCATGTTCTGCCGCGCGAGAATCACAGACTCAACGCCGTACGACCTCGAAGGAGAGGTAATCGGAATCGGGTAATGATCTAAAACTTCAAAATTTAAGGGTTTGCTGTCCCTGCTGAAGAATGACCTCTTCAGGCAAACCCTCGAAACGCAAGCGGCTTTCCTGTGCATAGTCTTCTCTGAGTTCCACCCCCAGCCATCGTCGTTTAAGTCTTTCTGCTACATGCCCGGTGGTATTGCTGCCCGCAAACGGATCGAGAACCAAATCTCCCGGATTGGTCAGGAACTCCATGAAGAATCTTGGCAACTCTGCAGGAAAACGGGCAGGATGGATTTTGTTACCGGCAATCCGGCTGTTCTTCACATACGCGCTATTCGATTCATTATTCCCGCACTGGATCAGATTCGAGGGAATGGACCCTCCCCGATCCGATGCAAACGTGCCGGTAATGACATGACCACTGGGCCGGATCGTCTGCTTCACTCCCCGCTTAATCAGACGCTTCATGTCATCGCTGTAAGGCTGAAGCACCTTACGATTATCCGCCTGCGCCATCGGGTCTTTGACAAACCAGAAAATATACTCCACGCTATCCTTCACCCTGATACGACGCACATTTACCCACTCAGCAGGAGCCGGCATTTTAGCTGGATTGAACCAGAAAAACTCCTGTGCCAGATCATATCCGGTTTCGTCAACAAGCGCGAGCAGAACCCTGTAATGATAAAGACTCCGGACAGGCACTCCCGGCTGCCATGAACCCCCGATGTTGAGCACAAAAGAGCCTGAAGGCTTTATGATCCGCTTGATTTCACGCGCAAAAGGCAAAAACCATGCGATGTACTCCTGCTGACTGGCATTTCCATACTCTTTCTTGAAATGCAGAGCATAGGGCGGACTCGTCACCACCAGATCAACAGAATCATCAGGCAATTGCCGCATGAATTCGAGGCTATCAGCGCAATACAACGCACCAAGCACTGTCTTGTATATCGGTTCAGACTGAAAATGCATCAATTATGTCCTGGAAACGTGAAAACCATCGAGGTTTTGTATCATTAAAATCATCAGGTATGGAGTGCATAACCTGAAGTTTGTCAGGGTGGCTTCGATGATTCGGAAGTTCACGAACCAGCGCATATCTGAACTGACTCCAATCTCCCGTAGAACGGCCGACACAAACAGCGATAACATCGAAATGATCCCGGTTGTAATAACGGCTGCTTGGATCTGACTTTGCTGCTCGCGTTTTTTGTAGTTCAACCTTTGGTTTCAGCTCATTACGAATTGTCTTTACCTCAACTCGAATAGATACACCTGACAAGGTTACCACAGTGAAATCATACATCCCATCAATATCATGGCTAACGTAATCGTTCAGCCAACCTTCTCTTGCTGCAATGCGCAGCTTCCTCTCAAAATGCACTTCAGCAACCGCACCTTCCAATGCGACCTTCAAGCGAAATCGCTTGTCGATAGCATCAAACAACTCCTGGGCTGTCAGGCCATATTTCAATTCGAGAGCATGAGGCATGGATTCAGTATAAAAAAATATTGATCCCTAAGCAGCCCTTTTGGTACCACTAAATCGAGATAATCGGCGGAATATAAAAGAAACTATCCTGCGAGCAGTTTTGGTTACTGACAAGCAATGTACTTTATAGAAAACAAATAGCCTAACCAACCCTGCAAGCCACAAAAAACCCCACTACATTCTGTCACGGCAAAGACTGTTGTCCTGTATAAAAAACAGGCGATAGCAGACAAGTTCATGGATCTGTAGAATGGCATATCTCAGAAGAAGAGCAGGAAGAGTCGAAGCGGAGGAAGTCGTGTACTCGTCACTATGAGTCGGAACAAAAGCAGGGCTGAACAGAAAACGGACTTCGTACACCCAGAAGCAAACCATAAAGTACATTATCTGAGCAATTTTATCTTATTGCACTGTGTACACAGCCCCCTGAACACAATCAATAACGCAGTCCGGAGGCATGTCACCCGAACTGCCGTTCGAGATCACCGGCAAGTAGGGTCAGGCGTTCAAGGGTATCGTGGCCGATACTGAGATCTACCTGCTCGAACTGACGGTACAGCGTATCAAGCTCTTCAGGGTTCATTACCTTGTTGGTCATGGGAAACAGCAGATAGTCCTCTTTCCAGATGTGGCCGGGATAAAGGGCGGCAATACCCCGAAGGCTGCTGATCAATCCTATATATGCTTCGGGCTCGTTCCGTGCATATGCTTCGGCAAAGTCGGAGAGATGCCTGACCAGCGATCTTCCGGAAACGTGATCGGCGACGAGAGCGCCAATCGGGCACCCCTGCATCGGCACCCCTTTGTCTGACAGCGCCGGATACAGCAGATCCTCTTCCTTGCCGTGATGGCATTTGTCGGCATAAATCCGCATGAATTCTACAATGCTCTTCAGAATGTCCTGCTCGATGACACCACCTTCCTCAAGCCTCTCGACAAGAACCGGCGTAATACCGACAACCCGGGCAATGACCCGGTGTTCAGCTTCAAGCATTTCTGTTGGACTTTTCATGGCCCCCCTTCAGGAGTTGATGAATAAGACTTGTCTGTAAGACTCTACATAACAAAGTATGCTGATCAGGAAGTTCCCCACTCTTCATTCTCCCCTCAGACCTCTCCTCATGTCTTCTGGATAGAATCCCGGTTATACGATCATTCGGACAGTCCGGATTCGCAATTATCAAAAGGAATGAAAATGCATTTGACATAGTCACCGGCCACCCGCCATCCGCTCTATTCCACGAACCATCACATGATGCAACGATTCCGGTGCGTCCTGTATCGTTCCTGTTGGCTTGGCTAACTCTCCATTACGGGTTCACGACCATTCAAGATGCATGCTCACTTATCTGATCTGGGGAATTGGATACGGTTTCGCCGCAGCCATGCAGCCGGGGCAGTTTCAGGCGTATCTCATAGCCCAGACGCTTCGTCAGGGGTGGCGGAAAACCCTTCCCATGATCTTCGCTCCCCTGCTGAGTGACGCTCCGGTGATCGTTATCGTCCTGCTTGCCTTGAGCCGACTGCCGGTCTGGTGGCTGCAGGTTTTGCGTTTTGCCGGAGGTCTCTTCGCACTGTATCTGGCTGCGGGTACGTTCCGTGCATTGCGGGACTTTCAGCCTGTGCAGGAGAGTCCGCCATCCGGTAACAGGCTGAATCTGTTTCGGGCCGTTCTTGTGAACCTGCTTAATCCCGGACCATACCTCTTCTGGAGCCTCGTGACAGGGCCGCTGCTGCTGGCGGGATTTTATGTGACGATCATGGTGACGCTTGCAGGATTCATAATGCTTTTATCCGGCTCAGGCAAACTCGGTCCCAGGACAAACCGGTTTCTGCTCGGCATATCGGGCCTTGCATTGGCCGCCTTCGGCATCTTTCAACTATTCTCCTCCCTGTAATGTTTGCAACAAATCGGGATGACTGCTATGGACGAGTAGCAAAAGCGGATTACCATCAACCCTGATCATGTGCGGCGGGAGTCCATGCATCCTTGGACTGCGAATCAGGGTAATCGACATCCTTGACCTCCTTGCCGCATGCCTGAATCAAGATGCAAGATCAGGAATGCAAAGTTGGTCATAGCTTGAACATCGCCTTTTTATTTATCAGCGTATGCGCTGCTCCAGATCCAGTCGATATCCTTCTGGCACAAGCCTGCCTTCACCGGGTTGTTGTGTATATATGCAATGACCGATCGCAGGTGTTTTTCATCCCGGATATAACGATCCCAATAATCAGGCATCCAGAACCCGGGCCTCCCGGAAACGCGGAACCCCAGCGCCACATGATTCTTCATCGCCCAACGCCCCGTAAAAGATTTCCATGACCGAATGATGGTTGACAACGGAAGTTTGGGCTCAATCAGCACATGCACATGATTGGGCATAATGCACCAAGCCACAAGATGGTACTTCTCCTCATCAAATTTCAGTAGCGTATCCTGCATCACAACGGCCATCTGCGGATGGCGCAAAGCACAGCAACCTATTCCTGCATCAAGCAATCCTTCAATCCGTTTACGCCTCTCCCCCTCCATACCGGAAATGACGGGAATACCGGAAACGCTGCCCCCGGGAACGCGGAGCCCCAGCTCCGCATCCCTCTTCATCTTCTCCAACTCCTCCTCCAACTCCCGCAGCTTTTCCTGCGGCAAGCTGTCAGCCAAACGAAAGGTGATGGATTGCAACAACCCGAAACAATCTCGATGAGGAAGATACCCGCGAGATCGCCATTCGTTGTTTTTGCGGAGCCGGGGCTCCGCGTTCCCAGGGGTGTCATTCATAACTTTTCAACACTTACGGTTTTACCCGCCACTCTGCGGCAGTCTTGCAGAACAGCGCCATGTTCTGGAGATCCGCCTCGGAGGCATACACCAGATTGATCTGTTCCCTGCTCAACTCCTGAGGGATCAGGAGTTCCATGATGGCATCGGTATGAATGCGGTAGTTGATTCAGGTCAGGTTCCGGCGAATGTCCCAGCCGGGCTGCGTTTATATCGTAGAAAGTGAACACTGCATTCTGGTCATTGCAAGTTCATGATTTCAGGAACGTGCCTCATCCCTGACGGCTTGAAAGATCATGCCGATTCAAGAGTATCGGAAATCCATCGATTCAGGCT
>DYNE01000089.1 GCA_020721225.1 Pelodictyon luteolum | reverse complement strand
CATGCAAAAATGGTCTGAATACTTCGATAATCTCCAGACAAAGTACCGTCAGCCATACAAAAATAGTGACTCCTACGGCGGCGGCGGCGATATCTTTGATCATGCGAATCTTTTCGCTGTAGTGACCCTCCATAAAATCACAGATGGCTTCGATCGCGGTATTGAACAGTTCCGCAGAGAGCATCACTCCCGTGGAGAGGATGATCAAGGAGGCATCGATCCACGCATTAAAGATCAAGACAGGTACGAGAATAGCAACCGATACGATAATTTTGTACATGACGCTAAAATCATACAGCACCGCAAAGCGTAAACCCGAAAGGATGATTTTGAATTTATGCAGAGGATGGTATCCATGCTCCCCTGTCTTTAAAAATTTATTTTTCACAATAATGCTCCTGAATAATTTTATCAGAATTATTCTGTTTTGGATAGATAAAAGGGGTTGGAGCGATCGCAGCATACATGGTATAATTATCGGAGTATATCGAGAGGGGAAGAAAGAGAAATGAGAAAATCATATATTGCCATCCTGATAGCTATGGGAGCGGTAGCGATATGGTTTTTTGCCCGTTCTCCGGAAGCTATCTCTGTCAAGGTGCATCAAGTAGAAAAAGGGGTGGTCGAGGCGACGGTTTCCAACACCCGTGCCGGCACGATCAAAGCATGCCGCCGTGCCAAGCTCTCCCTTTCTGTCGGTGGTCAGATCGTCCGGCTTCCCTATCCGGAAGGGAGCATGGTCAAGCGGGGCGATCTGCTGCTTGCGATCGACAGTGCCGACTTGATGGCGGAAATCGAGCATCTCAAAGCGCAGACAGACTCCGCGCAAAGCAAGGCGAAAGCCGTCTGCCTGCACGCCGAACATGCCCAAAGAAGTGCGGATCGCACCCGCCGCCTCGATACTCCCGGCACCATCTCGAAAGAGTCATATGACAGGGTCATCACAGAAGCCGAGATCGCCACAGAAGAGTGTGCGGCTGCCAAAAATGCCATAACTGTCACGAAGGCGGCTCTGAAAGTAGGTCAAGAGCGCCTCAAACACACCTATCTCTACGCGCCGTTTGACGGGGTCATTGCCAAAATCAACGGAGAACTCAATGAGTATGTCACCCCCTCGCCTCCCGGTATCCCTATGCCTCCTGCCATCGATCTGATCGAGCCGGGATGCTTCGTCGTGACTGTGCCTATCGATGAAATGGATGCATCCAAAGTCTCTCTTGGCTTGCCGGCACGCATCACACTGGATGCATGGAGAGACCTCCAATTCCAAGCCTCGGTCTCTCGTATCGGCAGCTATGTGATCGATCAGGAGAAACAGGCGCGCACAGTCGATGTCGAGTTGAAATTTACCGATAATAATGTCACTACACTGCTGCTAGTCGGCTACAGCGCCGATGCCATGATCATAACAACGACACATCGGGATACAGTGCGTATCCCGACGCAGGCACTGCTGGATGATGACCATGTGCTGCTCTTTGATCCTGCCGACAAGCGATTGAAAAAACGCGCGATCACCAAAGGTCTAAGCAATTGGAGTTACACCGAAGTCATTCAGGGGTTAAAAGCCGGAGAGCTGGTGGTATTCTCTTTGGGAGATGAAGGCGTCATGGACGGCGCCTATGCGCAAGTATCCAAGGAGACATCTCAGTGATCTCGCTTCACGATATCTGCCGAGAATTTCAGGTAGGCGATGAGAGAGTCCGCGCACTAGACCATCTCTCGATACAGATCGATCGCGGAGAGTATATGAGCATCATGGGGGCTTCCGGATCAGGGAAATCGACGCTGCTTAATATACTCGGATTGCTGGATATGCCTAGCAGCGGGAGTTACCGCTTTGAGGAGAAGGAGTTGACCAGACTCGACGAGGAGGAGTGTGCCGCTTTTCGCCGCGAAAAGATCGGCTTCATCTTCCAATCCTTCCATCTGATCCCAAGGCTCAGCGCTTATGGCAATCTCGAACTTCCGCTGATGCTCAAAGGCATTCCTCCGCACGAACGCCGAGAGATGATCGTAAAAGCACTAGGCGATCTCGGTCTTTCCAACCGTGCCAATCACCTGCCCAAGGAGCTCTCCGGCGGTCAGCAGCAGCGGGTGGCGATCGCACGCGCCATGATACTCAAGCCGCCGCTTCTTCTAGCCGATGAACCTACGGGAAATCTCGATACACACTCAGGCAGAGAGATGATAGAGATACTCGAGTCGCTGGGCGAACAGGGCGTGACTCTGCTGATCGTCACACACGATCCGCAACTGGGCAGACGCGCCCGACGACAGATCCTCATGCGAGACGGACAGATCATTGGGGATACCAGGAGTGTTTTGGCATGAGGATCGATGATGTAGTCCGCTTCAGCATAAAGTCACTTTCGGCCTATCCTGCTCGAACTGCACTGATTCTTTTGGCGATGGTCATCAGCATCGCTTCAGTGATCATCCTGACTTCGCTGGGTGAAGGGGCAAGGCTCTATGTGACGGGGCAGTTTCGCTCTTTGGGTTCACATCTGCTCTTTGTCTTGCCCGGGCGGACAGAGACAACCGGCGGTTTGCCGCCGATCTTCGGTACCGCTCCGCATGACTTGACTATCGATGACAGCATTGCGCTGGCGCACAGTGTACTGATCGAACGCACAGCGCCTATCGTGATCGGTGCTGCCGATGTCTCATACGGTTCCAAAGAACGAGAAGTGACAGTGATCGGCTCGAGCCACAACCTCAAGAATGTCTTTGAACTCAAAGTAGCCAAAGGCCGCTTTCTTCCGGATGATGATATCTATCGCTCTGACCGGGTATGTGTCTTGGGTGAGAAGCTGCACAAAGAGCTCTTTGGTCATCGCGATGTTGTCGGCGAGTGGGTGCGCATCGGCAATTACCGTTTCCGTATCATCGGTATTCTGGCTCCCAGAGGAGCATCGGTCGGTATAGATATGAGCGATGCCGTAATGATCCCGACTCCGACTGCACAGATGCTTTTTGATCGACCTGCACTTTTTCGGATCATTGTCAAAGCCAAAAACAAACAGGCGCTTCCCCGTGCCGAACAGGAGATTCTGGACACCATCCGCATACGGCACGGCGGTGAAGCGGATATTACCATCATACGGCAGGATGCGATGATCAGCACTTTTGATAATATTCTCAAAACACTGACATGGGCAGTCGGCGCCATCGCGGCTATCAGCCTTATCGTCGCGGGCATACTGATCATGAATGTGATGATGGTCGCGGTGAGTCAGCGCAAATCGGAGATCGGTCTGCTCAAAGCGCTAGGGGCTCCGACGCATCAGGTGATGCGGATTTTTCTCAGTGAAGCGCTTATGCTCTCACTCTCCGGCGGAGTGCTCGGACTCATATTCGGACTTGCATCGGTACCGCTCATAAATTATCTAATTCCTGATTTTGTACTGCAGACGCCTGTATGGTCTATTTTTGCGGCTTTGGCGACGGCGATAGCGACAGGGCTGATCTTTGGCAGCATCCCTGCTCTCAAAGCCGCCCGACTCAATCCCGTCACAGCGCTGAGCGGGAAGTAGGTCGGTGTGCGTGCGGTTGATTATTTAGTTTTTGCCTTAGGCAGCCTGCGCTTCAGTCGTCTGCGCAGCTACCTGACTGCACTGGGCATTGCGGTCGGGATCGCTTCAGTGGTACTTTTGACCGCTTTGGGGGGCGGTATTCGGGAGTATATTCTCAAAGAATTTACACAATTTGGCACCAATATCATCACCGTAACTCCGGGAAAGATCAACACCCTTGGATTGTCGGGTGCGGTGATCAACACGGTACGACCGCTCACGATCGAGGATGCCATGGAGATCGGGCGCCTGCCGAATATTCTCACCTCGACACCGCTGGTACAAGGCAATTCCGAGGTGAAGCATGACAACCGTGCCCGCTGGACTTATGTGTATGGGGTCAATCATGAGGTTCCCAAAACATGGCGGATAGATGTCTCCCAAGGGAAATTTCTGCCGGACGAGCCACCGGGGCAGGCGCGTAATCTCGCCGTCATCGGATACAAGATCAAAGAGGAGCTTTTTCCTCATACCTCGCCGCTCGGTCAGTTTATCCGCATCAAAGATGAGCGCTACCATATTATAGGGGTTATGGAGCGCAAGGGACAGGTTCTGGGATTTGACATGGATGACGCGGTGTATATCCCGGCAAATCAGGCTTTGTCACTTTACAATCGTGAAAGTCTCATGGAGATCGATATCCTCTTCACTCCGGGGCAAGACGAGAAACAGGTGATCTCACAGATCAAGCGCCTATTGGTCACACGCCACGACAAAGAGGACTTCACGATCATCTCCCAAAGCGATATGCTAGGTACGCTCGGTTCGATCTTGGAGATATTCACGGCTGTCATAGGTGGTCTAGGCGGTATTTCGCTGCTAGTCGGCGGTGTCGGCATCTTCACTATCATGAGTATCGCCGTCAACGAACGAATCAGCGAGGTGGGTCTGCTGCGTGCCTTAGGCGCATCACGAGGTCAAGTTACATTCATCTTTTTGCTAGAGGCGGCTATACTCTCAGCGCTAGGAGGATTAGCCGGAATGGTACTGGGTTTTTCTATCGGTCTTGGTCTGCACTGGCTGGCACCGTCTATTCCGATCTCCATCGCCTGGGAGTATGTGGCTCTATCACTGCTGATCGCTGTTTTGATCGGTATCGCAGCCGGTATAGCTCCGGCGCTTCAAGCTGCTGCGCTGCACCCGGCGGATGCGCTTCGGAGTGAATAGCGATACGATGTCATTGCTCACTTGATGCGGAATCCGCTTTCAT
>DYNE01000132.1 GCA_020721225.1 Pelodictyon luteolum | reverse complement strand
CTCTAAAATATACCGCTTTTTAGCAGTAATTGAAACTTCAACTGAAGAATTTAGGATTAATAACTTGATGTTCCCCCGAAAAAATGGACACGGACTTAAGCAACTTTCGCCGGTTTTTCGGTTTCAAAATCAGCTGGGGAGACATATCCCAGCGTAGAATGAAGCCGTTTCCGATTGTAAAAAGACTCAAGATATTCGAATAATACCGATTGCGCATGCATTTCGTCAATAAGGTCGATATGATAAATCAGTTCAGTCTTCAGCGTTCTGAAAAAGGATTCTGCCACGGCGTTGTCCCAGCAGTTTCCTCTTCGACTCATGCTTTGAATAAAACGATGCTGTCCCAAAACCGCCCGGAAATCCCTGCAACAGAACTGAACGCCTCTGTCGGAATGAACCATCAATCCAACGGGCGGTCGGCGCTTCCATATAGCGCGCTGCAGGGCTGTTACAACGGCTTCATGGCTCAGACTGGTACTCAGGCACCATCCAACGACAAGACGCGAATACAGGTCGATAAACACGGTCAGGTACAACCAACCGACCCTGCTCGGCAGATACGTGATGTCGGTCACCCAGGCCTGATCCGGCCGATCCACGGCAAACTGCCGGTTCAGGAGATTCGGAGAAATTGCAAGGCCGTGATTACTATCGGTCGTTTTCACCCTGAACTTCCTGCATACCTTCGACCGCAAGCCCTGACGCCGCATGCTGTCAGCAACCCGCTTCCGGTTACGGCGATAGCCACGCTTCGTCATTTCTCTGGCGATCTTATCGCTGCCATAGCGCCCTTTACTTTCCGCAAACGCAGCCCGGACATCACGATCAAACCGTTGCCGTTCCTGCCGGCGCAGACTCTCCCGGCGTCGGAGCCATGCATAAAAACCGCTCGGCGACACATCCAGCACTCCGGCCATCCTTCCAACCGAAAACACAGAGCGGTACTCCTTCATAAACCAATATTTGTCTTCGGTTTTTTTGAAAAGATGGCCACTGCTTTTTTTAAGATGTCCCGCTCCTCACGGGCGATATCCAACTCTCTGCGTAACCGCAGATTCTCCGCTTCCAACGGCTTTAAATGCCCGGTACCCGGAAATGCATGCAACGGATCATCCTGCAATTCCTGCCGCCAGTGCCGGAGGGCCCCCTGGTACAGGCCAAGTTCCTGCTCTACGGTGCGGTCATTCTTGCCGGATGTATCCGCTAACTTAACCGAATCCCGTTTGAACGAATCTTCATACAGCTTGCGATTCCTTGACATAGACACACCTCCTGAGGAAAAGATACATTTGGTTCTTGGTGTGTCCAAAATTCAGGGGACAGATCAGTAAACACGGCAGATATTTTCGCAAATGGTTTTACCAGACCGGATCGGATCTT
>DYNE01000045.1 GCA_020721225.1 Pelodictyon luteolum | reverse complement strand
TGGGATATTCGCATTAAGCCTAAAACGGTATTTTAATAACGACGGACTCCCTTAGCACTCAGAACTTATTCCAATCCCCCATGCCG
This sequence comes from Pelodictyon luteolum, assembly GCA_020721225.1. Lineage (GTDB taxonomy): Bacteria > Bacteroidota > Chlorobiia > Chlorobiales > Chlorobiaceae > Chlorobium > Chlorobium luteolum_C. Next base: position 18,654 of record DYNE01000045.1, on the reverse strand, counting down.
CCTACCGGTTACCGGCAACAAATATGCCGGTTTATCGTATATTCCTGTAATCCTGTTAACCTGTTAACCTGTAAATAAAAAAACAGTTTTATGAGTTACTTTTCCTGGAAAAAGGAGAACATGCAAGCGCATCCGCTGCAAACCGCAGGTATTGTGTTCTTCCTTATCGGACGTTATATTTTCGCAATCTTTTTTCTTTACGGATTCTGGCACAAGCTTGTCCGGGGATGGCTCTGGACCGACAAGATGTATGGCTTTTTTACCGAACGTCTCTACGCCCCCCCGCAACTGAACGACTTTCAGACACTCTACCTCGAACAATTCGCGATACCTCTGGCCCTGCCGATAGCATGGATCGTCACCGTAGGCGAACTGATCATAGGTGTATGCCTTGCCCTGGGAGTTGCCACCCGGGCCAATGCTGCCTTTGCGCTTTTCCTGGTGCTTAATTTCGCGGCAGGGGGATTCTACAACCTCACGCTGCCGCCCTTCATGATTTTTTCGGTACTGATGATGCTTCTGCCTTCCAGCCACTGGCTTGGACTTGACAGGCAACTCCACGAAAGACATCCCGAGTCGATCTGGTTCAAGTAACCGGACTATTTCTGAACGACGACACGCATCCCGTTGCTCAGCTCGTTTGTCGGATGGACAACCACCTTGTCGCCCTCCTTCAGACCGCTGAGCACCTGGGCCTGAAAAGCTCCGCGCATACCGATTTCAACCGTTTTTTCGACGGCTTTCCCGTTCTCTATCACAAACACCTTCCACTCTCGGGTTCCCCTGAAAAGGCTGCTGACGGGAACCTGCAGAACGCTTTGCTCCCTGCGAAGTATAATTTTCGCCTGAACACGGAAGTTATCTCCAAGACGGGGTTCATACCTGTTCAATGCCGCGATTATGTTCACCCGCTTTTCCTCGATACCAAGCGCTGAAATCTTGTTAAACGCAGATGGCTCAATAGTTTTCACTGTCGCGTTCAATACATCGCTGCCCCCCCACTCTTCAATGATGACCGGATTTCCCGGCTTCACCTTTACCGCATCCGATGAAAGCAGGTCGATAACTATTTCTATAGCCGACGGATCGCCGATTTCGACAAGCGGCGTGCCGGCATTGATTACCCGCTGACTTTTTTCATGTATCCTCAGCACCTTTCCGTCAACCGGAGAAAAAACCTGAACCGGCCTGCCGGAGATCTGACGATCGACAACGGCCTGCTGCGCCTCAAAACCGTATCGTGCCGATACCGACGTCGAGCGGGCAGCCTCGACTTCCTTTCGCCGCATTCCGGCCTCATTCTCAGCCAGTTCAAATGACTCTTTTGAAACGGCCCCTTCATTATAGAGGTTCCTGTACCGCTTCGCGCGTCGTTCAACCTGTTCAAGATCGAGCCTCACACTGCGCTCGCGTGACAACGCCTCGTTCAGGAGCGCCTTTGCCGAAGCTGCCCTGGCAGATGCTTCGCGATACTCTCTGGAATCGAGTTCAGGGGGAAGCAGCGCCGCAACCAGATCGCCCTTCCGGACAGTTCCACCCTCTTCAAGCTTTATTCTCATGAGCATACCCGAAACCGGAGCAGCAAGAACGAAGCGCTCGTCAACCCTTGTAAAACCTTCGGCATCGAGGGTCACCTGCAAAGGCCCTTTTTGCACTACACCTGAATCGACAGGAAGCGGCGACGACCTGAAAACAAAAAAGAGAACCAGTGCCGACGCAATAAGTGAGAACAAAACAATGCGCTGTGTTTTTGAAAAGACCATAATGACTTATTCCCTGGTTTTTAAAACCTCAACAAGATCAAGAGCGACAAGACGCCCTCTTACGGCAAGAGCTGAAATCGCCGAAACAATAACAACAACCGTAAAGGCAAAAAGAAAGTTATAAAGGCTGAAAACAAGCGGCAGCCGGTACAGTTCAGAACTGAGCCCGACGGCGAGCAGGGCGGAGAGCGCTATACCGACAAGAAACCCGAGAGGTAAGGCAAAAAAGGTAAGCAGCGCCTGCTCTCCAAGCAGAACAAAGGAAATCTCTCCTCTGGTCATCCCCAGCACCCTCAGACTGGTAAGCTCACGTGCCCGCTCGGAAAGCGAAATCCGGGCGCCGTTATAAACTACGGCAAAAGCAAGTACACAGGCAAAGGTTGTGAGAATAAGCGTCGAGGTCGTCATGCTTTCGGCAATAAGCTCGTCGAAGCTCTCCCTGAGCGCTTTGAGCATCATAATACTGCCTACTCCAGGCATATTCTTGAAATCTGAATAGAGTTCAGACGCCCTGGAACGGTCGATACGCAGATAAGCCGCATTCAATGCGCCTCCGTCACCCGCAAGACGATCGAGTTCCCCTATATGCATATAGGCGGAAAGACCGAGTATTTCATCGATAGTTCCGGCAACCTCCACCTGCCGCTGCAGTTGTCTCCCCTGCAGAAAATCGATCCACAGCATATCGCCCTGCTTCACACCGAGAATATCCGCCAGTGCCGAAGTGAGAAGAATTCCTCCCGAAGGAAGGCTGATCTGATGGTTGTTCTTATCAACCAGCCGCTGCAAACCTTCAGCCGACTGCAGACCCTTGATCGATTGCCGTCGGACACGGTGACCGTAGCGCATTCGGACAGCTTCCTCACGGTAATATTCATGTTCGAGCACCCCATCGAGAGAGGCAAGATTATAGGCGACCGAAGGAGGCATCGGATCGTTGAAAACAACCGTAACATCTTCACGATGCTTCTCATTGAACTCGACAACTATCATGCGATCGACCGCATCATAGGTATATCGACCCGCAATGAGAATGGCTACGGCAAGCGAAATCATCAGAACAGAGAGTGCGGCCTTCCAGGGGCGACGTTCAAGATTGCGCAGAATGATCCTTGCCGGAACCGGTATTTTTTTCTGCAGCGAAGGATGGTCGAGAAATCCCGGCTTGTAAATCAGGGGAGAGTCAGGACGCATGGCTTCGGCAGGCGGAAGCCGCACCGCGCTTCGTACCGCACCGATAGCACCGACAAGGGCTGCCGCAAAACTGAGAAGCACCGAAATCGCGATATCCTCAATCCTGAAAAAGTAAACCAGTTCGGCAAAATTATAAAAATCGGCATAGATATTCATCAGCCCCCTGCCAAGCCATACGCCGAGAATCGTTCCGGCGACAGCTCCGAAAACCGTTGGAACCATAGCGAAACCAAGATAGTGGAGCCCTACCTCTTCATTGGAAAACCCCATCGCCTTGAGCACGGCAATCTGGTCGCGCTGGGTCGCTACAATGCGGCGAAGCACGATATTGAGCAGGAATACGGCAACCGCAAGAAAAACCGCCGGAAGAAAGGTAATCTGAATACCAACCTGCTTGATCTCATCGACAATGAACCGATCTGACAGCTGCTCGCTTCGTCCGTAAGCTCCGAGAGAACCGTAATGCCGGAAAAGATGGTCAAGCTGCATGATCACATCCTTTTCCGATGCGCCATGAGCAAGCGTAAGCGAAAGGTCGTTGAACGCCCCGCTCATATCGAGTGCCGATTCAAGAGCGCTGCGGCTCATCCAGAACACCCCGAAACGCCGTTTATCCGGGAAAAACGCTCCCGGTTGAACCTCATAGATATACTCGGGTGAGAGCCCCATACCCACAATCAGCAACTCCTTTTTACGCCCGTTGATCACCGCGGAGATACGGTCGCCCGGAGCAAGCCCGTTTGCTTCGAGAAATGGCTTGCTGGCGATTACCTCTTCGGGTTTTCCTGGCTCTATGTAGCGTCCGCTCTTGATAAACAGGTCGTTCAGAACCGGTGAAGCACGAAGTTCGGGTATGGAAATCAACCTGCCGGTTGCCGGCTCTTCCAGACCCGGCACATCGAGAGTGACGTCAGTAACGATACGTGAACTGACTGAAGCAACTCCGGGTATGCGGCTCGCACTTTCACGGTAAAACTCCGGAGCGCGCTTGACCTGCAGAAACAGATCGGCAAACCGGTATCTGCTGTAATACTGTTCCCGCGACGCTTCAAGTGAATACTTCACGCTGCTCATGGAGACAAAAACAGAGATCCCGCAGGCGACTACCGCAGCCACGGCAAGCATCTGACCCTTCAGGTGCAGCAGTTCCCTGAGCAGTTTTTTTCGGAGCAGATTCATGTTGGAACTACCAGACAAGTTCGGCAGGAGTGAGCCTTGCAAGGTTCCTGCGGTCTTCCGTCACCTCGCCGCTTCCAAGCCTGACCACCCTGTCGGCCATACCGGCAATCGAAGCATTATGTGTGATAACAATCGTTGTCGTGCCCAATTCACGATTTACTTTCTCGATAACCTCAAGCACCAGTTTCCCTGTCTGATAGTCGAGAGCGCCCGTTGGCTCATCGCATAAAAGCAGTTCAGGCCTTTTGGCGACAGCCCTCGCTATGGCAACACGTTGCTGTTCGCCCCCCGAAAGCTGCGCAGGAAAGTGGTTCAAACGATTGGAGAGCCCTACCAGCCTGAGAGCCTCGTCCGCCGGCATGGGATTATCGGCGATTTCGGTGACAAGCTGCACGTTCTCAAGAGCCGACAAACTGGAAATAAGGTTATAGAACTGGAAAACAAAACCGATCGAACGGCGACGGTAAGCCGTCAACTCGGGTTCGGTTGCTGCAGTAATCTCCCGACCGCGAAAAAACAGTTTACCTTCAGAAGGCACATCGAGACCTCCGATAATATTGAGCAGTGTCGATTTACCGCTGCCTGACGCCCCGAGCAACACGACAAGCTCACCCGCAAAAAACTCTATAGAGAGATGCTTGAGCGCTTCGACCTTCACCTCTCCCATGGTATAGGTTTTCGAAAGGGCCTGTATTCTCAGCACTGCCTGATGCGAAACGGTTTCTGAAAAATTATCCTGCATGCGGCAAACGACTCCTTTTCATGTGATAATATCCTTTTCACTCATAAAGGCCTCCGTCTCAAAGCGATTGCCGAGATAACCGTCCCTGCCCTTCATGCGGGCGTAAAGCGAACTGAAAGCGTAAGCTGGAATGAAAAAAGGACCCCATCGTTCATACTGGCGAACATGTACCTGTTCGTGTCTGCGCCACTGTTCAAGAATTTCCTCGCTCCTTCCCAGCACAACATGGCCAAGCGTAAGCGCATCGGCAGGGCCGGCAAAAGGAATTCGTTCAAGTACCCATGCTACCGCCCTGCCGCTGATTTCAAGCACTCCTTCAACCAGCTTGACCCTGCCATCCGAAAAAAGCGCTGGAACAAACAGCAGCAGACCAAGCGAGGTATTGGGCAAAGCCCAGAGATAACGGAAAAGGGTAACGGGTTTCATGAAAAATGACAAAAATGAAATTTGCTCGACCAGCTAACAATCTACAACCGCAAAAAAAAGCTGATCATTCCGTGAGAGGCAGCAGAATATTCCATGAAAAAACCCGTAATTTACAACAGATACGAACCTCCTGAAAAAGCACCAGACTTCGGGAACCTGTCCGACAAACAAAGGGAACCTCATGAACATTCTCTACATCTATCCGCACCCCGACGACGAATCGTTCGGACCGGCACAGGTAATGTCCTGTCAGAAAAGGCAGGGACACGAAGTCCATCTTCTGACGCTCACCCGGGGTGGCGCAACGAAACAACGCCATAAATACGGATACTCTGTTGAAGAGATGGGGAAAATCCGCAACATGGAGATGTTCTCGGTAGAAAGAGTGCTCAACCTGAGCGGCATGACGGTGCTCGACCTCCCCGACAGCGGCCTCAAAGAGATGGATCCGAGGGAGATCGAACGGATCGTAGAGCGGCACATCGAAACGATACAGCCGCAGGTTGTCGTAACCTATCCGGTACACGGAATCAGCGGATTTCACGACCACCTCATCACACATGCAGTCGTTAAAAGGGTTTTTGCCGACATGAAGGAACGGTGTGCGTGGCTCAGACGACTTGCCTTCGTCACTCTCAGAGAGGAAGATGCCCTCAAAAGCCCTCATTTCAGGCTGAGCTGCTCAACCCCTGACGAGATCGACTGCATTGTAACCGTTGAAAAATGCGACGTCGCAAACAACCTCAAAGCGCTTGACTGCTATGCCACCTTTCAGGAAACGATCGAAAAATCGGGAATCAGAAATATGGTTGGCTTTCAGGCGGTTTTCGAAATTTTTCAGGAAAACCACACGCCCCCGCTTACCGATCTTTTCAAAGGTCTGTAAATGCCGACCGTAACAGGAGTCAAAAAAAAGAACTGTTTCCTCTTATTCGGAACTCTCCGGTCTGCGGATTATCTCCTGTTTTCTTTCAGTAAATCTGAAAATGCAAACGAAAATCCCGCATAAGCCCCAAAAAACGGGCTATTTTTCGTAACATTGCTCTCTTTTTCGAACAGAAACGCCTATGGACAACAATATTTTCATTACCGTTGCGGCTCTGGTCTGCGGCACTCTTGGGGGAATCGCAATCGGATATCTCCTGAAAAACCGGAACTGGCGAGCCTGCAGCAGACTTGTCGGTATAGACGCATCGACAATCTGCGGACGCGGCGCCTTTGCGCTGAAAAACATCAGGGAAGGAACCATTGTCGAGCGATGTCCGGCTCTGGAAGTCACCGACAGAGATGTCGGCGGTGAACTCCTGAACTATGTCTTTTACGGGAGTGACGAAAAAAAACGACTGATAGCCATGGGGAACGGGATGCTCTTCAACCACTCTTCCTCTCCCAATGTGGCTTACTACCGCGAAGAAACCCGGCTCGGATCGGAACTCGTCATCTATGCATTACGCGATATCCGAAAAGGAGAAGAGATGTTCTACAATTACGGAGACGAGTGGTGGTCCACACGACAATAATGACGTTGAAATGACAGTCCATGTTCCGAAACCGATACCTTTTATCATCGAAAGTTCTCGATACCGAAATGAGATGAAATATTTTATCGTATCACGATGTTATAATTGCTGGAACCTGTCGTTCGAAACAACCATGAAAGAATGAGGAGTTACAGCCATGAAAAAAAACACTGGCATATGGATCGACCACAGGGAAGCCATTCTGGTTTCCGTTGAAGGGGAAAACACCGGCGTTCAGCGTGTGGAATCGGGTGCCGAAAGCCATTTCAAACCATCGGGAGGCTGGAAATCAGGCGGAACTTCGGTTGCACAGACCGTCGTCAGGGAAAAAAGTTCGGAAGAGAGCAGAATGCACCAGTATCATGCGTTTTACAGGGAGATCATTACCCTGCTCGGAGACTCCGATTCCGTTGCTGTTTTCGGCCCTGGCGAGGCAAAAGGTGAACTCACCAAAGAGATCGCCGGGGTTCATGAACTGCAGCATAAGGTAACTGCCGTTGAAACCTGCGAGCGGATGACCGAGAACCAGCTGATCGCCAAAATCAAAGCACACTTCTCAGCTTGAACTATATCCTTGCAAGCAGAATTTTTTTCAGGCAATCCGGTTGCAGATCGACCGGGTTGCTTTTGCTTCGCGTCACGGCAGCGATAGCTTCGACATGCTCAACCCCGATACCGTAAACACCGAGCAGAGGAATATCGAGCGCGTCCTGCCACTCTTCAAGCCTTTCAACCAGCATCCTGCACCCTTCAGCCACACCGACATTCGGGATGCCGTTCAGAAGTCCGCCTGCTGCGGCATATTTCCGCAGTGTCGAATAACCGCTTTCGGAATGCTGCAGTTGCACAATATTTTCGCGCGTAGCTTCGGCAAGCAGTGTCGCGCAAAGCACGCCGTGCGGAATATCGAAAGCGCCTCCGACCGATGAGGCGAAACCGTGAACGATTCCGAGTCCGGCATTGCCGAGTACAACGCCCGAAAGAAACGCCGCATAGGCGACATCGGCGCGCACCGCAGAATCTGCTGCCCCATCCGAACAGGCACTTATAAACGACCGGTTGAAATACTCCATACCGTGAAAAGCGAGCAGATCGGTGTAAGGCGAAGCAAACGGAGAAACCCAGGCTTCGAGAAGCTGGGTAAAGGCATCCATCCCGGATGCGACGGTGAGATTCCGGGAAGCCGAACAGATCAGCTCGGGATCGACAACTGCGTCATCCGGCACGAAAGCCGGATGACGCAGGGATCTTTTGAATCCGTCAGCGCCCACCCGGCTGATAACCGCATTATTGGTAGCCTCGCTCCCTGTACCGGAAGTAGTCGGTACGGCAAAAAACGGAACCTTTCGCCCATCGTGTTCGAGAAAATCCGGACGCCCCTCGATAAAGCGCTCGACCGGATAATCCTGCAGCAGCATAGCCGAAACCGCCTTGCCTGCATCGATCACGCTGCCGCCTCCGATAGCGATCACCATATCTGTTCCGACCTTCCGGCCCGACGCGACTGCAGCGTCGATCACTTCCGGAGAGGGTTCTCCCTGAACCCTGCAGTGCAGATATCCGATTCCGGCCATCCGCAACTCTCCCAAAAGCCATTCGAGGCGACCTGATGCTTCGAACGAACGACTTCCGGTTACAACCATGAGGTTTCTGCCATATCCGGAAACGAGTTTTGGAAGAAAAGAAAAGCTGCCCGCCCCGAAATGGAGCGAAGGCAGCTTGAGAAGGGAAAAAACAGGAAGCGGTTCATGCAACACTGCTGCACCTCCCTTTGCGGATAAGCGGCTTGCCGCATTCGGGGCACTGCTCCATACGGCAGGGAAGACCTTCGATATGCGGCTTTTCAAAACCGCAATGGAGGCAGACGCAGGTATTCTCTCCCGCAATTTCGGCTTGTCCGCAAACCTGCTCGATGTTGCCTCCCTCGACGCAGATCGATTTGCCGTCGATAATCGCCTCGGCTACCTTTTTATGAGCCGACTCGACGATGCGTCCAAAGGTCTGCCGAGACACCCTCATCCTCGATGCAGCCTCGGCCTGGTAGAGACCGAGCTTGTCGGCAAGCCGCAGCGCCTCTACCTCATCTACGGTAAGCACGACGCTCTCGAGTCTCGCCGGAGAGATCCCCTCCGGCTTGAAACAGGTGAATTTCGGTATATCCTCGATACAGCGGCAACTGACCGGCCTGCCTACCCTGTTCTGCTTCATACGCGCTTATACTTGATAACGATCAATCCTCGATGCAAATCTCGCCTTTAACCATGGCCATGGTTGTCCGAACAAGCAGTATCGCTATGATAAGCACAAGAAAACCAACCTCGAATATGGCGAGATTCCTGAAAAACGGATCTTTTGTAAGGCTGAACATCAGAAGCGTCGCAAGAGCTTTGGCGGCTACAGGGAAAGAATAGGCCCACCATGAGAGGTAGAAATTGATCCTGGCAAGCATCGGAAGCCTGAAGAGAACGAGAATGAACATGAACAGAGAAAAATAGTAAAGAATGCGGGCAAAAGCATCGAGTTCACCGCCGGCAAGTTTATTGTAGGCGATAAAACCGATAGCCGGAGGCGCAAACAGAATGAACAATGTCGGAAGAAGACGTTCGGGAATCGATGCGTGGAAAACTATCCTGTACATGACGATGGTAAAAAGCGCCATCCAGAAAATCAGGCCTACTGAAAAGAAGAACCATGAAACCTCGACAAATCCATGCTTGACGCCGGCAATAGGAACGATAATGGCGCCGACGATGGGAATGAACCAGCCGGGAGTCATGTGCTCGATCTTGAAATGCGTCTGGGTGATCCAGCTCGAAATGATAAAAATCGAGGCAAGCAGCTGCAGAATGACGCCGGTTACCCACATATAGTAGGATATCTGCATGTTCCTCTCGAGGTAAACGACGCTCAGCACAAGAAAGATCTTCGCGATGAGCGGAAAGAAGTTGATCTTGATCGGGTGGTTCCACTCATGGCTGATGGTATCCGGATTGGTTACGGCCTTCATAAGATATACCGCGCTTACCACGACGAACATGACAAGCGTAACATAGAGAAGAATGTCGCTTGCGGGTATGAGAAGATCGAGCAAACCGCCCGCTTTCTGTATGGCAAGCGTGAAACCTGCCATACCGAGCACAATGGCAAAAAAGGTTATGTGAAAATTACGCAGCTTCGACGGCTGCCCTCCATGCAGAGCTTCAGTGGTCATCTTATTTATGGTGTTGTTTGCAGACATGTTGGAAAAAAATGGTTCCGGAAAACATCAGAAAAATCCTCACTTTCCGGTTGTGGCCGTAACCACTTCAAAAACAGGGGGATCCTGTATATGCTTTTTCACCGCGCATAGGTTGGCGGCGTTCACGACGGCATCCCTGTACTTTTCAGGAAAGTCCGGAGGAACCTCTATGGTCAGCACGATCCTGCCGATACCCTTTCCGCTCTCCTTGGGGAAATGGGACTGCACAATCCTGATTCCCTCTGTCGGGATTTCACGGCTCTGGCAGAACGAATAGACATAAATTCCTGCACAGGTACCGATCGAAGCAAGGAAGAGCATGAACGGTTCAGGCGCCGAACCCTCACCCCCGGCATATTCCGACTGATCGGTCTTGATGGTAAAACCCTTGAATTCGGCATTCACTTTCTTGCCGCCTTCGAAGGATATGATCATATCTTTACTCATTACTCTGAATTTAAAACGTTTATTTTCCAATATTTTTCAGGCCGGCAGCAGAAAAGCCTCCTTTTCCCCAATCCCGTTAAATTATAAGCATATGCTCATAATTTAGCAAGGAAAATAATAAAAAAAGTAGTCGGTAGCCTGACTCCCGGCTACTGACTACTGATCCTGCCCACGGCCCACAATCTTCACCGACTCCCCCGCCAGCCAGCCGGTGGAGAATGCTGCCTGCAGGTTGAACCCGCCGATCTCACCGGCATAGTCGAGAATTTCACCGGCAAAATAAAGACCCGGAACGAGCCTCGACTCCATGGTTTTAGGATTCACCTCTCTCAGAGAGATGCCGCCGGCCGATATTTCGCCCTGATCGAGCGGCACGGTTTTCACGCTTCCTGCGGGAAACCGCTTGAGCGTCGCAAGCAGCGCAACCCGCTTTTCACGGGTCAGACCGCTCCACTGCAGATTGTCAGAGAGACCTGCTATGCGCATGATGAAAGGCACGAGTCCAGAAGGGATGGTTCCGTTGGGCGCTTCGCCACTCAGCCCGTCAGGCGGAGCGATCGGGCAGCTCTGCAGAAATTTCCGCACCATACGGGAGCCGTTTTTCCCTGCATCACGAAGCAGCTCTTCCTGCAGTTCCTCCGTCCGCTGCCCGGGAAAAAGATCCACGAACAAATCGCAACTTCCGGCGCTTCTGAAAAGTTCGGCGATATCTCTGGAGAGCGACAGCACCGCCGGACCGGAAAGGCCACGGTGGGTGAAAAGCACGTCGCCGCGACGGCTCGCCTGTTTTCCCGCTGCTGAACCGATGAAGCTGACGGCTCGAAGTGACACGCCGGCAAGCTCCTCTGGCGGTTTTACAAGAGTGATTATCGGCGCGAGGGCCGGCGAAGGCTTGACGATGTTGTGGCCGAATCGGCGAGCGAAAAGAAGTCCGTCACCCCTGCTGCCTGTCGAAGGGTAAGAAACCCCTCCGGTAGCGAGAATGAGCGAAGAAGCATTGATGCGGCGCTCGCCTGTTATCACGAGAAAAGCATCCCCGACCCGCTCAACAGAGCTGACCGTGCATGAGGCTTCAAGGCTGATACGAGCTTCTCGCATCAACCGGTCGAATGCCCGCACGATATCCGGAGCCGCCAGACCGGCAGCGGGAAAAACCTTGCCGTCCGGCCGTCCCTCGCACTGCACGCCCTGCAGTGCGAGCATCCTGACAAGATCGCTGCCGGTGAATGCGTACAGAGCGTGCCGCAGAAACCGCTCCTCTTCACGGCGCAGAAACCCTTTGGCGAGCAGTTCGCCGGGAGTGCCAGAGTGCGTGACATTACAGCGTCCGCCTCCGGATATTCTGATCTTCGCTCCTGGTGCGGCGTTTCGCTCCAGAATGACAATGGAACAATCCTTATCCGGAATCTGCCGTTTACGCGCAGCTTCACGTGCCGCAACAGCAGCAAGCATTCCTGCGGCCCCGCCTCCGACAACAAGAATATCGATCCGCTCCATAGCCGCTTCAAGGCTCATTCAGCGCCACCCTCCGCCGAGGGAACGATAGAGTTCCGCCATGGCCGTCAGGTGCTGGCGACGGATATCGGCCAAAGCAAGTTCAGCCTGAAGATAGCCGGTCTGGACGGAAATAACCTCGAGATATGTTGCCATACCGCTCCTGAAAAGCAGATTGGAGTTCCCTGCAGCGCTTTGCAGCGTCGCGACCCTGGCCGCTGCCGCCCTCTCCTGCTCACGGAGCTTGTCGAGTCGTACCAGCTCATCGGAAACTTCTCCGACGGCTTTCAGAAGCGACTGCTTGAATCCGATTTCGGCCTGTTCCCTGCGGATGCGCGACTTCTCGTACCCGGCCTTCAACTCTCCCCGCTGAAAAATCGGCTGGAGAATGGCGCCCTGAACCAGTCCGAAGAGCGATCCTGGTGTTGTGAACCAGTTGCTGCTGCGAAAAGAGTTCAGCCCGCCCTGGGCTGTAATGGTCAGCGATGGGTACATGGCGGCTTTTGCCGCGGCCATTTCGGCATGCGACTCCATAACGGCCATTTCGGCCTCTCGCACATCGGGGCGATTCTGCAGCAGCGCCACAGGAATGCCTGCGGGAAGGTCGTCCGCAACCGGAATGGCGGCGAGGCTTCTGCCGCGCGCAACCGCTCCGGGATAACTGCCCGTGAGAATACCGAGCGCATGTTCCTGCACGGCGATCCCCTGCTCTATCTGCGGCACGGACTGCATCACGGCCTGCCTGGCCGCTTCCTGCTGTTCGACGGCAAGCATCGTCACCTGTCCGGCGTCGTACTGCAACCGGATCATGCGGAGGGTGGTATCGGCCAGCGCAAGGTTTTTCCTTGCGATATCCCGCTGTGCGTCGAGCATCCGAAGATTGTAGTAGCCGGACGCCACATCTGCGGCGAGTTTCGTGCGCACGGCTTTTGCCGCTTCCACGGTTTTCAGGTAACCGGCCAGCGCGCCCTTCTTTTTGCTGCGGATTCTGCTCCAGATGTCGATCTCCCAGGAGCTGCCCAGAGAGAGCGAATAGTCCTCGGAATAACTCTGTCCGAGTGCCTGCTGCAGGCTCGGGGAACTGAGGTTGTTGTCGGAAGGCCTGCTGACCGCTCCCGATGCGTTGAGCGAGAGTGATGGCAGAAAGCCGAGTTTCGCCTGTTTCAGGCTCTCCTGCGCATAGTCGATGTTTTTAAGCGCGATCTGCAAATCGTAATTCCGCACCATCGCCGTATCGATAAGCGCAACAAGCACCGGATCGGAGAAAAAACCGCGATAGGGAATTTCCCCGATCGCCTGCTGCTGCCCCGAGAGTTCTCCGGCTCCCCGGTAGGATCCGGGCAGCTTAACTTCTGCGCGCTTATAGGGCGCCGTGGCGCTGCAGGCTGTTAGCGCCGTGACGAACAGCATCACCAGCCCGGACGCTCGAAAGGCGCTGAATACGTTCTTTATCGTTATTTGCATAGCATTCTGTTATTGGCAAACGTTAAAAATCAGGATTATCGTCCTCTTCATCGAGCACCGGCGCATGCGCCGTCTCGATACGGTGTGCTGGACCGGAAATACGCTCCTGGAGAGACTGAAATATCACGAACAGCACCGGGATGATAAAAATGCCGAGCATAACGCCGCTTAGCATCCCGCCCACCGCAGCCCAGCCGATGGAGTGGTTGCCGAGAGCCGACGGTCCTGAAGCCCAGAGCAGCGGCAGCAGTCCCACAACGAAGGCGAACGAGGTCATGAGAATGGGACGAAGCCTGGCCCTCGATCCCTCGAGCGCCGAGAGCACGAGATCCTTTCCCGCCCTGCGGCGCTGAATCGAGTACTCCACAATCAGAATGGCGTTCTTGGCCAGAAGCCCGATAAGCATGACAATAGCAACCTGGACGTAGATATTGTTGTCGATTCCCGCCAGCTTGATGCCGAGAAACACGCCGAGCAGCCCGGTCGGAATGGAAAACATCACCGCAAAAGGCAGAATATAGCTTTCGTACTGCGCGGCAAGCAGGAAGTAAACGAATGCGAGACAGAGCACGAAAATGGCCGCAGCCTTGCCCCCGGACGCACTCTCCTCGCGGCTCATGCCTTTCCAGTCGTAACTGTATCCTGCGGGAAGCGTTTGGCCGGCTACCTCCTCTATGGCGGTGATCGCCTGACCGGTACTGTAGCCCGGTTTAACATTGGCGGTGATGCCGATCGCATTGAAAAGGTTGAAATGATCGACCGTTTCCGGCCCGTAAACCCTTTTCAGGGATGCCACGGAGGTAAGTGGTACCATCGATCCTGAACGGTTCTTCACCGAAACTCCGTTCAGGGAGGAGGGATCGGCGCGCTCGGCGGCTTCTGACTGCATGATCACCCGGTAGTATCTGCCGAAACGGTTGAAATCGGAGGCCTGCATGCCTCCGTAGAGACCCTGCATAACGGTCATGATATCGGACGTGCTCACGCCAAGCTGTTCGGCCCGGTTTGCATCGACAACCAGTTCATACTGCGGATAGCCGGTATTGAAGGGGGTAAAGGCAAAGGCGAACTCGGGTCGCTGCATGATCGCGCCGATAAAGCCGCCGGAAACATCGTTGAATTTCTGCAGGCTGCCGGCCGTCCTGTCCTGCAGCACGAACTCAACGCCGCTGACGTTGCCGAAACCCGGCACGGTAGGCAGGGTAAGCACATAGAACGAGGCATCGGTAAGCATGGCGAGCTTCTGGTTCATCATGCCGGTAATGGCCTGAATATTCTTCACCTTGCCCCGCTCGGCAATCTCCCGGAGCTGAACGAACATGATGCCGGCCGAAGGAGAGTTCGCGCCTGATATGATATTCACGCCCGAAACGGCGATCACTCGCTCTACGCTCTCCTCCCTGTGCAGCAGCGCATCGGCTTCTTTGAGCACCTTGTTGGTGCGTTCGAGCGACGCGCCGGGAGGAAGCGTAACCGTTATCATGGCAAAACCGTTGTCCTCGTCAGGAATAAAGCCTGTCGGCGTGATTCTGAACAGGATAAAGGTCACTGCCGTCACTGCCGCCAGAGCCCCCATGCTCAGCCACTTGTGATCGATAAGAAAGCGCAGGCTCCGGATATATTTTTCGGTAAGGGTTGTAAACGCGGTATTGAAACCGCTGAAGAACCGCTCGCCGAAACCCTTGAACATGACAAGCTTCTTCTTGCCGCCATCGGCGGGAGCGGCAAGAAAAAGAGCGCAGAGCGCCGGACTCAGCGTCAGCGCATTCACCGCCGAAATCAGGATGGCCGTTGCCAGGGTAAAGGCGAACTGCCGGTAGAACACGCCGGTAGGCCCCTCCATGAACCCGACAGGAAGAAACACGGAGGACATCACCAGCGTGATGGAGATGATCGCACCGGTTATCTCGCTCATGGCCGACGCCGTAGCGGGCGTAGCCGAAAACCCGCGGTGCTCCATCTTGGCGTGCACCGCCTCGACCACCACGATGGCATCGTCCACCACGATACCAATGGCCAGCACCAGCGCAAAGAGCGTCAGCAGATTGATGGAGAAACCGAAAAGGCTCATGAAGAAAAAGGTACCAACAATGGCGACCGGCACGGCAATAGCCGGAATCAGCGTGGAACGGAAATCCTGCAGAAAAATGAACACGACAAGGAACACAAGCGCAAATGCTTCGAGTAAAGTATGAACCACCTGTTCGATAGACTCGTCGAGCGATTTCTTGGTACTGTAGGGCACCGCATAACTGATCCCTTCCGGAAAGGATTCAGAGGCTTTGTCGAGCACCTGCTGCAGTTCTGCCTGGATAGCATTGGCGTTGGAGCCCGCCGACTGATAGATGGCCATGGTCACCGAAGGGCGACCGTCCACCTTCGAGTTGACCGTATAGTCGTAGGAGCCCAGTTCGATGCGGGCCACATCACTGAGACGGAGCTGCATGCCGCCCTGGCCCGAACGGATAACGATATTACCGAACTCTTCCGTGGTATTGAATTTTCCGCGGTACTTGATAATAAACTCCATGGCCTCGCTGCTACCCTCACCGAACTTGCCCGGCGCGGCCTCTATATTCTGCGACTGAATGGCAGCCGCTACATCCGCCGGGGTCAGGTTATAGGCTGCAAGCTGCTGCGGCTTGAGCCAGATGCGCATGGAGTAGTCCTTGTTGCCGAACACGGTGGCCTGGCCGACGCCCGGCACCCTCTTGATATCCGGAATCAGATTGATTTTCGCATAGTTCTGCAGAAAGGTCTCGTCGTAATTTGCGCTCTCGCTGATGAGACTGATGACCATGATCATGCTGTTCTGCTGCTTCACTGTGGTGATGCCTCGTTCGATGACCGCCGAAGGGAGCTGGCTCTGCGCCTGCGAAACCCGATTCTGCACATTCACGGCAGCCTGGTCGGCATCGGTGCCGAGCTTGAAGTACACCGTAATGGTAAGCATGCCGTCGTTGCCGGAGGTCGAGGTCATGTAGGTCATGTTCTCGACTCCGTTGATAGCCTCTTCGAGCGAAGGCGCAACCGAACGTGCTATGGTTTCGGCGCTTGCGCCGGGATACATGGCCGTTACCACAACGCTCGGAGGCGCAATATCGGGAAACTGCGTGACCGGCAGCCGGCCCATGCCCACAATGCCGAGAATCACCAGCACGATGGAGACGACGGTCGCAAGTACCGGACGTGTTATAAATTTTTCAAACATGGAATCAAAGTGTTAAACCTATTGCAATTGCTCTTTCAATACGTAACGACACCTCTATTTATTTCTGCGAAGCCTGAGTGAAAACCGGCTTGACGGCCATACCGTCCTGCAGCCTGCCGAGGCCGCTGATCACAATCACATCACCGGGCTTCAGTTCCGAACCTGCAATGTACCGGTCGCCGCTTTTACCGGTAACCGTGAACGCCGTGCGGCGAACCTTTCCCGATTTATCGAGCCTGAAAACGAAAACCTTGTCCTGCATCTCGACGGTTGCCTCCTGCGGAACCAGCAAGACACCATCGAAGCGGCTTTCAAGCCGAACACGGCCGGTATTGCCCGTACGGAGCAGTCCGTTCCGGTTGGGGAAGACCGCCCTCACGGCAATCGCCGCCGTCGACTCGTCGAACTGCCCGCCCACCATTTCCAGCTCGCCTTTTTCAGGATAGGGGCTTCCATCGGCAAGCAGCAGCGTCACCGGCGGAACGTTCCGGATTTTCTCTTCGAGCGTCGCGCCAGGGTACTGGCGGCGGAACTGCATGAAATCGGCCTCGCTCATGCTGAAATAACCATACACCTCGCGCACGTCAGAAAGCATGGTAAGCGGTTTGGTGCCGCTCCGTTCGATCAGGCTTCCAGTGCGAAACGGGATAGTGCCGATATAGCCGCCGACCGGCGCACTTATCACCGTATAGCCGAGACTGATGCGGGCCGAATGAGCCGCCGCCCTCGCCTGCTCCACGTTGGCGTTTGCCGCCATCAGCGACGCCTTTGCGCTTTTAAGCTGAATATCGGAGACAACCTTGTTCTTCACAAGCGGCGCAAGCTTATCGACATCAAGCATGGCAATGGCCGCCGAAGCTTCAGCAGCATGCTGCGCGGCAAGCGCCTGGTTGTACTGTTCCCGGTAGAGGCGGCTGTCAATGCGGAAAAGCGGCTGCCCTACCTTGACCAGTGCACCTTCGTCAACATAAATCTTCTCCAGAATGCCGTCGACCTGCGACCGGATTTCAACATTCACTTTCCCTTCAATCCTGGCAGGAAACTCCTGCATCACGACAGCCGCTTCCGGCTTCAGCTTCAGTGCGGCCAGGGGCATGGCCTGCTGGGCACCGGGCCCCTGCTGGCCTCCGCAACCGGCAAACGCCAGCAGGGGCACAAAAAAAGCCGCAAAAATCGGCATTCGAAAAAAACGTCTGTATATCGTCATCATCATCTCATTTATTTTGTTGGTAATAATCCATTGCCGGTACTTGAAAGGGAGACGATATGCTTTCGGAAATCCGCCGGCATATATCCGGTCTGGGCCTTGAAAAACCTGCTGAAGTAAGACTGATCGCTGAACCCGAGCTCGAAGGAAACCTCCTTGAAGCTCTTTCTTCCATAGGCGATTTCACGCTTTGCTTCGAGAATGAGGCGCGAGTGCAGAATACGGGTAAGCGTAACATCGAACTTCTCATGCAGGATTTCGTTCAGCCTTTTGGGTGTAATACCGAGGGCCGAAGCGTAGAACTCTGCATGGCGTTCCTTGCGGAAATGTTTTTCGATCATCTCGAAAAGAAGGCTCATGCGCTTGCCGTTCTTGTCGAATGAAAAATTCTTCTCCCGATGCAGGCGGGCGATATGCAGAAGAAAGGTCTTGAGATAGGCCAGAAGAATACAGAAATCGTTTTTGCCCCGACTTTCAAGAAACATCAGATCGACAAGCTGCTGGAGAGAGGGCACCGCCTCTTCGGGAATACTGATGCCGGAGTTGACGAAAGGATTGAACAGAATGGTGAACTCGGGTTCCATGATGCTGCTGAAGAAATCAACGGAAAAAGCGATAAAGCAACCAGAGGGAGCTTGCCCGGTATAGGCGTGCACCTGACCCGGAGCCATGAGGTACATCAGTCCCGCCTCGACGGGATGAGGCTCGAAATCGATATAGGGAACCTCTATAAATTCTGATTTCCGAAAACGAGTCGACGAGAATATCT
>DYNE01000088.1 GCA_020721225.1 Pelodictyon luteolum | reverse complement strand
AATTTATCGAAAATCAATAGGTTATACGATTTTACGCCAAGGAACTTCGGTTTAACGGCTCACATCTTCAACTCCTTACTCCCGGGCGGCAGCCGCCCGATACTCCCGCTATGCGAAGCAAGCGATACTCCCGAGCACGCAGTGCTCGATACTCGTGCACGTACCCGCGCCGGGCTCAAGGCTCACAATCTTCAATCCTTACTGCTGTAAGTCCGGATGCTCGCCACCGCTTTCATATCGTAGTAGGTGTTGATTGCCAAACCATCTCCACCATCCTCCGTCACACGAAGAAAAAGGTCACTGATAAAAAGTACGGCATCTTCATAGATTTTACCCTCATTGATCTGCAGTTTGACACCCTTGCGAATTTTCCGCGACATAGTGCCATGCAGCGGTACGGATGCATATTCCAGAACCTTTTCCCATGCCTGCATGCTTCCTTCACTCATAACGCCCCCTTTTTAAATATTGTTACAAAATCGAAACTTTATCTTATAAAATACGGTTATTAATTCGATTCGACTTAATTATTTATAATAATAAAAACTTTATCCTTATTATCAATCATAAAAATGGTTCAAACGACAATACGATCATGGCAGCAATTCTCTTTTTCGAAAAACCGGGATGCCGGAACAACGCCAAACAGAAATCTCTCCTTGAGCTTTCCGGACACCATGTAGAAGCCGTGAATCTGCTTGATTATCCGTGGACGAAAGAAGAGCTGGGCTGTTTTTTTGGGGAAAAACCGATTGCAGCATGCTTTAACCCGGCGGCCCCCTCGGTAAAATCAGGCGAAACCGAACCGCATGCCTACAGCAGAAGCGAGGCCCTCGACGCCATGATTCGGAACCCGATTCTTATCAAACGGCCTCTCATGAAAATCGGAGACCGATGCATTCAGGGATTCGACACGGCGGTGCTCAGAAACTTCATCAGCCTTGCGCCGCTGCCCGGAGCTGAAAGCGTCGTTAAATCAATGACAATGACCGATATGGATGCCTGTCCTCATATAGCTAACTTTTCATGCACTAACCAGAATCATTGACTTATGGAACAAACAATACGCCCTCTCGGAACCGTCATGCAGCTGCTCGAAGAGCTCGGCCATGAAGTGACCTATGCATACGAAGACCTCGTCTTCGTAAACCACAGTGATTTTCTCCTGCAGTTCGGAGAAACCGGATCGGTTATGCATCTTTTTTTCAACAGCGAATGCCCGAAAAAAGATGCCGACAACATTGAGGAGAGTCTTATTCCTGCCGCAGATAGAAAAGGCCTCTCCATTTCGAAAAAAGGGAGATACAGTCTCAGTGAGCAGCCTGACGAAAATCTGCAGATCCGTTTTTTCGATATGTAGTTGAATCCATGCCCTTCCCCTGCCGAAACAAAAAAGTTATGCAGGGGAAGGAACCATTTCAAACCGGAAACCCTTGTATGAAGAATACTAACGGAGAACTTTTTTCCATAACAACAGCTCTCCATGAAACCGTTTCCGTATTATGGCTACCTGGTACGACAATCTCAATAAGCCCCCATTCACTCCTCCGAAATCTGTATTCGGACCTGTATGGGCGGTTCTTTATATTTTTATTTTTTCGGCATTGATTATCTATTTCCTCTCACCAGTCAAAAGTAATCTCATTCCGGTTACTGTTTTTCTGCTGATCCACTTTGCTGCGAGTTTCAGTTGGACTCAACTGTTCTTCGAACAGAAAAAAATCTTTGCTGCCCTGCTGGATATTCTTGTTATCGATGTCACGCTCGTCGTAGTAATAACGTTATTTTTTCAGGTCAATACTCTTGCCGGAGTCCTCCTCCTTCCCTACCTTTGCTGGGGACTTTTTGCCGCATATCTCAATTGGGGAATCTACAGACTGAATCCCGATAACAATGGAAGCACGCAGTAAAAACCCTGACAGAAATAACGAACCCGATACCCCATGAAATATTCCGAAGCCCAACAAGGCAGAATATTTGTCATTCGTCTTGAAGACGGAGAGATTGTTCATGAAGAGCTTGAGAAATTTGCGCGCAGTCACGCGATCGAACGGGCACAGCTCATTATCATAGGTGGCGCCGACAAGGGCAGCCGGCTTGTTGTGGGACCTGAAGAGAGCCGGGAGCTGCCTGTAATGCCGATGACGCATGAACTCTATGATGCACACGAAATCACCGGCACAGGCACCATTTTCCCTGATGATAACGGCAACCCTGTTCTTCACCTTCATATGGCCTGCGGTCGCGAGGAAAACACCGTAACCGGATGCGTTCGCAATGGTGTTCTTGTCTGGCATGTTATGGAGGTTATTCTGACGGAACTTCTGGAAAACAGTGCTTCGCGCCAGCCCGATCCCCTTACGGGATTCAAGCTGCTTGTGCCATAGCCGGGCACAGGCCAAACGGGATCAGGTTAAATAGTGTGAAAAGCTGAGAAAACCTATCCGGCAGCTCATAGGAAAGGATTACCTGAAAAAGCCAGGCCGAGAGAACCGGCAAGCACCTTATGCGTAACTGTACCCTTCCAGATGTTCAGTCCTCCTGCAAGACCCGGCATCATCACCATTGCGCTTTCAAAACCGAGATCGGCAATACGCCGGATGCAGGGAAGAGTCGCGCCGGATAGAGCCTCCGTGGAAGTTCTGGGGTAAGCCGCAGGCATGTTGGTGACGCAGTAATGTATGACGCCCTCTTCGACAAATACCGGAGCTTCGTGGGTCGTGGCTCTGGAGGTCTCGAAACAACCTCCCTGATCGATGGCAATATCGACGAAAACCGCCCCCTTTTTAACCGATCGTAACATGCTGCGCGTCACAAGCTTTGCTGCCGCGGCACCGGGAACGAGCACCGCCCCTATCAGCAGATCGGCCGAAGCGAGCTGCTCATCGATATGCTGCTCGGTGGAATAAAGCGTATGTACCTGGGGAGGGAGGGATGCTTCCAAAAACCGCATGCGCTCCTGGTTGAGTTCGAGTACCGTCACATCGGCACCACAGGACGCTGCAGCCCTGGCAGCCTGCATGCCTGCTGAACCGCCGCCAAGAACGGCGACCTTTGCCGGCAGCACACCGGGAACCCCTCCAAGCAGAATTCCCTCACCACCGTGCTGGTGAGCCAGATAATAACCGCCCATCAGCACACTCATCTTTCCGGCAATTTCGCTCATGGGAGCCAGAAGCGGCAACCTCCCGTTATCCTGCACGGTTTCATAGGCAATTGCGGTAACACCGGAAGCGAGCAGTGCCTGCAAAAGGTGAGGATTTCCGGCAAGATGCAAAAACGTGAAAAGAATAAGATCGCTCCTGAAATGGCGAAACTCCTCTTCAAGCGGCTCCTTCACCTTCACGACCAGTTCGCTCTGCCAGACCTCTTCGCTGCTTTCCGTCATCACGGCGCCCGCCCTGCGATACTTGTCATCGCTGAAACCGCTGTTCAGACCCGCTCCGCACTGCACCAAAACCCGATGCCCGCCGCTGACCAGGTGCCGCACTGCCGAAGGGGTGCAGGCGACTCTCGTTTCCGTCTGTTTTATCTCTCTGGGTAGCCCGATATGCATAGTTCAGTTGTTTTTGTTCAATAACCGCCAGTTTCGCCAAACGGTTCACGGCAGACAGCCCGGTTCACCGGTACGGAGTCTCCGTAACTGAATAAAAGCGACTTCTTATAGCTTTTTCGGGTCGGGATTCCTATTTTCGAAACATAACACAACTCCCGAACATGAAATCGTGAACAACAGTTTTTTTCTCGACATCACCTGGTGGTTTCTCCTCGGGGCCGCATTCGCTGCGGCTGCAATCCCGTCCTTTATCCGACCATTCAGGCCTCTCCCTCTCTTCTTTTCAGCCTGTTTCTGGTGTGTTGCGATAGCATTCGTATGGACTCGCCACGACACTGCCGCCGCTCTGGCTGCCTCTGTGCTTTCAATTGCAGGGGGGATAATCGTGTTCCTGCTGGCGATCTTTTTTTCGGGTCTTGACCTGATGGCCAAAAAGCGCTATCGCTGAAGAACCTACCCAAAAATCGAATGGCACCGCGCAGCCTGAGAAAGCATTTCAGGGATGACCGAGATGCAGAAAAAGATTCACCCCCAAAGGCTCACTGTAAACAGTAACCTGCTCTTCGGCGACACCGGATGCCGTTGCCAAGGCTACAAGCTCCTGCTCGCTCCGGTGATAGAGGAACCATTTGCCGAAGAGTTCCATATACTTTCTCGTCGGGTTCCGGTTCGAGAAATTGCCGATTATGAGCCGCCCGCCGGTCACAAGGTGAGCGCGCAATTTCCCGAGCAGATAGACGAATTTCCTGTCATCCAGATAATCAAAAAGACCGGCCGGGCGTGAACCTGAACACATTTTTATGAAAAAACCTGATTCTGTCGAGATAGGTTGAACATAATTCCGACGCGTAGGTAATGGACTCCCTGTCGTAATCAACGCAATCGAAAAAGATATCCGTATCGGGATGTTTCTGGAAAAACTCCAGCATATCCCTCCCAGGACCACTCCCTACATTCAGCACCCGGAGCTCATCGTCACGCCCTATGCAGGACTCGAGGGTGTCAAGAAAAAACCTCTTGCGGTTTCTGACAGCTATGGGGGCTTCCTGGGCATGAAAGAATTCATCCCATCGCTTCAGTTCCTCTTGCGTTGATTTCCAGTTCCTGTAGATTTTATCTATGATCTCATAATCGCCCGAATAACCGTGAGGCTTGTGAAATGCAAACCCTTGCATGGTTTCGACGGAAAGCACAGGGGAGATGATATCGAGCAGGTCGCCGTACAGGATGGCCGGAGATGTCTGATCCAGCATACTTCCGATCCGCTCTATTTCAAGATGCAGGGCATGGTAATCCGACTCTTCAGGACCTTTTTTTTCCACCAGCTTTTTTATGTACTCCACAAATAACTCCTTTTTTCAATTCCGGAAAACCTGAAAAGCCTTTTCCTGAATAACAAGCAAAGAACGCCGTTCTTCTCATTAAATTAGAAACTCTTTTTTT
>DYNE01000044.1 GCA_020721225.1 Pelodictyon luteolum | reverse complement strand
ATAGGTGGCACACTTTCACCCGGAATTAGTGGTACACATTCACCGGTATACTCAGCTTGACAGCTCGATAGCTGAAGAGCTTATCACAATCCCCCGATCAACCCTCATCCATCAATCTGTGCTAATCTGTGAAAATCCGTGGGCAAACCTCTTTCTCCTCAATCTTCCCTCGTCACCTCTTCACTTCTTCTCCGGGTTTTCCGGCTACCGGCTACTGAATACCGAATACAGACTTCCCGCCCACCGCTAACGGCTCACGGCCAACAATCTTCCCATCCGTGCCAATCCAATCCCCAATCAGCGGGAACCGCGTTCTTACTCTTCATGGCTGGATAGCTTGACAGCTCGATAGCTGAAGAGCTTATCACAATCCCCCGATCAACCCTCATCCATCAATCTGTGCTAATCCGTGAAAATCCGTGGGCAAACCTCTTCCTCTTTTCATGGCTTGACAGCTCGATAGCTCAATGGCGAAAAAGCATAACCCATAGCGCTTAACCCAATCTCACCCATCTTCCATCCGTGTCAATCCGTGAAAATCCGTGGGCAACTCTTCCTCTTCAATCCCCCCGGCCCACAGCCCGCCGCTCACAGCCCACAATCTCCCCCCTCGTCACCTCTTCACTTCTTCTCCGGGTTTTCCTGCTACCGGCTACTGAATACCGAATACAGACTTCCCGCCCACCGCTAACGGCTAACGGCTTACAATCTTTCCATCCGTGTAAATCCGGTTTCAATAAGCGGGAACCGCGTTCTTACTCTTACAGCTTGATAGCTTGACAGCTCGATAGCTGAAGAGCTTAACACAATCCCCCGATCAACCCTCATCCATCAATCTGTGCTAATCCGTGAAAATCCGTGGGCAAACCTCTTCCTCTTTTCATGGCTTGACAGCTCGATAGCTCAATGGCGAAAAAGCATAACCCATAGCGCTTAACCCAATCTCACCCATCTTCCATCCGTGTCAATCCGTGAAAATCCGTGGGCAACTCTTCCTCTTCAATCCCCCCGGCCCACAGCCCGCCGCTCACAGCCCACAATCTCCCCCCTCGTCACCTCTTCACTTCTTCTCCGGGTTTTCCTGCTACCGGCTACTGAATACCGACTACCGCTTACCCCTCATCGCTTGCTCCTGGATTATACGTGCATTAGATAAAATAGAATCGGGTTTTCCGGAAACACACAGCGCTCGTGTACACCCCTGTACCTCTGCAAAATTTTCATAATCGTATCATTCATCGGACGAATAATGGCTTCTGGAGGTCGGAGTCATCCTTTATGTTCCTGTGGCCCTGACATCCATTGATCACCCTCAATCTGTTTCCACTGCATATTCAAAATCTCACCGGTTCCGGCAGTAGTCCGAAGAATCATCAGGAGTGCATCATCCGTAGGGTACCTCGAAAAAGTTATTCCACACCCGGATTGCTGCGTTGTCCCGACAAGTCGGGATCGAAATCCTCATCCCGAAAGCTTTCGGGACTCCGGTTTCGTAGTTTATCCAGATCTATCGGGACTCCGTCCGCCTTGCACTCCGGGTGCTCACGACACTTTTTCGGGATCTCCCATAATACCGGATGGTTTTTCATCGATGGATTGAACAGGAGTTCGAAGCTGGATGAGGGGAAGTAATAAGATCGAGGCTGTCGTGTGGTAGTGGGCTGAGATTATAACCTTATGATATAAGCAGATATCCCTCGTAAAGCTCCTTGTTCCGGATCAGGCACTTCCAGGATCGAGTACAGGCTCCTCAGCAAAAACACATAATTCCGGCGGGCATAAAAAAAGGAAGGCAGTGCAAAAACACTGCCTTCCCTGAAGATAAAGCGAAATACCCGACTTATTTTGCAGGTGCTTCAGCAGGAGCTTCGGCAGGTGCTGCTTCTGTTGCAGGTGCTGCTTCGCCAGCTGCAGGAGCTGCTTCTTCGGTTGCAGGTGCTTCTGTTGCAGGTGCTGCCTCTTCGGTTGCAGGTGCTTCAGGTGCAGGAGCTTCAGTTTTAGCACAGCCAACGAATGAAACTGAGCTTAAAAGAAAGAGGAAAATGAAAAGTTTTTTCATTGCTCGATTGTTGTTTTTGTTGTTTTGATAATTTACAGCTTCTTCAGCTAACGAATATTAAAAAAAAACAGCGACTTTTCAAAAGCCCACTGCATGGCGGAATATGCAAAATTTTTACCTATCCCGCCATAAAAAATATTTTTTTAGTCGACCAGCAATTGCAAGTCCTCTTTTCCAAGCTCATGGAAGTTCAGATAACGGTAAATCTCCTCTTCACGCGCTCCTGAAAGCTGCTTTCTGACGACCTCCATATACTCGTCCCTGTTCGGAAGATGACCGAGCAATGCGGCAACGGCCGCGAGTTCAGCAGAACCGAGATAGACTTTGGCTCCTTTCCCCATACGGTTATCAAAGTTTCTCGTGCTGGTGGAGAACACAACGGCATTGTCGGCAACCCTCGCCTGATTGCCCATACAGAGAGAACACCCTGGAATCTCCATTCGTGCGCCGGCAGCTCCGAAAACGGAATAGTAGCCCTCTTCGACAAGCTTTTTCATATCCATTTTGGTAGGAGGCACAATCCACAGTCTGGCTGAAGCGACGCCTTTGTTCCGAAGCACTTCGCCAAGGGCGCGGAAATGCCCGATATTGGTCATACAGCTCCCGACGAAAACCTCATCGATCTTCTTTGGGCGACTTTCATCGAGCAATATCTCACTGAGAGTCATGACGTCGTCGGGATCGTTGGGACAGGCCAGTACCGGTTCGGTGATCGTGTTCAGATCGATCTCGATCACTGCTGCGTATTCCGCATCGCTATCGGGCTGAAGCAGCACCGGGTTGTCCAACCACTCCTGCATCCTGGAAATCCTTCTGCGCAGGGTCTCCGGATTGCCGTAACCCTCCTCTATCATCTGTTCGAGAAGTTTCATATTGGAGCTGAGGTATTCGATCACCGGCTCTTTATCGAGACGGACCGTACAGGCCGCTGCACTGCGCTCGGCAGATGCGTCGCTGAGTTCGAATGCCTGCTCTACCTTGAGCTGCGGAAGCCCCTCGATTTCAAGAATACGTCCGGCAAAGATGTTCTTCTTGCCTTTTTTCTCGACCGTGAGCAGCCCCTGCCTGATGGCCACGTACGGGATGGCATTGACAAGATCACGCAGGGTGATTCCTTCCTGCAACGTTCCGCTGAAGCGAACAAGCACCGATTCCGGGACATTAAGCGGCATGGTGCCGGTCACAGCGGCAAAAGCGACAAGCCCCGAACCGCCGGGGAACGAGACGCCAATAGGAAAACGGGTGTGAGAGTCGCCGCCGGTACCGAGCGTATCGGGCAGAACCATGCGGTTCAGCCAGGTGTGAATGACGCCGTCTCCAGGGCGAAGCGATACGCCGCCTCTGCTCATGATGAAATAAGGAAGCGTGCGGTGCAGTTTTACGTCCGATGGTTTTGGATAAGCGGCAGTATGACAGAAACTCTGCATCACCAGATCGGCGCTGAAGCTCAATGCGGCAAGTTCCTTGACCTCATCCCGGGTCATTGCTCCGGTTGTATCCTGTGAGCCGACGGTCAGCGTTTCGGGCTCGACGTACATGCCCGGCCTTACGCCTGGAAGACCGCAGGCCTTGCCGATCATTTTCTGTGCGAGAGTGTATCCTTTTCCGGAATCAGCAGGCTGCAGCGGATTGATAAAGAGAGTGGCCTCACCCATTCCAAGAAAGGTTCTGGCCTTTTTGGTCAGAGTCCTTCCGATGATGAGAGGAATACGACCGCCCGCCCTGACCTCATCGGTAAGGGTATTGGGGGTGAGATCGAAACGGGAGATGACCTCCCCGTCCTTCTCGATTTTTCCCTCATAGGGATAAACATCGATCACATCGCCGGTCTCCATGGCAGAAACATCCGCCTGGATGGGCAATGCACCGGAATCTTCGGCAGTATTGAAAAAAATAGGCGCAACGATGCTGCCGATTATCACGCTGCCGGTTCTTTTGTTCGGAACGGCGGGAATATTCTCTCCGAGATGCCACTGCACCGAGTTGATGCCTGATTTTCTGCTCGATCCCGTTCCCACGACGTCTCCCACATAGGCAAGAGGATGGCCTTTTTCCTTGAGGGTCGCAATGGTGCCGATCGGATCGTCCATTTTGGAGCCGAGCATACAGAGAGCGTGAAGCGGTATGTCGCTGCGTGTGAAAGCCTCGCTGGCCGGCGAAAGGTCATCGGTATTGGTTTCACCGGGAACCTTGAAAACCGTCAGCGTCATCTTTTCAGGCAGTACCGGACGCGACGTGAACCACTCGGCATCGGCCCAGGACTGCAGAACCTCTTTTGCATAGGCATTGGTAGCCGACAACCCGGCGACAGCGTCGAATGAATCATATACAAGCAGCACATTCCTGAGCATTGCGGCAGCGGTAGTGCAAACCTCGGTATCCTTATGGCTCAAGGCATCGATGAGAGGTTTGACGTTGTATCCGCCAAGCATCGTACCCAGTATTCTGACGGCCTCGACCGGGGTAATGACTTCGCATATCGACTCCCCCTTGATGACTGCATCGAGAAACGCGGCCTTCTCGAATGCGGCATCGTCAACACCGGGGCTGACATGTTCACAAAACAGTTCGAGCAGATACTCTTTTTCCTCGACAGGCTGCTGCTGCAGCAACCCGATAAGTGAACGTGCCTGATCTGCCGTCAGGGGCAGAGGCGGTATGCCGAGCTGGGCTCTCTCTTCAGTATGTGCGCGGTATTGACTGACAAGACTCATAGGTCATTCTCCCGGAGTTAAAGATATTTGATACGGTTATTACTGTGACAGGCAGGAAAAACTCTTTGTCCTTCCAGCAAAAAGACAAAACAATGATAATAGCACACCTTTTTTTCAAAACAAAACCTGCGAAGAGAGGCAAAGAAACGCATACCGTACTTTATTAACCGTATGCCCATTTCTTTCTTAAATAATTCAAGACATACGCTTCCAGCCGGAAATCCGTCAAAAATATTTTCAAAAAGTGCCGGTTTATTATCAGATTCTCTCCTCTGAAAGATGGGAAAAGCGCTTTCTTACATCGGGCGGATGAGCATGCTGTCGCCATAACTGAGAAAACGGTACTGTTTCTCTATGGCCTCTTGATAAGCGCGCAAAAGGTTTTGCTGTCCGGCAAATGCTGCGGTAAGCATAAGAACGGTGGAGCGGGGCGCATGAAAATTGGTGAGAAGCGCGTCGATAACCCGAAACCTGTATCCCGGATAGATGAAAATATCAGCTTCACCGCTTACGGGAGAAACCGATGTTCCCCAGCAGGAACTGCCGGCGGCATGCTCAAGCGCTCTGGTAACGGTCGTTCCCACCGCCACAACCCTTCCTCCCCCGGCTTTCGTACGCTGTATCTTGTCGATCGTCCCGAAAGGAATGGAGTAGTATTCGCGGTGCATGACATGTTCCTCGAAAGATTCGACCCGTATCGGCAGAAAGGTGCCCAATCCTACATGCAGGGTAACCGTCGCAATATCGATGCCTTTTTGACCGAGTTCCGCAAGCAGCCCGGCGGTCATATTGAGCGATGCGGTAGGAGCTGCCACAGAGCCCGGCTGTTCGGCAAATACCGTCTGATACCGTTCGGCATCGACAGCCTCGGCATCCCGTTTCAGATATGGAGGGATGGGCACTTCGGCATGGCGTTCAAAGAGATGAAGCAGATCGGAACCATCGGGAGCTGAAAGTCGGGCAACACCCTGACCGGTAATTTCCTCGACAAGGAGTTCCCGGGAGTGCGCAATCAACCGGTCCCCTTTTTTCAGCCGCCCCCGATAGAGTACGAGATTCTGCACCCCCTCGTGCTTTTCGAGCAGCATGAGTTCGATCAAGGCGCCGGTAGTTTTCGAGGCGAACATACGGGCTCTGACGACCTTGCTGTTATTGAGCAGAAGCAGGTCGCCCGGCTTCAGGAAGTCCGCAAGCTGCGCATACCGGCTATGCCCTGTCTTTCCGGTTGCCGGATCGAGCACCAGCAGCCTCGTTGTGCCGCGTTCTGCCGGAGGATACCTCGCAATCATATCCTCCGGCAGCGTGTAATCGAAATCGCTGACCTTCATGCCTTTCTGAGACGCTCCCGGACGGCCTCGGCATGTGCCTGCAGCCCCTCGTGATCTGCGAACGATGCGATTTTCTCGCCGCATGCGAGCAGTTGTCTCCTTGAATAGGAGATGATCGAGGTGTGTTTGATAAAATCGCGAACCGAAAGCGGCGAGAAAAACCTTGCGGTTCCGTTGGTAGGCAGGGTGTGGTTAGGGCCGGCAAAATAGTCGCCGACGGTTTCACAGGAGTAGGCGCCCATAAATATCGCTCCGGCATGATGGATACTCCCGAGAAGATCCCATGGATTTTCGACGTGCAGCTCAAGGTGTTCAGGTGCCAGTGAATCGGAAACCCGACAGGCCTCCTCCATGGAGCCGGTTATAACGACAGCTCCATTGGACAAAAGCGATGCGGCGATAACCTCTTTACGAAGCATCGTTTCGATACGGTTCGCGGCACGTTGCCGGACCGCATAAGCAAGAGATTCCGAAGGGGTGATCAACACCGCCGAAGCATCGGGATCGTGCTCGGCCTGCGCAAACATGTCGAGCACAATAAAATCGGGATCGGCTGACTCATCGGCAAGAATGACCACCTCTGAAGGTCCGGCAATACTGTCGATGGCTACATGACCGAACACCTGTTTTTTGGCGAGAGCGACATACTTGTTGCCAGGACCGGTTATACTGTCAACTTTCGGGATACTCTCCGTTCCATAGGCGAACGCAGCCACGGCCTGCGCTCCGCCGAGCTTGTAGACAGTGCCGATACCGGCGACGGCTGCTGCGGCAAGTATATGGGAACTGACGTTTCCTTCGGAATCGCAGGGCGTTGTAAGAAATAGCTGACCGACACCGGCAACCTGTGCGGGAGCCGCATTCATAAGCAGCGACGACGGATAGGCGGCTTTTCCTCCCGGCACGTAGAGCATGGCCCTCTCCATGGGAGTAACCCGCTGCCCGAGTATAACGCCGCCCTCTGCTTCATAGAAAAAACTTTTTTCAATCTCGTGGCGGTGAAAAGCCGTGATGTTCCGGTAAGCCTCTTCGAGCACCCCGATAAAACGGGGATCGGCCTCCTCATAAGCTCTCCGGATCTCTTCGCCGGAAACTTTCATTTCCTGCAGCCTGACCCCCTGAAAACGTTCGGTATAGTCAAGCAGAGCCTTGTCGCCTCCGGAACGCACCGCAGCGAGAATATCATGAACGGTACGCTCAACTTCCGGTTCAAACGTAACGCTTCTCTCCAGCTGCTTTTGCAGAGCCTCTCTGTCAGTTTCATAACGGTAGATGTTCAACACGTTTTCGATCCCGTTTTTGGTTTAACCAGCCGCTTGTCCCCGCTTTTGCTAATGTAGTGAATCGCTCCGTTTATCGAAACCCGCAGATATCTGCCGGCGAATATAAATTGCCTCCCGAAAAAAGTCCATCCTTCCGGACTCTTTTCATTTGAAAAAAAAGTTCCAATGAGTACTTTTACAGTTCAGATGAAAACTTGGAATTCATAGCCTGAACAGCCGCCTTTCCAAGCCACTATGACACCACATTTAGATCCATTGATAACATGAGCTTTTTCAGCAGCCTGTTCCGGGATATCGCTATTGATCTCGGTACGGCCAACACCCTTATTTATATCCGAGACAAAGGTGTCGTACTTAATGAACCCTCCATTGTAGCTCGTGAACGCAATACCGGAAAGGTTGTAGCCATCGGGCACGACGCACTCCTGATGCATGAAAAAACCCATCCGGGAATCATTACCATAAGACCCCTTGCAAATGGCGTCATCGCCGACTATGAAGCTACCGAAGAGCTTATCAGAGGCCTGATCAATAAAACAAAAACCCAATTTTCATTCGGCATACGGCGAATGGTTATCGGCATACCCTCAGGTATCACCGAAGTTGAAAAACGGGCCGTGCGCGACTCTGCGGAACATGTCGGAGCCAAGGAGGTTTACCTTGTCGCCGAACCGATGGCCGCAGCGATCGGTATCGGCATCGACGTGAAGGAACCGATGGGCAACATGATCGTCGATATCGGCGGCGGTACAACGGAAATCGCGGTCATTTCGCTGGGCGGTATCGCATCGGGCGAGTCGCTGCGTGTTGCAGGAACGGATATCACGAACTCGATTGTCCGTCACTTCCGGAAAGCGTACAACCTGGCAATCGGCGAACGTACCGCTGAAGATGTCAAAATCAAAATCGCTTCGGCCTACAAGCTCGACAAGGAGCTGACCATGAATGTACGGGGAAGAAATCTCGTCACGGCTCTCCCTGAAGAGCGCGAAATCAACTCCCCCACCATCAGGGAGGCAATCGCCACACCGATCAGTCAGATAATCACGTCGATAAAGAAAAGCCTCGAGGTAACCAAGCCGGAACTCTCTGCAGATATTCTCGACCGGGGCCTTTTCCTTGCCGGCGGCGGAGCATTGATCAAAGGTCTGGACAAGAAAATCAACGAGGAAACAAAGCTTGCCGTGCATATCAGCGAAGAACCGCTGACCGCAGTGGCAAGAGGCACCGGAGAGGTGCTGGAAAATCTTGAAAAGTACCGCAGCGTCCTGCTCTCGACAAAACGCTACTGATCTCTGCCGGGATGGCTCATGGTCAGGCAATCCCGGTAATCAGGCCGGTGTAATAGGCTTCGTACCGCTCAACAAGCAGCGCTGTCTCATAACGCTTTGCCTGCACAATACAAGCCTCTGAACAGGCCTGTCGATGAGGCTCGTCACTGAGCAGCAGCAGGGCTTTTTCGGTCATACCTTCGATATCGCCGGGCGGAAGCAGATAACCGTGCAGACCCGGAACCACAAATTCCGGAAACCCTCCTGCATCGGTGGCAATAACCGGCACACCGCAAGCCATGGCTTCGAGAGCTGCAAGACCGAACGATTCGACATTGCTCGGCATCAGCATGATATCGGCAAGCGAAAGCAGAGGCACGATCTCGTCGATCTTGCCGAGAAAACGTACCCGATCGGCAATGCCCAGTTCCCGCACGCGAAGCTCGGCGGCGCTCCGTTCCGGGCCGTCCCCGACAAAGAGCATCGTAACATCGATATGGGCCGTAAGGGCGTGAAAAACCCTGACGATATCGCCGATACACTTTACCGGCCTGAAATTCGAAATATGAATTACGATCTTTTCATTGCCCAGCCCCAGATGCCCGCGAAGATCCTGATCGGGAGAGCGGAAAAAAACCGAGGTATCGACAAAATTCGGAATCACGGTAATCTCTTTTTTCGGGCTGAACATCCGGTTGGTTTCATCGCGGAGATAGCCTGAAACTGCCGTAACGCCATCCGACTTGTTGATCGCGAGACGAACGACATCCTGCATGCCGCTATCGGCGCCCACAACGGTAATATCGGTACCATGCAGCGTGGTGGCAAGACGAAAACAGCGAGCTTCGGCACATTTATCATCGAGCATCTGTCGGGCAAGCATGGCGCTCAGGGCGTGCGGAATCGCATAGTGTGCATGAACCACATCGAGTTTTTCGTAAAAGGCGACTTCGGCGATTTTGGAGGCCAGAGCAAGCGAGTAAAAGGGACACTCGAAAAGCGGGTAATGCATAGCCTCAACTTCATGATAGAAGATGTTCTTCGAAAAAGTACCCAGCCTGAAAGGAGCTGCCTGACTGAAAAAATGAACGATGTGGCCGCGACCGGCAAGCGCCTTGCCAAGTTCGGCAGCAATGGCTCCGCTTCCTCCGTAGGTATGATGACAGGAGATTCCTATTTTCATAATCATACTGTTTTTTGTTGTCCCCAATATACCAATAAATGCAGGAACAACCCGTCCGGTGCTGCCGGTGAACTGCTGCGGCAGAATGAACAGCTGAACGAATGCATGGCTTCCGGTTGTTCTGTTCTGTAATGGAGCCTTCGAAATATTGTTGCATGTTTAAGCGGAATCGATATGAGAACCATCTCTATTGAAAAAGCGGCAGAGCCTTCCGTATCCGAACGGCAGACGGAACTTGTCGAACGCAAGGGAACGGGACATCCGGACACCATCTGCGACTCTGTCATGGAAGCCTCGTGCATAAGGCTCTGCCGGGAGTATATCGAAAGAACCGGCCGAATCCTCCACCATAATCTCGATAAAGGGCTGCTCATTGCGGGAAGAACCCTTACAAAACCCGGAGGAGGCTCCGTTCTGGAACCCATGCGCCTTGTCTCCGGCGACCGTGCGACCATGAGCTGGAAAGGAATCGATATTCCCGTAGATGAAATTGTTGAAACAGCGGCAAAAGAGTGGATCGCGAGGAGCCTGCGGTTCGTCGATCCGGAAAAGCATATCGTTTTTCAGCATGAAATCAAGCCGGGCTCGGCGGAACTCAGCGACGCCTTTTCAAGAGCTGTCATCGGCGCAAACGACACATCCGTCGGCGTGGGCTATGCGCCGCTGAGCGAAACCGAATCGACGGTGCTGGAAACCGAACGCTATATGAACTCTCCCGCATGCAAAAGCATTTTTCCTGAAACCGGAGAGGATATAAAAATCATGGGTTTCCGGAATGGAAACAGACTCGATCTTACCATAGCGATTGCTTTTATTGACCGTTTCATCAATGACGCCGACGGCTATTTCAGCAGAAAGCTTGCCCTGAAAGAACACCTTGAACGGTATCTTCTGAACAGAACGAGCTCTTTCGAAAAGGTATCGCTCCGAATCAATGCTCTGGACGATCCCCGACGGGGAGAGGGCGGCATGTACCTTACGGTTCTGGGAACTTCGGCAGAAGGAGCTGATGGTGGAGAGGTTGGACGAGGAAATCGGGTAAACGGACTTATCGCATTCGGCAGACCCTCAAGCCTTGAGGCCGCTGCAGGAAAAAACCCGGTCAGCCATGTCGGCAAGATTTATAACGTCCTTGCCCGTGAAACCGCAGCACGCATTCACCGGGAAGTTCCGGGCGTCAAAGAGGTAACGGTTTTCTTCTGCAGCCGTATCGGAACTCCGGTCGATCAGCCTCTCCTTGCTTCGGCAAGAATAACTCCGGATTACGGAAAACGGTTCGGACCGATGCAAAGAGAGGCTTCGGCTATCATCGAGAGCGAACTGAACGGTATGACAGAGTTTCTCGATCGACTCGCTCTCGGATGCTTTCCGGTCTGCTGAAAAGGATACCAGGTTATTCCAATTCTATTTCAATAATGCATTTACAATCCAAGGCCAAGCGATGAGAGGTGGGCGGTAGCCGGAAAACCCGGAGAAGAAGTGTCGAGGTGACGAGGGAAGATAGAGGAGGAAAATTTTTGCCCACGGATTGGCACAGATTAGCACAGATTGATGGATGAGGGTTGACCGGGGGATTGTGTTAAGCTCTTCAGCTATCGAGCTGTCAAGCTATCCAGCTGTAAGAGTAAGAACGCGGTTCCCGCTGATTGAAGAGGGAATTGATTTTCACGGATGAAGAAGAGGTGAGCTGTTAGCCGTGGGCGGTGGGCCGGAAGTCGGTATTCGGTAGCCGGTAGCCCAGGGGATTGAAAAGGAAGATTTTTACCCACGGATTTTCACGGATTGACACGGATGGAAGATGGGGGTGATTGGGTTAAGCGCTATGGGTTATGCTTTTTCGCCATTGAGCTATCCAGCTATCTCGCCATCCAGCCATGAAGAGGAAGAACGCGGTTCCCGCTTATTGAAATCGGATTTTCACGGATGGAGAAGAGGTGGGCGATAGTCGGTATTCAGTAGCCGGTATTATGTAGCCGGGGGAGATTGATGAAGATTGTGGGCCGTTTGCAGTGGACGGCAGGCCGGAAGCCGGTAGCCCGGGGAATTGAAAAGGAAGATTTTTGCCCACGGATTTTCACGGATTGACACGGATGGAAGATGGGGGTGATTGGGTTAAGCGCTATGGGTTATGCTTTTTCGCCATTGAGCTATCCAGCTATCTCGCCATCCAGCCATGAAGAGGAAGAACGCGGTTCCCGCTTATTGAAATCGGATTTTCACGGATGGAGAAGAGGTGAGCTGTTAGCCGTGGGCTGGATGGCGGGTTTCTCGGTTCGAAACAGGTGCCTGTTTGTTGGTGGGGAGGATTTTCGGGATTTTCGGGTAACAGCATAGCTGTATTGGAAATGGAATTAGCTGAAGTTTGTCGAAACGAGATAGATCGTATAGGCTGCGTAAGAGCCAAGCAGGATCATACCTTCGATCCTGTTTATTCTTCCCGTTCCCTCCCCGCGGAATCCGTAACCGACGACAAAAAGCGAAACGGTCAGCAGCAGCATGATCATGATGTCCCGCGAAAAAACCGCAGGATCGATGACGGCAGGATAAATCGCTCCCGCAACGCCTGCAACTGCCAGGATATTGAAGAGGTTCGAACCAATCACGTTGCCGAGCGCGATATCGTGCTCGCCCTTGCGGACGGCAGCAAGCGAAGAAGCGAGCTCCGGCAGTGAGGTGCCAACGGCTACCACGGTGAGGCCGATCACAATATCGCTCACGCCGAGCGCTCCGGCAATGCCTACAGCTCCCCAGACCAGCATGCGCGAACTGACCAGCAGCAGAAGCAGCCCTGCGACGACGAGCAGAAGCGCCTTGCCGAGCGGAATCGGATGCTGCTCCAGCTCGTTCTCCATTTCTATGGCGAACTCATCGCCCGATTTCATGATACCCTCCCAGACCGTCCAACCCATCAGGAGGGCGAAAAGAAGCAGCAGAAGGGTGGCGTCCTGCCGACTGAACATGCCGTCGTACATCAGGAATGCCGCAATCGCCGTCATGAGCGACAGGACAGGCAGTTCCTTGCGAAGCACGCGAGAGTGTACGGCTACAGGACTGAGCAGCGCGGTCAGACCGAGAATGAGCGCGATGTTCGTGATATTCGAACCGAAAACGTTGCCGAGCGCAATATCGGGATTTCCCTGGGAAGCGGAGATGGCTGAAACCGACATTTCAGGAGCGGAGGTGCCGAACCCTACAATCACCATGCCGATCAGCAGTGGCGGCATGCGGAAATGGCGTGCGGCAGCGGCAGAGCCGTCAACGAAGCGTCCGGCGCTCCAGACAAGCAGAACAAGACCAACGACAACAGAGAGCAGAAAAAGCAGCATAGGAATGAAACATGAATGATGTTACGGATAGCCGAAAAGCATGATATGACATCCGGAAGCTTTTGCCAAATAGCTGAACCTGCAATTTTTATTTCAGATAGACCGCTTCGAACTTTGCCAGCGGAGCCATTCGGGCTTTATGCAATTGCAGGCTCTCTTCCCTGATCGTATAATTATCTGCCGTTTCGAGAACCTTGAAAAAAGCCGACTCATCAGCCAGACCGGGACAGGCCATCATGGTTGATCCAAGTCCCGAAAAATGAATGCGATTGCCGGGCCTGACCTCATATCTTCCGAAAAATCTGTTACACCCTCCGGAACCCTGCACCCTGCCGTCAGCTTTTTTGAGAATGATATGCGCCTCCTGCTGTCTGAACGGCAATTTTTTTAACGGCTTGCCGTTCAGTTCAACAAGTTTCCAGTACGTTTCGCTGAGAGACGCATCCGGAACCATCGCTTCGGACGACACGACCTTGCTCAGTACATATTTATCGGCAAAAAGTCCTGTGATACGCTTCCCCTGCATGTCGAGCTGCACAAGTATGTTTTCACCTACCAGATAAATGCGGGAAGCGCTATCTTTTGCAGAAACCCTGATCGTTCGGCCCTCCCTGTCCCAGACAAATGTACACTCTTCCGAAAAAATCCGGTCACTTTTTCCAGGATACCGGCTCCGGATAAGACAGGTGCCGTTTTTATCGAGGGTAACCGTTGTTTCGATCCCCTGACAATCCGCACACGGAATAATCCCTCTGTATGTGCCCTCCCAGTCGAGGGATACCCTGCTGTTGTCACCCGCAGGCCTCCCTTCAGCGGGATGATCCGTTTTCACATGGCGCATACAGCTGCTCATGAGAAGCAAAACCGATGCGAAAAAAAGAAAAGCTTTTGCATTTTTCATGGACTCTCATGTTTACGATGCGTTCCTGACGACACCAATCCGAGAAAAAAACAGGTTATATCCCGAAACCGGAAAAGGAAACGCGTTATCGAAGGAGTGAATAAAATCACGCGTTCTCCTTTTTTTTATCGGAACTGGTAACCAGTTTGTGCAGAATTCCGGTAACAAGCAGGGCTGAAAGGAGAAGACCGTAATGCCATGCATTGAAAATGCTTTCCGGATTCTGGGCTCCGGTGGCTACGTTAACCGGTTCGACAATGAGCTGGCGCAGCAGCGTGATCATGGCTACCTCGATAAACACCTCCACATGAAACACGCCGGTCTGTACATAGTTGATTTCGGCGGCGATAAGGCTTGAAAGCGTCCAGACAATGAAGAGTGAACCGAGAGCCTGCAGAAATCCATGGGCAAGATCGTTTTTCTCGAACGATTGCAGCACGGCAACGGAAAACTCCCATACAACCATCAGGCTCGCCATAACAAGTGCGATGGCGACAAGTGCGTGAAGAAAATGGTTGAACCCGTGCAAAACCTGCAGGAGGTATGCTTCAAACCTGATTTTCATGGGAAAATGCACTGTTTTTAAAGGATCAAGCGAAACACGATGCCGCGACCAAAGAATATCCCGACCAAAATTCTTCCTTCCTTTTGTAAAACGGAATATGAAGGTTAGCGGTTCTTTTTATGGTAGTTATTTAACCGGTATCATACAAGGCGTTGTCTGAAAACCTCATGAAAAACAGAGTAGCCTCCGTTTCTGGATCAGGAAATCTTATTTTATGAAAAAACAGGAATCTATGAGTACCGAAGGAACCCGCTTTGCCATCTTCATGGAAGTCAGGCCGGAGGATATCGACCTGATGGGCCACGTCAACAACACTGTCTATCTTCGATGGGTTCAGGATGCCGCTGTCGCTCACTGGAATACCCTTGCGCCTTCCGAAGAACGTGAAACCATACTCTGGGTGGTACGACGCCATGAAATCGACTACAAAAGAGCTGCTTTTTCAGGAGATACTCTGAAAGCGGAAACATGGATCGGCAATGCCACGAAGTTCGCTTTTGATCGGCATACCGCAATCATCAACGTATCCAGCGGTCGGATACTCGCGCTTGCCCGGACAGTCTGGTGTCCTATCGACCGAAAAACCGGCAGGCCGACCGATGTAAGCCCTGCCGTACGCAACCTTTTTTCGATTCCGGCGTAACCCTGTTGCACTAACCGATGACCCTTTATGGACAGAGAACAATACGGCATTTCACACTCTGAAGAGCATCGCCTCGTTACAGGGGATATTCTTATCGATCTTGCCTTTCTTCAGGACGACATTATCGGCGTTGCCGGCCGCATTTTTGTCGGCGCTTCCTCTGAAGCGATCTGGAGTGCGCTGACGAATTATGACAACCTCCACAGAACGCTTCCGAAAGTAGTGGCAAGTCGACTTGTCGAACGAAAAGGAAATGAAATCATCCTCGATCAGACCGGAAGAACCGGAATATTTATATTTGAAAAAACGGTTAATTTCCGGCTACGGGTCAAAGAAGAACCATTGAAACGGATTACCTTCGAACAGATAGATGGCGACTTCCTTGTTTACAGGGGCTCGTGGTGGCTGTTTCCCCTTTCCGACCGCAAGGGAACGATACTCAGCTATGAAGCGGAAATCAAACCGGCATTTTTCGCACCGCCTATTCTGGTAAGCTTCGTGCAGCGTCAGGATCTTCCCGGAATTTTAAAAGCGCACAAACTGCGCGCCGAAAGCACATCTATCGCATAAGCAGTACCCTGGATACGATAGTACCACCGTCAATAACGATCACGAAAAGCACGCCATGATCACAGAAAAAACTGTCTGCGTTACCGGCGCATCCGGATTCATCGCTTCGCATATCGTCAACCAGCTCCTTGCCGAAGGATATCGGGTCAGAGGAACCGTGCGCAAAAAACCTGAACACTACCCTTACCTGCTGCAGCTTCCCGGCGCCAGGGAGCGTCTCGAACTGGTGGAAGCCGATCTCCTCAGAAGTGAATCGTTTATTCCGGCATTCAGGGAGTGCGCCTGTGTCATCCACACGGCAAGCCCCTATGTCATCAATGTCAAAGATCCGGAAAAAGATCTGGTCAAACCCGCGTTAGAAGGCACAACCTCAGTTATGGAGGCGGCTATAAATACAAGAGGCCTCAAACGTATGGTTCTGACCTCCTCCGTTGCTGCAATTACCGATGAACCGGACAGCTCGAAAGTGTTTACGGAACATGACTGGAATACCCGTTCATCCCTGCAGCGCCACCCCTACCACTACTCGAAAACCCTTGCCGAACGAGCGGCATGGAATTTTATCGATCGTAAAAAACCGGATTTCGATCTGGTAACGATCAACCCGGCGATGGTGACCGGACCATCAATCGGATCGGGCCTCAATACCACCAATGCCATGATCCGTGATATCATGAACGGTGTTTATCCTGGCATCATGGACATAAACTGGGGCTTCGTCGATGTAAGAGATACTGCAAGGGCGCATATCCTTGCCATGGAAAAAGTCTCTGCCAGAGGCAGGTACCTCTGCTCGGCGGAACTCATCGATATGCGCGAGCTGGTGGAACTTCTGAGCCTCTCGGGATACGGCAACTATCCGCTGCCGAAAAGAGACCTTACCGGCAGCTTCGGTACAGCACTCATGAAAGTACTCTCCTGGACGCAACCAAGGGATACGGGCACCTACCTCCGCACGCACATCGGCCGATCGATCCGGTACGAATGCAGCAAAATCAAACAGGAGCTCGGTATCGACTTCAGACCGGCAAGGAAGAGCATCGTTGAAGCTGTTGAAGATATGATCAGCAAAGGGCATCTTGACCGGCGTGATAAAAAAAGCTCTTCCGCCAGGGGGAAAAAATACTGAACGGCAACCCTTTGAACAGCGCTGTGTCGCTTCTTTTCCGTAAAGCCTGCACCCGCGCCCGATCTCGCAGCGTTTCAGGCAGCTCCAGCAGAAAATCCCGTAACGCTTTCAGGACGGCATAAGCGTTGCGATACCCTCTGCGTCCCTTCGTGAGATAAAACAGGGCGGCTGCGGGTTCAAGCAACAAACGGGCGGAAAAAGCCACCATAAGCGACCCGACACTCATGTTCCTGAGCATCATCCGAAGATTATTGCGGTGATTGTAATAGGTTTTTTCAGGGGAACCGTATGCAAGCGAAGAGGCGCCTTCATGATAAACCACGGATGAAGGTACCGACCGAACCGTGTATCCGGCAAGCTGCATACGCCATGAAAGGTCTATCTCTTCCATGTGCATGAAAAAAGAGTCGTCAAACCCGCCAAGCTCATCAAGAACACTCCGACGGACGAACATGGCTACGCCAGAAGCCCAGAATATATTCCGCGGGCTGTCGTAGCGGCCATTATCCATTTCAACTCCTGAAAACGTCCGTCCATAGCACCATGGATAGCCGAGCCTGTCGAGCATACCTCCCGCAGCTCCGGCATAGTCGAAACGGTTATTCCCTTGTTCGAATTCCCGCAA
Organism: Pelodictyon luteolum; assembly: GCA_020721225.1. Taxonomy (GTDB): domain Bacteria; phylum Bacteroidota; class Chlorobiia; order Chlorobiales; family Chlorobiaceae; genus Chlorobium; species Chlorobium luteolum_C. Next base: position 1,467 of record DYNE01000044.1, on the reverse strand, counting down.
AGAGAGGATTTTTGGCTGCAGGGCGGCAATGCACCCATCCCGACGTGCTGCCGTCACAAGCGGTTCAAGCCAGTTCGGATCGTGTCGGGTATCGTCGTTCATAAACACAAGAAATTCGGCTTTTGTAGCGTTGAAACCCGCGTTGCAACCACCCGAATAACCCCTGTTCTGCGGCAGTGCAAGCAGACGGACGCCGGCGAACTTTCCGATCAGCTCTTCCAGTCCCGGAGTTTGACTTGCATTATCGACAACCACTATGCCCATCGACGGGTAACGGGTATTTACCAGAGAGCGGAGGCATCGTTCGAGATGCTCCTCGCCCCGGTAATGGGGAATGATAATATCAACCGGAGGGAATAGCTGAAGAGCGTCGCGCATGAGTGCAGGCCTCTTATCGGAGAGCCTGCCAGAACTCACCGGCAAGACGGGCGGTTTCGTCCGGCGTATGGGCCGCGGCAAGGTACTGCAACAGGGCGGAACCAACAACGGCGCCATCGGCAAGCTTCCACATCTGCTCGACCCTGGCCTTGTCCCTGATGCCGAACCCTACGACAAATTTTTTCCGGGTATGCTTCCTGACCCGTTCGAGATACTCCCCGATAGCGGCATCGGCATCCTTTCCGGCAAGCTTGGCTGTACCGGTTGTGGCATTGACGGCCAGACAATAGGAAAAATCCGTTGAAAGAGAGTCGATCATCTCGATCCGTTCGGGTGACGTAACCGGCGAGATGAGAAAAACCACGGTCAACCCGAAGCTTTTTGCCCGTTCAAGAAAGTCTTCAGCCTCTTCAGGCGGAAGATCGGGAAGCAGAAGTCCGTCAACACCGGCTTCGACGGCATCACTCAGAAAACAGTCACCGCCGTAGGCGATAAGCGGGTTGCAGTACCCCATGAGAATGATGGGAACCGTAATTGCCTTACACCCTGCACCCCGGCGAGCCTTGCTCACCGTTTCAAGAAGATTTTTAACGGTTACGCCGTTCCTGATAGCTCTTTGTGCGGCCTCCTGTATAACCGGACCATCACCGACGGGATCGGAAAAAGGAATACCGAGTTCGATAATATCCGCACCATTTTCCTGGAGCGCTTCGAGCACCGGAAGTGTTGCTCCAGCTACCGGATATTCAGGCATATAATAAGCGACGAGCAGTTTTTTATCCTGCTCGACAAGCGAAGCGATGCGATTCTGTTTCATAGAAGCATTAAGTGATGAACCCTCAGAACAGAAGTTTTGGAATAACAAAAATATCAAGCACCATCGAAATCATGGTAATCATATGCACCAGTACGCTCCCCCATACGTTGCGCGTCTTCAGCACAAGATAGCCGCCGAAAATGCCGATAGGAAAAGCCATCATGGCCATAAGGGCGCGCTCGCGGAAGCCGACGGGCGCAACCGCAAAATGGTTGACTACATAGTGCCTGACAGAAAAGTCTTTTTTTTATAAAAAGCAACTCATTTTATAA
>DYNE01000087.1 GCA_020721225.1 Pelodictyon luteolum | reverse complement strand
GTGTGGTTGAAGAGGCTGGAGTTGAAAAAAGAACATAATTTTATACCGCGCGGCGAGCTATACTCCCATTCGCGGAGCGAATGATACTCCCGGGCGTACCCGACCGATACTCCCGCGAAGCGATACTCCTTTTTCACTGGTTAATGGCAAGGAATTTCAGGATTGTCGCGGGCAATATAACTGCATATTTGTATTGGAAATAAAATAAGAAGCCATATGCACAGAGAAAAGCAGACCATCGCGATAATTCCCGCACGGGGAGGCTCGAAAGGACTCAAGGGGAAAAACATTTACCCCGTTGCGGGGCGACCGCTGCTTGCCTGGACGGTTATGCAGGCCGTTCAGTCGGAATGGATCGATCGGGTTTTCGTTTCGACCGATGATGCTGAAATCGCTGAAGTTGCCGCAGCATACGGGGCCGGGGTGATCGAGCGCCCGGAGGAGCTGAGCGGCGACGGTGCCTCGTCGGAATCGGCCCTGCTGCACGCCGTTGACCTGCTTGAACGGGAACTGGCCATTTCTGTCGGCATGGTGGTTTTTCTTCAGGCCACCTCGCCCCTGCGCAAACCGGGTGACATAGACCGGTCTATCGAGCGGTTTCGCGAGGAGGGAGCGGATTCGCTCATCTCCGTGACGAAACTTGACGATCTTACGGTATGGGAGAAGCGGTCGCAAGGCTGGGAGAGCGTCAACTTCGACTATCGCAACCGGGGCATGCGGCAGCAGCGTCCTGCGCAGTATATCGAAAACGGATCGATCTATCTGGTCACCCCCGAAGTGCTCAGAAGCTCAGGAAACAGGATCGGCCGGAAACTTTCCATCTATGAAATGGAGTTCTGGCAGACCTGGGAGATTGACAGTATCGAAGAAATCGATTTAATTGAGTTTTATATGTTCAAGAAAAACCTGGCAGACCAGGTATCCGGTCCGGAGAACCAATAGAATCAAACACTATGCAATTTTTTCTCTCTACCGATGTGATTGCCGGCGTCAATGAAGCGCTGAACCTCCCGGAGTACGTCCGGCAGCTCGCCATGAAGAAGCCGGGCATCATCTACGATGCCAATCTTTCGTCGAGTCTTTATTTTCAGGAGATCCTGAAGGGGCTTGTCTCGCGTTTCGGCAACAGCGTGCTTTTCTGCAACGAGTTCAAGGGAGAGCCGACTTACGTTCATCTCGAAAATGTGGCGGAGTTTTTCCGCAGCGATGCGCCTGACGGCATTGTCGCTATAGGCGGCGGAAGTACGCTCGATCTTGGCAAGGGCGTCGCGCTGCTTCTCACCAACGAGGTGCCGGCACTTTCGCTGAAGGGGTTTCCCCAGGATGTGAACGACCCCTTGCCGCTCGTAACGGTGCCTTCGCTGCTTGGCAGCGGGGCTGAAATCAGCTTCAACGCTGTTTTTATCGACGAAGCCGAAGGCCGCAAGCTTGGCATCAACAGCCGAAAAAACTTTCCGAAAAAAAGCGTGATCGATCCGCAGCTCTCGATGACCGCTCCGATGGAAAGCGTCATTGCCTCGGCCATGGACAGTCTGGTGCACTGTATCGACAGTTTCGGATCGCATAAACACACGCCTCTGAGCAGGATTTTTTCCGTTGAAGGGTTTCAGCGTACCTTCTACGCCCTGCAGCAGGGACAGCTCGACCGTGCCGAATCGCGTCTCGATCTCGCTATCGGCAGCATCTGCGGCACCACAGCGCTTATGAACTCCGGTGACGGCCCGACCAACGGGTTTGCCTACTATCTCGGCGTGAAACACAAGATTCCGCACGGACTGGCAGGGGCGATATTTCTCAAGGAGGTGATGCGTTACAATTTCGATAAAGGATACGATAAATACGCCTTGCTCAATCCCATGCGATCCTCACCATCGGCAAAGGATGCGACGGCGGAACTCCTCGGCGAAATGGACGAGCTCTATCGGCAGCTCGCTATTCCGAATCTGGTTCCTTACGGTTACGGACAGGGAAATGCCGCCGAACTTGCCCGTAACGTATCGGATGCCCTGAAAGGATCGTTTGCCGGAAACCCCGTGGAATTCAACGAAGATTCCGCCAGGCATGTGATTTACAATCTGACTTGATGGTAAGATAATTGGGACTATGACATTAACCCGGCGTTTTTCTGTACTGTTCATGAGCGGTTCGAATGCTTTGTTTTGAGGTGATTTGACCGTGTAATAAATAGAGTGAGGCGCTATTTCGCAACATATTATCAATAAAGCTACATGGCAGGAGCTGAACTTATAGGCCGTGAGGAACTGGCCGAAATACAGGATCTTTTCAGCGGTGAAAAGGTCAATCTTTACCGTTACGGCGGCGGAAACTACAAGGCCAGGGAGTTCGAGGAGCGGTTCGCGGAGTACATGGGCGTCAAGTATGCCCATGCGGTCTCCTCGGGTACGGCGGCCATTCACTGCGCGCTTGCCGGCGCGGGTATCGCTCCCGGCGACGAGGTGATCACCACCGCCTGGACTTTCATTGCCCCGGTCGAAGCCATCAGCGCGCTCGGCGCGATTCCGGTGCCGGTCGAACTGGACGAAACCTACCATCTCGACCCGGCAGAGGTGGAAAAAGCCATCACCCCGGCCACGAAAGCCGTTGTGGCCATCCCGATGTGGGCTCCGCCTAAAATGGCCGAGCTTGCGGCCATCTGCGAGCGGCACGATATTATGCTCATCGAGGACGCGGCCCAGGCTCTCGGCGCTACCTACAGGGGGCGCAAGCTTGGTACCATCGGCCGGGTGGGTTCCTTTTCGTTCGATGCGGGCAAGACCATGCACACCGGCGAAGGCGGCATCATCGTCACCGACGACAAGGATGTGTATGATCGAGCGGCCGAGTTTTCCGATCACGGCCACATGCACCTCTCGGGCCTGCCGCGCGGCAAGGACCCCCGGAGGGCCAAAGGGCTCAATCTGCGCCTCAGCGAGGTCACGGCGGCCATCGGCCTTGCCCAGCTTCGCAAAATCGACGATATCCTGTCGCGCACGAAAGAGAACAAGAAAAAAATCAAGGATGCCATCCGCCATCTCGTTAACATCACGCTTCGGCCCTTCGCCGACGAGGATGGTTCGCAGGGCGATACGCTGATTTTCAGGGTAAGGGATCGCGATGCCGCGCTGCAGTTCGAAGCGCATCTCATGGAGTGCGGATTCGGTACCAAGATTCTGCCCGAAGCGCTTGACTGGCACTTCGCAGGCGTATGGAGCCATCTGCTCCCCGAGTTCGACCGCTACCGCGATGTCGATCTCGAAACGCTCTGGCCCAAGACCGGCGCTATGCTGCGCAGCAGTATCTGTCTGAACATTCCGGTGCTGATGGATGATGTGACCGTTGAAAAGCTTGTCGAAGCTATTGTTACTGGAGCGGAGAAGATAGGGTAAAGGAGGCTGTTTCTGCGGAAGGATAAAAAAACAGCTGCAATGCGCAGCTGTTTTTTTTGAGGCGAAGAGCGGACTCGAACCGCTGTACAAGGTTTTGCAGACCTCTGCCTAACCACTCGGCCACTTCGCCATATCGTTCAAGGGAAGTAAATGTAAAAAAATGAAACGGTTATTCAAAAAGTAAGCGCAACTATTTTCCCTATGCCGATTCATCAAGCCTCTCTATGCAATCTTTTCGGATGTATTGCGGGTTGTTCATTCTGGTCGATACCCGGTAAAGTTCCAGAATTCCGTCGGCAGCGGGTTTAAGCAATTCTTCAGCAAGACCTTTCCCCGGTTCCAGCCATAGTCTCCATGTTTCAGGTTCGAGAATCGCGGGCATGCGTTCGTGTATAGGGCGCATCGCGCGGTTTGCAGCGGTGGTGATGATGGTGCAGGAGGTAACGGACGGTCTCTCAGGGTCGGGCGGCTGCCAGGTGTCCCAGAGACCCGCAAACGCCATGGGATGCCCGACGGCCCGGTGTATGTACCAAGGCTGTTTTTTGACACTTGCGTGTCGCGTGTCGCTTGATTGTTTTTCACTCGCGTCTCGCATGTCGCTCGACTTGGGACTCGCGTCACTCGCGTCACTCGCATCTCGAACAGCGCTCCACTCGTAAAATCCGCTTGCAGGAATCAGGCAGTGGCGGTGGTTCAGCATGTGCCGGAAATAGGGTTTCACGCCGAGGCTTTCCGCCCGTGCGTTGATGGGCCGCACCTTCGGCAGGGCTTTCGCCCAGTGGGGAATCAGACCCCAGTGCGCATTGGAGAGCACATTGGAGCCCTCATTCCCGAGCAGCACGGTAATCGTGCTTTCGGGAGCGATGTTGTAACCCGGCATGAAGCCGTAGTGCTCATTCTCTTCGAAAGGCAGCTCAAGCTGGCGGAGCCGATCGAGAAAATATCGCAGTTCGAAAAATCCGAATCGTCCACACATGAATAAAAATTATTATGTATCACTGTAACAACGAAACAGCCTGAAAAGCTTCCGAAACCGCTACTGCCAAATGGGAAATGTACGTACCGAAATCGCGATCTCCGCACGGTCAGCCGATGTCTGGCGCGTTCTTTTCGACACAGCGGTCTATCCGCTGTGGAACCCGCTCGTCACTGCCGTCAGGGGATTGCCGGAAGAGGGGAGAACGATCCGGATTCGTCTGAAAGTCAAATCGCTTCCTCCTGTGTGGGTGCCGGTGGTCGTTGAGACCCTCCGGCCTGCAGAACGGCTCTGCTGGACCTTCACGCTTCCCTTCGGGCTCTTTCGCGCCGAACACTGCTTTTCTCTCCATAAAGAGCCTGATGGCGGAACCCGTTTCGTGAATGACGAACGTTTTTCGGGATTGCTTGGAGAATTTGCCGGAATTATGATGAACCGGTTGTTCAGGGGAGATTACGAGGGCATGGATCGCGCCCTTGCCCGCAGGGTAGGGGACGCTGTATAATGATACGAAAGAGATGGTTTCTGAAGTAAAAAAAATGGAGAGTGTGGTACAGGTTCTCGGAAACCTGGAGACAACAATGCCATATGTCATGGAGAGCGGGAGTTGACGAACCGCGCGATTGCGGAGAGGGCGGTCTTCGGGAGATGACGGAAGTCTCCCGCCGGATTTTTTGGCTCCTCGCTATTTCAAGTGGGTAAGCCAAAATTAAGCTTCCCGCTGAT
>DYNE01000086.1 GCA_020721225.1 Pelodictyon luteolum | reverse complement strand
CAAAAAAAGAGGGTTATTTGCACATAACCCTCTTTTTTTCATTGATTTGTGGCGAACATGGTTACATTTTCTCCGGGAATTCAGGTTGTACAATGAACCCCTGGGCCGGGTTTGCTGTTATAGAATCATTCATAACAACTGAACGTCTCTCCGCAAATCACCAACACAATTATGAACTGGAAACAGCTTCTTGAACAACAGCTCGAAACTGCCTTCAAAGTTGCCGAACGGCTTGTCAGGCTTGTCGACGAAAAGGATCTTGCGTGGAAACCCTCAGAGGGCAGCAACTGGATGACAACGGGGCAGCTACTCTGGCATATGGGTAAATCGTGCGGCATGCCGATGAAAGGGTTCGCTACCGGAGAGTGGGATATGCCGGCCCATAGCGACATGAACGAAAAGAAAACGGAAAAAAAGATGCCGCCTCCGGCCGGACAACTTCATGCGGTCGGTTCCGTCGACGAAGCCCTGAAGCTTCTCTCTCTGGACAGAACGCTCGCCCTTGAGGCCTTGAACCATTGCAGTGAAGAAGAACTCGAAACAAAACCTGCACCGGCGCCCTGGGATGCCACACCCGTCAACCTCGGCCTGAGAATGCTGCAGATGATCGATCACCTGAACCAGCACAAATCCCAGCTCTTCTACTACCTCAAAATGCAGGGCAAGCCGGTCAACACCTACCATCTCTACGGCAAGTAACTCTGCCTGCCGTCCGATCTAACCGGGACCGGGACAGGGAACAAGGAAAAGCGGCGCTTCAGGATTCTCCCGATCTTGCCATTCGCGCCGCTTAAGAACGTCCCGACGAACATCGTAGGGGAAAAGGTATTCACCCTCCTCTTCCCTGTTTCCAGCTGCCTGAAACAACCATCGCTCTCCTTGCGCCATAGAGCAAGACGACAACTCCTACAGAAATATTCAGGACTTTAACGACCTGAAACGGTATCGAAACCTTGAGGATCGAAATGATCAGGACACTCCCGCCAAGGAAAAAAAAGGTCACAAAACCGGCGGAAAGAGCGAAAATCGCGAGCATGTGTTTCGTATAACCCTGCTCGACGGCTTTGGCGGCAAAAAGGCCGCTCCAGAATACAATGGTCAAGGGACTCGTAATAGTCAGAAAAAAAGCGGACAAAAAACTCGACCTGTAATCAGAGGCCCCCTGCAGAAAAACCGATTCGGAAGTCATGCTCATCGCCGATACAAGCATGATAATCCCGAAAATCAAGAGAACCCCAACGCCGATCAACCTGAAAACAGGAACTGCCCCGCTCTTGTCGATCAGCTTTCCCGCACCGGCAACCGCAAGAAAAATATAAAAATAGTCCACCATCGTCACTGCAGCCACCGAACAGAATCCATCAAGCGGCGTTCGTTGCAGAGTAATCTGCAGAACAAGAAAAAACACCGGCCCTACAGCGAGCTGCAGGAACAATCCTGTTGAAAACCCGTGTAAGAAAACGCGTATCATGACATGATTTTACCTCTTTGACAGAAATCTAAAAAAAGATTCTCCCAACCATACCAGGATACCGTATTCAGAAATCCTCGATTCTCGCATCCTCTGCAGACGCAACGCTGATTCGATCTGTTTCAGGCAAACGATTCTATGGTCGCCACCATCAGCGCAACGCTTCCCGACTCCACGCCCCGCGCCATTCCTTCGCCAAACCGCTACCAGAGATAACGTTGATGACGACTGATGTTTCGACAGCCGACCAAAATCCGTAAACAGCGCATCGTATCGGCCCGGGCTTATCCTTGCCGAACTGACCAAGCATCAGCCCCGGATTCTCACCGCGCTCAACACTCCCACCCTTTGCCAGGCATCGTAATAATTCGCCGCGAATTAAGGTTAACAACAGCTTACAACACCCTGATCCCAAGCACTACCGCCATTCCGCTGCATCCTTGATTCCCCCCCACAAGCACAACATCCCGCAAACCCTCACCTCAGCTATCTTTCGCGCCACTGAAGATCGTTCCGAAGTATTCCTTCTTCAGCATTTGACTGATACTCCCCTGTTTGCTTTGGATCACCTTTTCCGGCTTCTGTAAGCTGTCGATCAGTTGAAAGCGTATCTGATATTCAGGCTTGCGCTTATGCCTGGCTCACTGACCCGGTAACCGCTTGCAAAGGGATCGCGGAGATAGGAAAGATGCCTGTAGTAGGTGGCGTCCCCGATATTCTCGACATCGAGAGAGCAGGACAGTCCTTTGTAGCGCCCCATGAGACCGGCATCGATGGTATTCCACGATCCGGTGCGGGTCTCCATCAGTTCCGGGTCCACCCGGTTCTGCGTATGTTCTTATTTATGGCGGACATAGAGCTTGAAACCCCGAAACTCAGGAGTCGTGAGGGTCGTCGTGATTCTCAGGGGAAGAATTTCGATGAGCGGACGATTGTCGGTTTCATTGTTTCCGTAGGTATACGATGCGTTGACATCGAGCCACCTGTACTTCAGCTCCAGCGAAGCGCCTGCCAGCAACGCATCGATATTGGAATAGGTAAGGTATCGTTGCGCACCAACCGTTGCGTTGTCGATGGTGACGTAATTGAAAATGCAGGATCCGAACAGTTCGAGCTTTGCCCACTCGGAGGAAAGCGAGGTCCTGAGTGTTGCCCTGAGCGGCTGGTCGAGTTCGGGATTGCCGCTGGTCCAGACGGTATTCGGCATTTTTCTCACGTTGATGAAAAGCGCTTCGGCTTCGGGAGCTTCGGAAACCACGTCAAGCATGGCGCCGAGCGAGAGGCTTTTCGAAAGCGATGCGGAATGTGAAAGACTCAGGCCGAACGTCGGAAACAGGCGATCATTATCGGCTCCGGGATGAACCGTCCGGAGATACGGAAGGACATCCCCGTTTCCGATATGATACCAGGACAGCCCCGCCTTTCCGGCTACAGAAATGCCGTTGAAACCGGTTTTTTTCCGCACCGAGAACGCATAAAGATTGACGTCGGGAATCATGTTGTTCTGTATCGAGGCCATTCTGTTGCGGATCGAGTTGTCGGCATTCCATTGCCTGTAGAAAGCCTCAAAGAAATCAGACTTCAGGCCCACCGTGAGATTTGTGGCATCGGTACGCATCTGCATGGTGCTGTATCCGGTCCTGAGCCCGTTGTCCATCGTATGGTCGGTGTAGTTCACATAGAGCTTGTAATCATCATAGGACAGCGAAGCGTTGTAAACCAGGCTGTTGCGCTCATCCATCAGGAGATAGGGGAACGAGATGTCTTCGGAGTACATGAACGAGGCCGTGTATTTCCACGGGCCGGATTTTCCCATAAGGGATGCTTCTCCGAAGCGGTACGGGGTGTTCTCCCTGTAGTTGTAGAGTTCCCTGAAGGATTTTCCGTCACCGTTTTCATACGGTTCCCCCTCGACGTACCGCAACGATATCCTGTGGCTGTTTTTTTCGATCTGGAAAGCCGCATCCGTACCATCGAAACTCCCCATGTACTGCGTCAGGCTGCCCCTGTAGCGCAAGGAATCCTGCGGTTCGGAACGTCGCACCAGAACCACGCCGCCGAGACCGGCCTGCAGGTTCGAAGCCGATTTATCGAGTTCGACCGACTCGATGTCGAGCGGCGAAATTCTTGATATCGGCGCATCCATCCTGTTCGGACAGGCGCACTGGTAGCGCTCGTCATCGACGACGACCGGAATATCCGATTTCTTCATGCCGTCGGCGTAGACGTCCTGCGCAAGAAAAACCCCTTTCCGGATCACCGAGAAACCGTTCTTTTCAAGCACATCGCCAAGGGTTCCTTTTTCGGCGGAAAATTCAGCACGGCTGATGCTCTGCTTTTTTGCATGCACGGTTATGCCGTCGTGATAGTACACCCTGACACTGTCACGCTCCGCAGCTACTGCCGACACGGAAAGCGCAAAAAGAAAAACCGGGATGAGCAGGAAAGAAAATCTGGAATAAGCCATGACGGTATCGGTGAGTTTTTCCGGATGTCGATAAAAAAAGGATAAAATAAATCATAATTTTCAAACCTCATACCGGGTACAGAAAAATTCCGTCACCGCACCCGAAAACACAATGCCTTCAGTTTCAATCCGGATACTCCGAAAAATCCTGCTGCCAGAGAACATGTGACGAAGCGATTCATGCTATGTCTCTGTTCGCCTTAATGATCAACGTCCGTAAATCAAGTAATGTGTGCATTGTAACCGAACCCTTATGTGTTCTGAACTTTGCCCATGGAAACAGCGCCAGGCAAAGATCGATCGTGGTTGCATCCAGAGCATAGACCGTTTCCTGCAACGTGACTCCAAAGGAGTCTTTGCTGTACAGTTCTCTTGCATGATGAATCAGAATATGCGCAAAGTCCTGATAAATGCGCCAGCCCCGTTTTTCATTGGCATCAGCCAGAGTGCTTCGTGCAATCGTACCACGGATGCCCATATGATAGAGTTTGTTTTGCATACCGAGCAAGCAGGTTGTGATATCACGAAGGCTCTCCCGGATAGGTCAGCTGAGCAAAGAACAGGCAAAGATATTGATCGAGACAGGTGAATGACTGAACCTTATGATTGCCCCCGTATCGCTTGACGCACCGGCGAAATTGATGAAGCCACAGATGTTCCTGCAATTGAGCGAAAACGGTTTTTCTGTATTTATCGATCATTTCTTTTCGGAGTATTATGAAATGATCAAAGATAGCAGGCATTTTCAAATCGGTAACGGCAAAATATCACTATATATTATTATTTATAAACAATTTATGGTGATTTAAATTTTCAACAACCGGACACCAGTGAGGCCAAATAATAACTCTGCCCAACAAAATCTGCCTGAATTTTGAGTTTTACTGAATTCTTGGGCGTGTAACGATGTCAATGAATCACACATATCACTCAACCCCATACACCTCATCGATCTTCCCCGACCCGTCGAAATGGTAGCGGACCCGGCTGCTTTTCGATATGGTCCGTTCCCGGCGCAGGTCATAGTATTCGTACTCGGTATAGAGGTCGAAGGTGCGGTCGGTGATTTTGCGGATATCCGTGATGATGTTGCGCGACTGACTTGTCTTGCCCCACACATACCTGAATTCCCGGAGAATTATAACGATGCCGGGTCAAGGACGGGAGTATCGTGC
>DYNE01000043.1 GCA_020721225.1 Pelodictyon luteolum | reverse complement strand
ACACCACAATATACGCTTCTGATATCATCACCCACTTGAAACAGCGAGGAGCCTAAATAATCAACCATGTCATTGAGGCGAGCAGTAAGTGGCTCAAAGTCCTCACATGACGTAACTTCCTTACATTCAAGGAACTTATCAAGCTCTGTCGCTTCTTCTCCCATATAATGTACTGAGTAGAGTGCGCCTCCACGTCCCTGCTCAACAAGCACTATCTCAAACTCAATCTTCACTTATAAGTTAAATTTTCCCTCTTGTAAAAAAAGTAAAATCTATTAAAACTTAACATTTAACGTAATTCTACGCAATCCTATTTTCTGAGAACGCAAGTCGAAACCATCAGATTGGCCTGGCCAGCATACCGGTCAAGCTCGTCATCAAGACACGGAATCATTTTCGTCAGCCCTCTGCCCATCCAGATAATCTCGCCCAAGCCTGCATCATCCTCTTTCGCTCCTCAAGGTGCTGTATCCGATTGTAAGCACTCCCAAGCCGATCAGGAACACAGTGCCCAAACTACACCTCGATAGCGTCCGGGCTGAATCCGAGTGTTTCATGGATCATCGTCCGTGACCGGTCACCGTATCAGCATCCCACGCCAATGTTCGGAGGCCCACATTCACGGTATTCGCGCTTATTGGCCTCGATCCTGAGCGAATTGCGAAAACATACGCTCCACTGCCAGTCACCTGTTTCAGTTTCCGCAACACCTCGTCCACCTGACGTGGTAGAGAAACTGCATGAGGTTGCGTTCCCATCTGTGACTTTTCACTCCGTTTCATTTTCATGGCCGCCGGTGGAATGTTCAGCATCAATCCTTCAAAATCAATATCAGGGCAAAGCTCCATTGGACGAACAAAAAAAATCGGAGCAACCTCAAAAGCACTCTTAACCACAAATGATCCTATATCCCGAAGCAACCGGCCAAGCTCCTTCGGATAGATGATCGCTGCCATGAGCATTTTCTCCGGCTTCTTCAAGACCCGTGCAAGGCCCGCCGCAGGATTGCTGGTCACACTGGACACATGGATATCGATAGCAATAGTGAACACTTGGCCAATGATAGACCGCATTCTGTGCGCCGTTTCATACACCTCACGAGCTTCCACCTGTCGTAGCACATCAAAAACATCACGTGCCGCGCTAAATCGGGGACAACCTGAAAACGTTAAACCCACAAACGCCTATACCCTCATTCTGGCACTAAACCACCCCTCCGGCAACCCCGAACCAAGCAATGCCGACAAAACCGTAACCAAACAAATCCGCAGCTCAGCCGACATCATCGGCCACGAAGACAAGTTTTTCAGCTTCAGGCAAGAAGGGCTCTTCAACTGAAACAAAAAAAACAGGAGCCCCGCCCCTGCTCTCCACCCCAGACACCCCCCAAATCCCACCAATCGGCAAATAATTACGCTATCAACAGTGATAGACTCCGGATTTGTGCGTATATTATTCCTCATGTCCCCGCTACAGCAGAATAATTCAAAACTGTTATGCGGATCGGTATAAGACGCATAAATAAAACGCATTATATCGTGTAAGCTTATTTTAAATAAGTAATTAATGGCGTTTTAAGGTATGTGTATATTGTGTCTTATATGGGTTGTAATTCATTAATCCGCTGTATATGCGGATCCACCTATTTATTGTTAGCCGCTCATTGAGACTGTCCTATGCTCGAAACAGAACAACTTCAGTACATTCTAGACAAGCAGATTGCCTGGATCGCCTCCGCCGACTCACGCCTTTCTTTGGTGTTGCCGCTGTCGACAGCCATGTTAGGTGCTTTAGCCGTGTACGCCCCACAACCAAGCCAATGGACACTAATGGCAGGTATTCCAACCGCTTTCGCGATCTTCTTCCTCAGCTTGAGCATAGTCTTCTGTGCCTGCGCTTCGTTCCCACGAACTGACGGCACCAAGGGCTCTCTAACGTTCTTTGGGGGAATCGTGTCTAGGGATCTTTCCCAATTTCGAGCCGCCGTTAAGGCAGCACAGAATGGCGATCTGCAAGATGACCTCGTTCAGCAATGCCATATCAACGCTCAAATTGCTTCAACGAAGTTCTCTTGGGTGAAGCGTGGAATGGCTTCTATGCTCATCGCGACGCTACCGTGGGCTTTTGCCATCTATCAGTTTTATGGGATGACAGATGGCTCTATCTGACGACCTTACGCGAGACATCCAGACGTTCATCTCCACAGCGTGGAATAAGAGAGATGGTCGGAAAATTCCTTCGACGGACGAAGTTTCGCTCGCTGGCGGGGCTGTTGAGATTGAAGCCACTTTTCTCTATGCAGACCTAGCTGATTCATCAAAGATGGCCAAAGAGCTTGACAGGCGCATCGCTGCTAAGATCATAAAATCGTTTCTTTATTGTGCGTCTAAACTAATAGTTGCTCGCGGAGGCAAGATCGTTAGCTTTGATGGTGATCGCGTCATGGGCGTTTTCTATGGAGACGCGAAAAATAGTTCCGCTGTAAAGTGCGCATTACAGATAAAATGGGCGGTTGATAAGATACGGGAGAAGTTTGAGTCGAGCTACGAGTCTGTACGAAACGCCTCATTCAAGATCAGGCACGGCGTTGGTGTTGATACCGGAACAGTCCTCGCCGTACGGGGCGGAGTTCGCGGCACCAACGACCTTATCTGGATTGGACGCGCACCAAACCTTGCGGCCAAAATGAGTGATCTTCGTGAGCACCCTTATAGCTCGTTTATTACCGCTGCTGTTTTCAACATGCTCAATGATAATTCAAAGTATCGTGGATCTGAGAATAAACCAATGTGGGAGAGGCGCACATGGAACTTCCTGGGCCAGGCCCTGCACGTCTATCGTTCCAGCTGGCAATGGAAGCCGTAAGCGGCTAACAATTCATTCAAGCCAACGCCGCTTCGCGGCGCGGCTTAATTCAGGCGTTAAACCGCAACGGAAACTATACATGATTTCTCACCCAATAACCACAACCTCATCCTTCGGCCCATCATCCCCAGGCACCGGATTCCGTTTCGCCCACCGCTCCGGATGCTTCCGCTCCAGATACCACGCCGACGCAAACCAGTTCTTCGCCGAAGCTGTCTTGATGTTCTTCAAATGAAACCCTCATCCCGAAAGCTTTCGGGACTCAGCTCGCTCGACAGCCAGATACAGATCCCGGTACAACCCGCTCCTCTCCCGTTCACCCCGCTTCAGCCAGTTCAACAGCGTCTTCCGGTCGATCCATGCAATCCCTACAAGTCGGAACACCTCACGGTAACACCCATCCTCCAGAGCTGAGCGTATCGCAGTAACCGTATCCTCCGAAATCTTTCCCGCCGGCATCACATCTCCCTGTTTTTATAAGCGGAAATAGGGAAATACAACAAGAACTATCAATACCACACCGCCATTCATCATTATCATTGCTTATCATTCGCAACCTATTCCTATCTTTATCATTATAAATAGATAGAAATATCTATTATTATCAATATACACTATATCAACAAGCATATGGCAATTACAGGACAATACAGGGAAGAAGCGCTCCGGCTTCGTGAAGAGGTCAAAATGAAGTTCAATACCCAGGTAGCCCTCTGCAAAGCCATCGGAACCAGCGACGCAACCTATCTCAGCGCATACGTCAGCGGCAAACACCGAATCGGCAACATCCTGCGCGAAAGACTCGAAGCCGTCGGCATCGACGTAGGGTATGTGCTCTATGGAAAACGAGGATTCTCACCCGTCCCTGCCGTACCCGATCCCGAAATCATGGCCAAACTTCATGAATGCACCGAAAGACTCCGTGCCCTCCAGAACACCGTCATCGACCTCAACAAAGAACTGCTCGACATCAACAGAATGCTGGAAGACATCACCAGCAAGCTCAATCCGGCATCCACTACAACACCCGCCGGATAATACCACTCAATTCCGAATGTTCCTGATTGGTCACTTATACGTTCTTAACGGGGGGCGGACATTCCTGTCCGCCATTCGAGCCAAGCCCCCAATTCAGCAAAAAGCCGCAAAACTGGTGGCACACTTTCACCCGGAATCAGGAGCACGCTTTCACCGGGATACTCACCCCGAGCAACGCGAAACGACTTGTGCGCTATTTGAAATGGATTGCTGCCTTTTGAACGTGGGGCGGACATTCCTGTCCGCCATTGAACCGAATAGAATGGCGGACAGGAATGTCCGCCCCCCTTTAGAATTCGAACTCCTCCCCTTCTCATTTTCGTTACATCTCATAACAAAAAAAGCTCCCGGTTTTTCCGGAAGCTTTTTCTTTCTGCGGAGAGGGAGGGATTCGAACCCTCGGTAGCCCTTTACGAACTACGTCGGTTTAGCAAACCGGTGCCTTCAGCCGCTCGGCCACCTCTCCTGAAAATGTATGTGCGGAGGATGAGGGACTCGAACCCCCATGGGCGTGAACCCGGCAGTTTTCAAGACTGCTGCCTTACCAATTAGGCTAATCCTCCGGATATGTAAAGAACAGGTTCCAAAGATAGTGAATCGCAGGTAAAATGCCAGAAAAAAATATCACGCTCCATCCATATTCTTTTACCAACTCGCTTAACACGTAACGCTTAGCACCTAACGCTTCTTTCTTGGCACTCAGAACTTAGCACTGGTCTTCTGCGGAGAGGGAGGGATTGATTCGGGCTTCCTGCCCTCACCCCCGGCTTGCCGGGGGCGGTCTCGCTTCCGCTCGCCATCGAAACGGCCTGAAGCCGTTTTCGAACCCGGTCGAGGGTTCTCACCCTCCCTCTTTCCCGAAATTTTGCTTTTTCTTACCGCTTAGCACTTAGCACTCAGAACTTAGCACTGGTCTTCTGCGGAGAGGGAGGGATTGATTCGGGCTTCCTGCCCTCACCCCCGGCTTGCCGGGGGCGGTCTCGCTTCCGCTCGCCATCGAAACGGCCTGAAGCCGTTTTCGAACCCGGTCGAGGGTTCTCACCCTCCCTCTTTCCCGAAATTTTGCTTTTTCTTACCGCTTAGCACTTAGCACTCAGAACTTAGCACTGGTCTTCTGCGGAGAGGGAGGGATTCGAACCCTCGAGGGCTGTTACACCCTACCCGCTTTCCAGGCGAGCGCACTAGACCAACTATGCGACCTCTCCGTAATTAAAAGGCCTGTAATTTACATTCTCTTTTGATTTTTCAAAAACTCAATACAGATAATAATGCTTCTAACAGGGCTTTTTTCTATCTCTTGAGGAGTTGCAACCGAATTTTCATGCCCGAGTTAATGACGATTAACATTATCATAGTCCCTGCAGTTTTCGTAAATTGGCAGATTCAATTTCGCAGTAATACTAAACCTGCCTGAACATGACGAAAATACTGTATGAAGCTCTCACGTTTGACGATGTTCTCCTGATACCGGCATATTCAAATGTACTTCCTAAAGAGACCAGGGTTACAACCCGCCTTACAAAATCCATAGAGCTGAGAATACCGCTTGTCAGTGCGGCAATGGACACGGTAACTGAATCGCGGCTGGCCATAGCCGTTGCCCGTTCAGGCGGCATCGGCATTATCCATAAGAATCTGACCATCGAAGAGCAGGCTCGTGAAGTGGCAAAGGTGAAGCGTTACGAAAGCGGCATCATCCGCGATCCGTTTACACTCTATGAAGACGCAACCATGCAGGATGCTCTCGATCTGATGCTGCGCCACTCCATTTCCGGTATTCCGGTTATCGAACATCCGGCGTATGAAGGCGATACCTCGAAAAAACTCAAGGGTATCGTCACCAACCGGGATCTGCGCATCAAACCGTCGCTCGATGCCGGCATTGCAACCATCATGACCAGCAAAAACCTCATTACGGCCAGAGAGGATGTCGATCTTGAAACTGCCGAGAATATCCTTCTGAAAAACAAGATCGAAAAGCTGCTGATTGTCGATGACGAAAACAACCTGAAAGGGCTGATCACCTTCAAGGATATCCAGACTCGCAAGCAGTTTCCCGATGCCTGCAAGGACAGCCTCGGCCACCTGCGGGTCGGCGCGGCTGTCGGCATAAGAGAGAACACGCTCGATCGGGTAAAGGCGCTGGTGGATGCCGGTGTTGACGCGGTTGCGGTCGATACCGCTCATGGACACAGCCAGGCGGTTATCGATACGGTGAAGGCCATCAAGACTGCTTATCCCGCGCTACAGGTAATCGCCGGGAACGTTGCAACGCCCGAGGCAGTACGTGATCTTATCGCCGCCGGTGCCGACTGCGTCAAGGTAGGTATCGGTCCGGGCAGCATCTGCACAACCCGCATTGTGGCCGGCGTCGGCATGCCGCAGCTTACCGCTATCATCAACTGCGCAGAAGAGGCAGCAAAAACCGGAACCCCGATCATAGCCGACGGTGGCATCAAGTACAGCGGAGATATTGCCAAGGCCCTCGCGGCAGGCGCTGATGCGGTGATGATGGGCAGCATTTTCGCAGGTACCGACGAGAGCCCCGGCGAAACCATCCTCTACGAAGGCCGGAGGTTCAAGACCTACCGCGGCATGGGCTCGCTTGGCGCCATGTCGGAACCTGAAGGAAGCAGCGACCGCTATTTCCAGGATGCTTCGAACGAATCGAAAAAGTATGTTCCGGAAGGTATCGAAGGGCGCATTCCTTCGAAAGGCAAGCTCGACGAGGTGGTTTATCAGCTTATCGGAGGGTTGAAATCGGCCATGGGCTATTGCGGCGTGAAAACGGTGGAAGAGCTGAAAACCAAAACCCGGTTCGTGCGCATCACGTCAGCCGGCCTGCGCGAAAGCCACCCGCATGACGTCAAGATCACCAAGGAGGCTCCGAACTACTCCACCGCAACGTAACAGGGAGAGCATCAGAGAACCCCGGGAATGAACCGGGGTTTTCAACCATTCCGCCAAGTATCGCATCATCAGTGTCTTAACCGGAATTACCCACAGGAACAAGAACCATGCCGAGAGCGAAACGATTCATAGTCTTTGCGTTGCTTTTCGCCCTGTTTCTGGGCGGATGCTCGGGAACCCGGGATTCCGGCCTGACGGAAGAGCAGATAGAAAAACTGGTACGTGCCGCAAGGCCGAACAATCCTTCGCCGGACATCTGGGCAAAGGCAATAAAAGAGAGCCTCGAGGAACTGGGACAGCCCGTCGACAAGGAGCATGTCAGTGCCGTGGTGGCGGTCATATCGCAGGTCAGCGGATTTTCTATCTCGCAGAAAAACTCGAGGATGGCCTCTATTCTGCGAAAAAAGATAGAGTCGGCCGAATCGAACGAGGTACTACGCTTCATTATCGAAACCAGACTGGATCAGAAAGCCCCGAACGGCAGGACATTCCGGGAAAATATCGATTCGATTGAAAGTGAGCTCGATTTTGAGCAGTGGTACGACGGATTCACCTCCGCAACCATAACGAAACCGATCCTTCTCGTACTCAACAAGGATGCAAGTGATCTGGTAACCACAATCGGCTCGATGCAGGTTTCGGTGAAGTTCGCCGAAGAGTATCCGAAAAAGCCCCGAAACGTCGGGTTAGGAGGCGTGCGAGACATGCTCTATACCTGCAAAGGCGGCGTATTCTACGGAACGGCTTATCTGCTCGACTACAAACACGATTACGATGACTGGAAGTATGTGTTCGCCGATTTCAACGCCGGACACTACTCAAGCAGGAATGCCGGCTTCCAGAAAATGCTGGCGAAACTGACACACAGAACGGTTGCCATTGACGGAGACCTGATGAGCTATGAAAACGGGGATATCTCCTCGTCGGTGACCTATGGCACCTTCATCGGTTTCCTGAAGAAAAAAGGAGTCGGGTTCGATGAAAAACAGATCAGAAAGGATTTTTCGAAGGAAAAAAGACGTGATTTCGAAGACACCTGGTCATATAAGACGATAGCGGAAATGCACAAAGAGAGATTCGGACGCACGATCTATGCCGCCCTGCCCGATATCCCCCTGAAAAGCGAAAAATTTTCAAGCAGAAACCTTTCGACGAAATGGTTCGCCCAGCGAGTGAAGTCGCGATTCAACCAGTGCATGCGCACAAGAATCTGAGACCGGGGGTCAGCTCCTGTTGGCCTCGTTCAATCTTTATTCAGACATGAATCTGCCGACTATGATCAGAGAAACACGCATTGCACTTTTCACTCTTTGCGCGCTCTTTTTCACCTTTGTTCTGAGCGGTTGCTCTCGAAACGATAATTCCGGCCTTGCGGAACAGCAGATAGAAAAACTGATTCTCGTGGCCAATCCAGGCCTCGATTCTCCCGACATATGGGCAAAAGCTATAAAAGAGAGCCTTCAGGAGATCGGCGTACCTGTCAGCAAGGAAAATGCGTGCGCCATCATTGCCGTCATTGCGCAGGAAAGCAGCTTCAAAACCGTTCCGAAAACTCCGGGGATGAAGAAGATCCTGCACAACAGGCTGAAAAAAGCCGAAAGCAACCCTATCGTCCGGTTTATCATCGAGTCAAGACTCGATCAGCAGGCCGCAAACGGGAAAACGTTCCGCGAGAACATCGATTCGATTGAAAGCGAGCGCGATGTAGAGCTGTGGTATAACGAATTTATCGCTGCAGATGTGACCAAACCGATGCTTCAGGTGCTCAACAAGGATGTGGACGATCTTATCACCACAATAGGATCGATGCAAATATCGGTAAGATTTGCCGAGCAGTACTCAAAAAAACCGGAAAACACAGGGCATAACGATATCCGAAAAATCCTCTACACCTGCAAAGGCGGAGTATTCTACGGTGCGGCGTATCTGCTCGACTACAAACACGATTACGACGACTGGAAGTATGTGTTCGCCGATTACAACGCGGGTCATTATGCCTGCCGGAACGTCGGATTCCAGAACATGCTGGCAAATCTGACCAGAAAAAAAATCGTTCCTGACGGCGACCTGCTCAGCTATAAAGATGGCCGTGCCGCCCTGGGCTCCACCTATGGCATCCTCATCGACTATCTGAAAGAGATGGGAATGGCTTTTAAAGAAGAGGAGGTCCGAAAGGATTTCAGGAAAGAAAAGAGTTATGATTTCGAGAATACCCTCTCATACAAGACGATCTCGGCTTTGCACAAATCGAAATTCGGCAATACCATCTATGCCGGAATGCCGCAGATTCCCCTGAAAAGCGACAAATTTTCAAGCAAAAACCTTTCCACGAAGTGGTTCGCCCAGCGCGTGAAATCGCGGTTCAACCAGTGCATGCGCACGAAGTTGTGAACCGGATATAGACCAGGCGATAAGATCGTGTTATGGGTTAAGAGCTACGTGTTACTGATGGGCAGTATCGAGCACTTCGTGCTCGGGAGTATGCTCGCTGTCGCATCGCGGAGTATAGCTCGCTTCGCATTGCTGGAGTATCGCTTCGCGGTAGAAGATGGGAGTGGGCTGAGTTCTGAGTTCTGAGTGAAGATCGGATAAACGTGCTGAGTGTTACGGGTCAGGTTGAAGAGGCTGGATGGCTTGTTGTCTCGCTATCCAGCTATCCAGCCATCCAGCCAGGAGTTGAAAAAAAACATAATTCTATGCCGCGCGGCGTGCGATACTCCTTTATTATAAAGCAGGTCGATTCTGAATTGCAAGGGCAAACAAGGAGGTCCACCCTTACAGGAAACAGGTACAGTCGTAAATGCCGGTGCCGCTAAAACAAGCTCCGTTTAGGAGCGCGAGTGTAAAAGTTAGCGCAACAAACGGAACGAGCCGTACACCTCACTCGTCGTCGGTCATCCCTTCAAGCCGATCCTCCAGATCGGCATAGATCTCCTGCAGCTCTTCGATCATGCTGTCGTCGGCTTTCCACATGCCGCGACCGTGCGCTTCGAGCATGCGGCCCACGATGTTCTTGATGGCCTGGGGATTGAGCGTCGCAAGCCGTTCGCGCATCTCGGGGTCGAGCGCGTATGTTTCGGCTGTTTTTTTGTACACCCAGTCGTCCACGCTCTTGGTCACGGCATCCCATCCCAGCATGTAGGTGACGCGGTTGCTGATTTCCGTTGCGCCGCTGTGGCCGTGCTTGAGCATGCCTTCGAACCATTTCGGGTTGAGCAGCTTGGAGCGGTACTCCACGCGAAGCGATTTTTCTGCGTCGTCAACCTTGATGTCGGAGGTGAAGGATTCGACGTAGTTGAGCTTCACGTCGCTTACCCTCGTGTTACGGCGCCTTGCGGCAAGCTGCAGCGATCCGGATGACGAGAAGTAGTGGTCGATGTCCGAAATGCCGAACTCCGTGGAATCGACCTGGTGCACCACCCGGTCGACCGAGCCGAGGAGGGTCTTGAGAATTTCGGTCTCTTTCTCCCCTTTCCTGCCGCCTCCGTATGCGCTGCTGTTGCGACGGATGAAGAGGTCGTCGAGGTCGCCTTCCGACTCCCAGGCGGAGTCTTCGATCATGTCGTCAACGTAGGTGCCGTAGGCTCCGGGCGACTGGGTGAACTGCCTGGCTGTGGCGCTGTCGAACTCCACGCCGGAAGCGAGGGCTTCATCGACATGTTTTTTGACGTAGTTCATTTCGATGGACTCGTCGGCTTTCGCAGCCTCCTTGACAAGACGGTCGAGCTGGTCCATGAGAATGCCGAACGCGTCGCGGAAGATCGGGCTGAGCTGCATGAGCACATCGATTCGCGGACGACCGAGTTTTTCAAGGGGAACCAGACTGTAGTGGCTGATTTTTCCGGAACCGTCGTAGGAGGGTTCGCCGCCAAGAAGCCTGATGACCACAGCGACCGCCTCGCCTTTCGTTTTGATGGTGTCGAGGCCCCAGAGCACCTGAGCGATGGTTTCGGGGTAGTTGCCGTCGTTCTCTTCGATATGCTTTTTGACGATGCTGTCGGCGATGAGCGTTCCCCTCTTGAAAGCGAGCTCGGAAGGAATTCTCCAGGGATCGATGGAGTGGATGTTGCGGCCCGAAGGGAGTACGTTGATACCGTCGCGCACCAGATCTCCGCCGGGACCGGAAGGAATGTAACGTCCGCGAAGCACCTTCATGAGCGATTCCATCTCTCCGGTGTTGTCGCGAAGCGCGTAAAGCAGCTGGGCGCCTTCACTGGTCAGGCGTTCTATGAGCGGCATATATTCTGCTGAAAGCTGGGTGCCGCCGGTAATCGATGCGAACGACGTGGCAGCATTTTTCCGGTCGAAGAGTACCTGCTGCACGAAATCGCGGCAGGCCTGTTCCACCCATTCACGCAGGCGGATCGCCTCTTCATCGCCTTTTCTGGATCGACCGGTGAGCTCTTCGTAGCTCCGGTAGTGCCCGTTCCTGCCTGAACAGCTCATGAAAATATAGGGGAGCGTTTTTCCGTCCTCTCCTCGATTCTTCAGGGTTTCGGTAATGGTGATGATCTGCGATTCCAGCGGACTCGCCTCTCCGAACACATGCAGGGAGTTGGAGATCAGCCGATTCTCCAGCTCGGAAATATAGATGTAGAGCCTGCTGACATAGTCGCCGAATCCTTCGCCTTCACGACGCGGACAGTCGTCGGTAAGGTTGAGCAGTTCGGCTTTCTGCATGATGGCCTCCTCCATTCCGGTTCTGTCGTCGTTGCCGTCGGATAAGATGGCCAGATTGCGTTCACGGAAATCCACGAGCAGATCCTTGAGTGCGGGAAGCTCCTTGTAGAGACCGGCGCGGGAGAGCGGCGGCACAACATGCGACACCATGGTGGCCAGCCCCCTGCGTTTTGCGATCGAGGATTCGCTCGGGTTGTTGACCGGGTAGATGTAGATGTGCGGCACTTCGCCGAGCAGCGCGTCGGGCCAACAGTCCCCGGTGAGGCCGGTCTGCAGGCCGGGCATCCATTCGGCCGATCCGTGCATGCCGACATGCACCATGGCATGCGCCTGAAACTCGCGGCTTATCCAGCGGTAGAAGGCGATATACTGGTGGTGCGGTGTGTTGGCCTTGTCGAAAAGCAGCCGCATGGGATCGCCCTGAACGCCGATCCTCGGCTGTACGCCGATAAAGATGTTGCCGAATTTAATGCCGCCCACAAAAACCTCTTCGGTGCCGATCGGCACGATTTCGCCGGGAAAGCCCTGCCACCGATCCTCGATGCGCTCGCGCTCGCGGGCCGAGGTCAGCTCCTTGAACTTCTCGTAATTGACCTTCAGGGCGTCGGGACGCTGCTGCTGTATCTGGTAGTCGGTAGCCCGATCGAGCGCGTGGAAAAGGTCGTCGGCACTCTCGGGGAGCTGCCCGACGTTATACCCCTCCTTTTTAAGGCGCTGCAGAACGGCAAAAAGCGTTCTCGGTACATCGAGCAGCGCTGCGCTTGCTTTTTTGCCGAGACCGGGAGGATAATCGTATACGACAAAGGCGAGTTTTTTATCACGATTGGAGGCTTCCCGCAGACGGAGCCACTGCTTGATGAGCAGGGCAAGTCGTTCGAGACGTTCAGGTACCGTTTCTACTTTTCCATCCCTGAGCGCGCCGAGAATGACCGGACAGATCGCGCCGTCCATTTCGGGAATGGAGTAGGTAAAGGTGATCTGCATGGGAGAGACGCCGTAATCCTGCCATGACTCGAACTCCTGGGTCAGAAGAGGCTGCGCTACCATATAGGGAGCATCGAGTTTCGACATGATCTCCTGACGGGCTTCGGACGCGGTTCCGGGCTTGGTGGAACCTGCTGGACCGCCGACAAGGCCGAATCCCATCATATTCAGAAGCAGATCGAGATTCTCCTTAAGCAGCCAGTCCCTGACCAGCACATGTCCCTCGACGCCCATCACGAATGCTGGATAGACATGAATGCCGTGTTTCTCGAGCACACGGATCGTGTTGTCGATATAGGTTTTTTCCTGTATGAGATGCTTGCGAAAAAAAAGAACGCCTATTTTCTGGCCTTTGTCGAAGTTTATGCCTCGCTTCTTCGACCAGTTCTTGAAGCTCTTGACATCCTTGAAGTAAGCCGGAGCGTCGGGATGGTAGAGCCCCATGTTCGGCACATCGACAATGGCTCCTACCGTCACCGGCTCGTTGTAATACTCCCGAAGAATCAGCCGGAACATGTTGGCGATGTTCTCGGGGGTCGGCTGCATCCAGTAGGAATAGACCGTCAGCCAGTTCTTGAAGTCCTTCGCCTTGTTTGGTACGAGCGGCAGAATGGTGCGCATGATCTTCATGAGCTTCATATAACCGTAGAGGGCATCTTCGTCGCGCCCCTTGACCAGCATCTTGGCTACTTTTTTCACCATATCCGGCATACCTGCCTTGCCGTCTCCGACTGCATAGTTGCCGACTTTTGTCAGCGACATGGCTTCCGGCATCGATTCGAAGACAAAAATCGTCTTGTCGGGCTTTCCCTGATCGAGCTGCAGTTTGAACCAGTCAACCTGCTCCTTGAACTGAATCATGCTCATGAAAACGCAGTCCGCATCCTGGATGGCCGTGGCCGCTTCAGGTGTCTGCTTTTCAAGATCGATATCGCTCAGTTGGGTAAGTTCGGCTTCGTTATCGAGAAGCCCCTTGATTTTTTTCCAGAGACCGGCATTGTACTGCTCAAGCCCTACAATTGCGGCAATTTTGCGGCGAGTTGTCATGATGTGACTGATAGATGAGCATTAGACGAATTTCATTATTCGCTGAAAGTATACATCTAATGTAACGGAGTAGTTAACAATTCCTTAATACATCTCCTGTATATTTTAAAATATACAGGAGATAGGTAAAAAACTAAAAACTCAGGGCAGCTTCAACGATCTGCTCCGCCTTCGCATTGGGGAGGTAAAAATAACGACCGCCAAGTTTCTGGGCAAGTTTGGGAGCCTCGCCCCTTGACAGATAGTTCATCTGGGTATCGACCACAATAGCTGCGATACCATCGGCACAAATGGAGCCTGAAAGCGCTTCGATCTCTTTTTCAAGATCCTCTTTGGAAGGCTTTACCGCATCGGGATCGAATGCCGATTGCAAACCTATATTGCCGCGACCATCGGTAATGAGCACGAACATGATTTGCGAAATGCCTTTGGTACGGGCCTGCTTGGCAGTTTCCCAGCCAAGGTAGAGCGCCGAGGCAAGCGGCGTTCCGCCGCCCGTAGGCAATACATCAAGTTCGCGTTTGGCGCGATCAACGCTCTGCGATGGCGGAAGAAGCACCTGTGCCTGTTTACCGCGGAAGGAGATGAGCGAAACCTGGTCGCGATGAACGTATGCGTTCTGCAACAGGCTTGCCACAGCACCCTTGGCCTGGCGCATGCGGTTCAAAGCCATCGATCCGGATGCATCGACCATGAAAATGAAAAGCGTACCTGATTTGTCGCGGAACCGCTTGATTTTCACATCGTCCTTGCTGATGATGAGTGCGGTCTTCGGTCGTCCGGCCATTTTCTTGTCCCTGCGCCGGGTCTCCTGCCAGGGAGCGGCGGAAATCAGCGTCGGAATAAGCGCAACCTTTCCGCTGCGCATTTCTCCGGGCTGTGCCCTCACGAAACGGCCGCGCCGGTTGTTGAGCGCTTCGCCCCGGCTTCCGGACTTGCTCTTCTTCTTGGAAGCGAGAGAAATATTGAGAATGTTGTCGGGCAGCTCGGTTTCGATGGCGTCCATCATGAGCTCCTCGATCATGTCGGGAGTATCCTTCTGCTCCTCATCGGATTCGGCATCGGAATCGGGAGTATCGGCCGGAGCCTCTTCGTCCTCGGCTTCAGGTTCTTCCTGTGGAGGCGGCTCTTCCTGCGGCGGCATCTCATCGGCTTCCCTTTCAGGCATACGGGTGGCACGGGGAATCAGCACGATCTTGATGGCAAGCTTCATATCTTCCTCTTCCACATCGCTGCGCTGGGCAAGCGCCGCGCTGGCGAGTGCCGCGCGCACGGTAAAGATGTCCGCACGGTTCCCTTCGACCCCGAGACTGAGTGCGGTCTGGATAAGCGCCTGCACCTGGTCGCTGGTGATGGAGACATGCGGAAGCTGCTCCCGGGCAGCCTGGATCAGGCCTTTGAGCATGTTCAACTCATCCTGGGTATCCTCCGCATCCCTTGTGCCGAGTACGACGCTGACAATTTTCTTGCGGGCCCTGAAATCGTTCTGAGCGGTGAACGGCACGATAATGCCGATCCGGTCGAGCAGTCCCATCCGCACTTCGCCGTCGGTAGGATCGTAGGTGCCGACCAGCATGAAGTTGGCCGGATGCACCTCGCTGAGACCCTCACGTTCGACAAGCACTTCGCCTCGCGACATGGCATCCATGATGTGCGAGACTGCGGAACTGTCGAGCAGGCTGAGCGAGTCCACATAGAGCACTCCGCCATGGGCTTTTGAGAGTACTCCGTGCTGTACGACGCGAACGCCGGAGGCAAGGGTAGCTTCGAGATCTACGCCGCCGATCAGACGGTCTTCGGTTACATTCAGAGGAAGCTCGACAAACGGAGTCCCTTCAGGAAGAATGCCCGAAAATGCACGGGCAAGCGTTGACTTTCCGGAACCGACCGCCGAGGGAATAACCACCCCTCCGAGTGAAGGATCGACGGCCAGCAGCATGAGCGCCTGCTTGGCCAGATCCATTCCAACTATATCGGTAAAAGCTATCATTATACTGCTTCTGCTTCTCCAAGGACTTTTGCGATTTCACGTTCAATTTTTTCACCGGCATCGAGAGTTTCAAGCGGATCCTTGCGCAAGCGATGGCGCAGGCAAAGGCCTGCTATCTCTCTGACATGCTGCATGGTCACTTCCTTGTCGCCCAGGAATGCCGCGTGGGCATGTGCGGTACGGGTAATGGTAAGTTCACCGCGGTGACCGTCGATACCGAGATTCATGCAGAGTCTGGCGATATCGGTCAGTACGCTGTCGGTCATGGTTACCTGGGGAAGCAGATCTTTTGCCTGCTGAATCTTTTTCTGAAGCTTCTGCTGTTCACGACTGTATTTCTTCATGAAAGCGTCCGGATCGTCATCGAACTCGCGGCGGCGCTTGACGATATCGACACGTTTGGCGACATCGAGAATGGTGATGATACGGGCGTGCAGACCGAAACGGTCGAGCAGCTGGGGACGAAGCTCACCTTCTTCCGGGTTGCCGGAACCGACAAGCACGAAGCGGGCGGGGTGGCGAATGCTGATACCTTCGCGCTCAACGACATTCTTGCCGCTGGCAGCCACGTCGAGCAGCACGTCAACAAGATGATCGTCAAGCAGGTTGACCTCGTCGATGTAGAGGAAGCCCCTGTTGGCCTGGGCAAGAAGACCCGGCTCGAAAGCTTTCACGCCGCTGGTAAGAGCCTGTTCGATATCGATGGTTCCGCAAACGCGATCTTCGGTAGCACCGAGTGGAAGATCGACGACAGGTACCGGTATTTTTTCGGTTTTGATGGATTCGGGATCGATCGCCCTGCGGCCTTTTTTCGCATCTTCGCCTTCAAGGTACTGTTCGGGAGTACGATTGTAAATATCATCCTTGACCCTGTCGATAAACGGAAGCACTTCAGCAAGAGCCCTGACGGTAGTACTTTTTCCGGTACCTCTGTGACCCATGACCAGCACACCACCGATCCTCGGATCGATGATATTGAGGATCAGACTGAGCTTCATTTCCTCCTGACCGACGATGGCCGTGAAAGGAAAAGCAAGGCCTGACTTCTTTTTGGCTGCCGGCTTTGCCGCTTTTTTCGGTTCCTGAGTTGCCGGCGCTTCCGAACCTGCTTTCACTTTGGCTGCAGCACTCTTTTTTGCAGCTGTTTCAGTCTGAGTCATAATTGATCATTTGGTTGTTACTCCGCCTGCTGAAGTGTGAACTTGTTCAGAGGCAAAGGCTTACTGTTTTTTTTAAAACTCAAATAATAAACTCTGAATTTATGCTTTTAAGGAGACAATAGAAAATAGTAATCTCACTTCCGAAAGGTTTTTCCCGATCGGCGACAATTCGGAACAATCACCCTTCGGATACCTGAGAATCGAGCGCATATTCGGCAGCCTCGCGGATGGTTTCCGACAAGGTCGGATGGGCGTGAACGGCATGCGCAATATCCCCGGCAGTCACTTCAAGATGCCGTGCAAGACCAATCTCCCCGATCAGTTCCACCGCGCCGTGACCGAGAATATGCGCTCCGAGAAGACGAAGGTCGGCAGCATCGAAAACGAGCTTTACCAGCCCTTCAAGATTACCATAGGCGTTGGCCTTTCCTGACGCGGCGAACATCGAGCGTCCGATCGTAACCTTGAAGCCTTTCGCTTTCGCCTGCTCTTCGGTAAGCCCAACGCTGGCGACTGACGGTTCGACATAGACGCATCTCGGTATTTTTGTATCATCGAGTGCGGGCAGCGGTTTTCCGGCAATAGCCGCCACTGCGATTGCCGCTTCTGCAGATGCTTTATGGGCGAGCAGCATTCCGCCGCGAACATCGCCGACGGCAAAGATATGATCGGCTGCGGTTCGGCACTGATCGTCAGTCAGAATGAAACCCCTCGAAATTTCCACACCGGCCTCTTCGAGACCAAGCCCGTCGGCATTACCCGTCACCCCGACAGCTACGAGCAGACAGTCGGCTTCTGCCGGAAGAGGGTCTTCTCCCTCTTTTCGGATAACGGCCTCGACGCCGGACTCGCGACATGAAAGCTGCTCAAGCTTTGCCGATGTATGGATTGCAATACCGGCCTTTTCAAAAGAACGGCGCAACCCCTCCGCTATCTCGGCCTCTTCGAGAGGAAGAATCTGCGGCATCATTTCAACAACGGTAACCTTCGTTCCGGCTTTTGCATAGAACCATGCCATCTCGATACCTATGGCGCCTCCGCCGAGCACGAGCATCGAACGAGGCACATCTTTCAGGGCGAGCGCCTCCCTGCTCGTAATGATGCGTCTGCCGTCGGGGACAAGACCCGGCAGCTCCCTGAAGCGTCCGCCTGTGGCAATAATGATTTTTTCGCTTGTAAAGGAACCGACCTGCTCACCATCCCGAAAAACTGAAATTTCATGGGATGCACCCAGGCGGGCTTCTCCCTGCCGGTACTCGACACCGGCTTTTTTCAGCATGAAGCCGATACCTTTGGAGAGCTTCAGGGCAACATTACGACTCCGTTTCACCGCCTGCGCCAGATCGAACCCCGGATCGGAGAGCAGCACCCCGTAACCGGAGGCTTTTGAAAGGTCATCGAACATACCGGCGCTGCGCAACAGCGCCTTGGTTGGAATGCATCCCCAGTTGACACAAACGCCGCCGGGCGAGCCTTTTTCGACAAGTATGACTTTCATTCCGAGGCGGGCAGCTCTCAGGGCCGCTTCATATCCGCCCGGGCCGGAGCCGATAACGGCAAGATCGACATCATAAGCCCTCTTTTCCATTTTGTCCTGCATAAGAAGAGAAATCAGCTGGTTTTGTTATACTGCATCCGGTAACGAGTAAAACTGCGGAATGCCGTCATGTTTCACAAAATGCAAAATCACACCATAAAAAACGAATCGTCACAACCCGAATCTGAAACAGCGGAGCCGAAAAAACTTACCCTGCAGGTCAGCAAGGTACAGATTCCGATGCGCATAGATAAATACCTTACCCAGCAGGTCGAGAATGCTACCCGGAATAAAGTGCAGGAAGCTATCGAAGAAGAACGGGTACTGGTAAACGGCAGACCGGTAAAATCGAATTACCGGATCAAATCATGCGATACCATTCTGATCACCTTTCTGCGTCCGCCCGCACCCGAACTCGCCCCGGAAGACATCCCTATCGATATCGTATATGAAGACAGCGACCTGATGGTTGTCAACAAGGAACCCGGCATGGTGGTGCACCCGGCATTCGGCAACTGGACCGGGACCCTGGCAAACGCCATTCTGCACCATATCGGGCGGGACGCCGAATCGCTGGATGCCTCCGAACTCAGGCCGGGCATTGTACACCGGCTTGACAAGGATACGTCCGGCCTCATCATTATCGCAAAAAACCCGACTGCACTGCACCGTCTTGCCCGTCAGTTCGCCATGCGGCAGGTTCAGAAAATCTACAAGGCCATTGTATGGGGCGTTCCTGATCCCCGGTCAGGCACCATCCTGACCAACATCGGGCGCTCGAAAAAAAACCGGAAGATAATGGCAAACTACCCCTACGAAGGGCTTGACGGCAAACATGCCATTACCGATTATCTCGTAGAGGAAAATCTTCACTGGTTCTCGGTTGTCTCGCTTACCCTGCATACCGGCCGCACCCACCAGATCAGGGCTCATATGCAGCACACAGGCAACCCGATTCTCGGCGATGAAACCTATGGCGGTACCGTCATCCGCACTCTCCCCTTCAGCAGAAGCGAAAGCTTTGTCAATAACCTGCTTGAAATCATGCCGCGTCAGGCCCTGCATGCCGAAACGCTCAGCTTCAGCCAACCATCGACGCACGAAAAACTCACCTTCAGCTCCCCCCTGCCAACGGACATGCAAAAGACGCTCGAAAAAATCCGCTCAGTGATCAAGTGCGAAATGGAAGGATAACCGGCAAACGACTCAACTCCCCCACTACTCACTCACTACTCACTACCCACTACCCACTACTCACTACCCACTTAGCACTTAGCACTTAGCACTTAGGCCGAAGTTCCCCATAATAAAAAACAGTAACTCATTACAGTACAATCAAAA